>NZ_JBSEYU010000002.1:0-383683 GCF_053627955.1 Micrococcus sp. 093350064-1
GAAGGACGAGTACAACCACCACCGCCGGCACTCCTCGCTCGGCTACCTAACCCCAGCCGAGTACGCTCGGCAGTGCACCCATCAAATGGAAACCGACGACTCACAGAACGTCCGGACCGAATGAAGGGGGCGGCTCACTCTCACTGGCACCCATTTCAGCCGCAAGAGCGCTTGGTTCGAGGCTCGCACATCAGTCACGGAGAGTTTTCTTATGCGCGCTCAGCGACTCCTCCTCTTCCTGCCCCTCCTGCTCGTGGCCACCGGCTGTTCCGGTCAGGAGGGACCGGGGCCGTCTAGCTCCCAATCCTCATTGTCCTCGTCTTCTTCGGCGGTGTCGCCGACGCCCGCCGCCTCGGAGAGCCCCATGCAGCTGACGGCCACCGAGACGTGCGAACAGCTGGCAGGCAACCGCGGTGGTCTTGCGTTAGACGTCCTGGACTTCAGCGTGGACTTCTACATGGAAGACCTCGTCATGAGCGATAGGGATCGTCGCGTGGCGGGGTTGGTGGAGCAGGGCGATCAGCTGCGCGCGGTCGCCCATCCCAAGTATCTCGACACCTTGGACCGTCTGATGGCCGAGCCTGAGGAGATCCAGCGCATTGTGAAGTCGGGCGGTGGCAGGTACACGATGCCAATGCAGGACATCGTGCAGTCTGTGACCGGTGCAGCCACCGACTGCTACCAGCCCGGTGAGGAACTCAACAGGTTCGTTGAGAACATGACGCCCATCATTAACCGCATCCCGGAGTATGCGGCGCTGGAGGTGGACGGCGCGTCCGAGGGCGCATCCTCCACGCCGGCTGCATCGTCGACCTCGACCCCTACTGCGGGGTCTGCTCCTGCATCGGAGCCCACGCCCACCCCTGAGCCCACGCCGACGCTCTCGGAGGAGACGGAAGCGGCAGCCGAGCATGAGGCCGGGGATGTGCCGATGGAGTACCAGTCGGCGCTTCGCAAGGCGTACAGCTACGAAGAGAACATGGACATGTCCAAGATGGGCATCTATGGCCAGCTGGTCTCCGAGTACGGTGAGCAGTTCTCACCAGAAGCGGCGCAGTACGCGATCGACAACATGACGGACGTGGACTGGAATGCCAATGCGCTGGCCAAAGCGAAGAGCTATCAGGAGATGATGGACATGTCGCCGTCTGCGATCTACGACCAACTGGTCTCGGAGTACGGTGAGGAGTTCACGCCCGACCAGGCGCAGTACGCGATCGACAACCTGTCCCAGTGACGCCCGGGCATGCCCCGCGCGTTGAATGAACGCGTCGGCAACGGTGTCGCCAGGTGGTCCACCCGCCGCCCGCATATTCTGGTCCTTCGCAGCCCGCGGAGGACCAGAATATGCGGGGCTGTGTTCCGCCTGACGCAGGGCCGGGGCGATCTCTATCAGCGGCGCCAGGTCTTAGTGTCCCGAGCGCCAGATCTTCGCCATCTTCTCCGCCGCCGCGGGGTCCACCGAGGCCCCCAGAAGCTGTCCATACGGGGTCGGGGCAAGCCGCCGTTCGCGGTGGAACAGCTCAGAGTGGTTGAAGTCCTGCACGCCGCGGTTCCACAGGTGCAGTTTAGACTCGTAGGTGAAGCTGCCCCTCATGGATGCCAGCCGCTGGGGGTCGGTGACCCAGGCGTACTTGGACAAGTCGTTGAGCTGGTGATCGACAGCGCGTGTGACGGCGGCGGCGACCCAGTCGGCGAACTGCACGTTGGAGCTCAGCGAACTGTCCACGTGCATGGGCGGTTCCACGATGCACCGCATCTCCGGAAAGTCGCCGGCTCGGCTGAAGATGTGGGCATACATCGATGCAACGCGTTCGACTCGCGTCTTCTCATTGATTTGATCGATGATCACCATGAGGTTATGCCCGTGATGGTGGGCATGGCGGGCCAGACGGTTCAGAGTCTCCCGCATGGCGTCGGCTTCGCGTTTCTCGACGTCCAGGCCGATCTGCTTGGGCGTCCCACGCTGCTTCTCGTCGGCGTAGTAGAACAGCTTGCCGCCGTGGTCAACGACGGACCGCACGAGCGCATCGAATACGCGGAGCTGCTGCGGAAAGCGCGCGGGGGTATCCGGTCGGAACAGATTGGCCCCCTTGAACTCCCACCGTCCGGGGTGTTCCGCTCGGTCGATCTCCGAGGCGAACAGCTGACGCTTCAGCGCGGTGAACTTCGCCCCAAAGCCTCGTGCGGCAGACTCCGGCATGACGAATCCGGCATAACCGAAGGCTGGGCTTGTCCGGAAGCGAGGATGGTCCGGGCCGACGTAGGCGCCCGGCTCGCCGATCTCGTCGATGTACGCCAGCAGCATCTGACCATTGTGCAGGGCACAGCGGACACTGCGGAAAAGCGCAGAGGCCCACGCAAGCGTGGGCCTCTCGAATTGGTGCTCGGGGCACTGTCTCAGCCCTAGCTACCACACGCGAGCGTACTCGCGCACGCAGAGCATAGGCAAGTGTGGTTGTGTATGATCCGTCGCCCTGTCGGGTCGCTGCGGGGTCGGAATGGGTCCCGTCCAGCGGCCCGCCCCCACCATTCGAAGGACCCCATGACCACCCCCGCCACGCGCGGCGCTGCCTCGGCGCCCCACCGCTCTCCCCAGAACCTCTCGAACTTCGTGTGGGGGATCGCGGATCAGCTCCGGGGCGTGTTCAGGCCGAACCAGTACGGCACCCTCGTCCTGCCCATGACCATCCTGCGCCGCATGGAGGCGGTCATGGCCCCGCACCGGGAGTTCTTCGTGGAGCTGGCGGCCAAAGGGCATCCGGACTTCGTCCTCGCCAACCTGGTGGAGTCCCGCACGGGCCTGACGTTCTACAACCTCAGCCCCTTCACCTTGGACCGCATCCTGCAGGAGCCGGACCTGCTCCGCACGAACCTGCTGGCCTACGTGGACGGGTTCTCCCAGAACGTGGCGGACCTGTTCACCTACTACGAGTTCGACAAGACGGTCGCCAAGCTGGACGAGCACGACCGCCTCTTCCTTGTCCTCCAGCAGTTCGCCTCCATCGACCTCTCCCCGGATGCCGTCTCCAACGCGGAGATGGGCACCCTCTTCGAGGACCTGATCCGCCGCTTCGCCGCCGCCTCCAACGAGACCGCGGGCGAGCACTTCACCCCGCGCGACGCGGTGAAGCTCCTGGTGGACCTGCTCACCGCCAACGACGACGACGTCCTCACCGGCTACCCGGTCCGCACCGTCTATGACCCCACGGCCGGCACCGGCGGCATGCTGTCCCTGCTGGACGAGCGCCTGCGCCGCATGAACCCGAACGCGGAGGTCCGCCTGTTCGGGCAGGAGCTCAACGACCAGTCCTACGCGATCTGCAAGTCCGAGCTGCTCGGCAAGGGCCAGGACGCGGACGGCATCGCCCGCGGGGACACCCTCAAGAACGACGCCCACCTGACCGAGCGCTTCGACTACGTCCTCTCCAACCCGCCCTACGGCGGCGACTGGAAGGCCTCCCGCACCGCGGTGGAGAAGGAGATCGCCGCCGGCGGCGCCACGAACCGCTTCCCGGGCGGCACCCCCGCCATCAGCGACGGCCAGATGCTGTTCCTCCAGCTCGTGGCCTCGAAGCTCCGCCCGGTCTCGGAGGGCGGTGGTCGGGCCGGCATCGTCCTCAACGGCTCCCCGCTGTTCACGGGCGGGGCGGGCTCGGGCCCGTCCGAGATCCGCCGCTGGCTGCTGGAGTCGGACCTGGTGGACGCGATCGTCGCGCTGCCCACGGACATGTTCTACAACACCGGCATCGCCACCTATGTGTGGGTGCTGGACAACAACAAGCCGGCAGACCGCCGCGGCAGGGTGCAGCTGATCGACGCCCGCTCGTTCTTCACCAAGCTGCGCCGCAACGTGGGCTCGAAGAACAAGGAGCTGTCCACGGCGGACCGCCAGCGCGTGCTGGACATCTACCGGGACTTCGACGCCCAGTCCGAGGACAACGCCGAGTTCTCCAAGGTCCTCACCGCGCAGGACTTCGGCTACCGGGAGATCACCGTGGAGCGCCCGCTGCAGCTGCGTTTCGAGGTGGAGGACGCCACCATCGCGGCGGCGCTCGCCACCAAGCCGGTGGACAAGCTTCCCGACGACGGCCGCTCGGCTCTCAAGAGCGCCCTTGCCTCCCTGCGTGGCCGGGTCTGGGACCACCAGCCCACCTTCGTGCTGGAACTGAAGAAGGCGCTGAAGAAGCACGGCGTGACCGCCGGCGCTCCACTGGCGAAGGCCCTGACCGGGGCGATTGGCGTGCACGATCCCGATGCGGAGGTCGTGAAGGACAAGAAGGGCGAGCCGGAGCCGGACACCTCGCTGCGAGACACCGAACTCGTGCCCTTCGGTCGGGACATTCACGAGTACTTCGAAGCCGAGGTGGCCCCGCACGTGCCCGGCGCCTGGATCGACGAGTCCAAGACGAAGATCGGCTACGAGATCCCCTTCACCCGGCTCTTCTACACGTACGTGCCGCCGCGCCCACTCGAGGAGATCGACGCCGAGCTCAAGCAGCTCACCGCCGAGATCATCGAGTTACTGAGCGAGGTGGAGCGGTGACGGAGCTCAAGCCACCCGGCGACTGGAAGGTCGAGCCACTCGGCAAGTTCTTCCGAGAGCGGCGCGAGCAAGCATCAGACTCCGAGTATGAACCCCTCTCGGTGTCGATGGCCGGCGTCGTTCCACGCATGGCCAACGTCGCGATCTCGTTCAATGGCGAGAATCGCAAGCTCGTTCGGAAAGGCGACTTCGTCATCAACAGCCGCTCGGACCGCAAGGGTTCAGCAGGAGTCGCTGACCGAGACGGCAGTGTGTCTCTGATCTCGATCGTCCTGGAACCATGTGGCATCGAACCGCGGTTCGTGCACCATCTCCTGCGCTCGACGTGGTTCCAGGAGGAGTTCTACCGCTGGGGCAGCGGGATCGTCGATGACCTGTGGAGCACGCGCTTTCAGGCAATGAAGCGGATTGGGTTGCCAATCCCGCCTGTTGAGCAGCAGCGGCGTATCGCGGACTACCTCGACCGTGAGACCGCCACGATCGACGCCCTGATCGAGAAACAGCGCCAGTTGTCCGATGCGCTTCGTACTCGAAGGAGAGCAGCAGTTCTGGCGAGAACAGGTTTCTTGGGCGTGAAGCAGCCTGCTTCGGCTGCCAGCAGTGAGCCGTGGCTCGAATCTGCCCCGAGCCATTGGTCGCGGATGCACGTGAGGCGTCTGTTCGACCTGACTTCTGGCGCCGGTTTCCCGCCTGAGCTTCAGGGGGTGACCGACGAGGAACTCGCGTTCTATAAAGTCCGTGACCTCGGTAGGACGGACTCCTACGGGCGGCTAGGAGAGCCTGAGGACACGATCAGTCGCGAGACGGCAGACAAACTGAGGGCGAAAGTCCTCCCATCGGGGACTCTCGTCATGGCAAAGATCGGTGCTGCCCTTCTTCTAGGGCGGATTCGCATGGCTACACGACCAAGCTGTATCGACAACAACATGCTCGCACTGAGCCCGAAGTTACTTCTCTATCCCCGCTACGCGACGTACATGTTGGAAGGACTTCTTCTGGACCGTCTCGTTCAACCTGGAGCTGTGCCGTCCCTTAACGAGAGGGAGTTCCGACGCACCGTTTTCCCCGTTCCGCCTCTAGACGAGCAGCGCGAGATCGCCGACTACCTCGACGCTGAGACCGCCAAGATCGATGCCCTCATCTCCAAAGCGGAGCGGTTCATCGAGCTCGCGCAGGAGCGCCGCGCAGCGCTGATCACCGCCGCCGTCACCGGCCAGATCGAGATCCCTGCGGAGGACTGACCACCATGGCCATCCACAACGAGAGCGAGCTCGAGACCTACATCTGCGAGTACCTGGAGAGGCACGGCTGGCTCTACTCGGCCAACGATGACGGTTACGACCGCAAGAACGCGATCTTCCCCGAGGACGTCCACGCCTGGCTGGCCGAGAACCAGCCGGAGGACTACGGGCGCATCGTGAAGGCGGATGCCCCGGCCTCTGCCCAGCAGGCGCAGCGGGACCAGATCACCACCCGCCTGATCGAGGTGATGAACAAGCCGCAGGACACCGGCGTCGGCGGCACCCTCAACGTGCTTCGCAAGGGCTTCAAGGTCGGCACCTCCGCCACCCTGCGCATGGCCGAACCGCGGCCGGCCACGAACCTCAACCCGGCCGCCGTCGCCTCCTACGAGCGCATGCGGCTGCGCGTGATGCGTCAGGTGCACTTCAACCCGGCCACCAACCAGTCCGTGGATCTGGTGCTCTTCGTCAACGGCCTGCCCGTGGCGACAATCGAGCTGAAGACCGACTCCACCCAGTCCATCGGCCACGCGAAGAAGCAGTACCGCGAGCGCAACCCCAAGGCCACGCCGCTGTTCGGGTTCGGCACCCGCGCCGTGGTCCACTTCGCCGTCTCCAACCGCGAGGTCTGGATGACCACCAAGCTGGCCGGGAAGGACACCTTCTTCCTGCCCTTCAACCAGGGCGACTACGGCCACGCCGGCAACCCGCTCAACCCAGACGGCGGGTCCTCCACGGCCTACCTGTGGGAACGGATTCTCCAGCGGGACACCTGGCTCGAGATCCTCCAGAAGTTCGTCTTCCTCAAGAAGGAGACCGTGGAGGACGAGTACGGCCGCTCGCGCCGGAAGTCCACGCTGATCTTCCCGCGCTTCCACCAGTGGGAGGCCGTCACGAAAATGCTCGCCGCCGTCCGCGAGGAGGGCGCCGGCAAGTCCTACCTGATCGAGCACTCCGCGGGCTCCGGCAAGACCAACACCATCGCCTGGACAGCCCACCGGCTGCTCTCCACCTACGGGGCGGACGAGCAGCGGGTGTTCGACTCGGTCATCGTGGTCACCGACCGCACCGTGCTGGACGACCAGCTCCAGGAGGCCGTCCGGCAGATCGAGTGGACCTCCGGCACCGTGGTGGCCGTGGACCGCAAGAACCTCGGGGGAGAGGCCACCAGCAAGTCCGCCCTGGTGAAGCAGACCCTGCTGCAGGGCAACCGGATCATCGTGGTGACGCTGCAGACCTTCCCCGCCGTGCTCGAACTCCTCAAGGATGACTCGACGCTTGCCGGCCGCGCCTACGCGGTGATCGCGGACGAGGCGCACTCCTCCCAGACCGGCTCCGCCGCAGCCAAGCTCAAGCGCGTGCTCACCCCGGACGAGCAGGCCGACCTCGACGACGGGGGAGAAGCGGATACCGAGTCCATCCTTGCCGCCGAGGTCGCCGCCACCGGACGCCCGGAGAACATCAGCTTCTTCGCCTTCACCGCCACCCCGAAGGACAAGACCCTGCAGATGTTCGGCCGCCCCTCCGGCGAATATGACGAGAAGGGCCAGGAGCTCCCGGCCTCCTTCCACCGGTACACCATGCGGCAGGCCATCGAGGAGGAGTTCATCCTCGACGTGCTGAAGAACTTCACCAACTACGACACCGCCTTCAAGCTGGCCCTGGCCGGACAGAAGGGCGAGTTCCGTCCGGAAGGCGACCGGGCCGCCGTCGGGAAGTCGACCACCGAAGTGGACCAGACCGAGGCGAGCAAGAAGCTCATGCGGTGGGTCAAGCTGCACCCGACGAACATCGCGCAGAAGGTCAAGATCATCGTGGAGCACTTCCGCGCCAACGTGGCCGGACTGCTCGACGGGCAGGCCAAGGCCATGGTGGTCACCGACTCCCGCGCCGCCGCCGTCCGGTACAAGCGCCAGATGGACCAGTACATCCAGGACATGGGATACACGGACGTGGGCACCCTGGTGGCCTTCTCCGGCGAGATCACCGACGACGAATTCGGGCTCGAGAAGGTCACCGAACGGTCCATGAACCCGTCCGTGACCGGCGACCTGGCGAAGGCGTTCGACGGGGACGGCTACCAGGTGATGATCGTGGCCAACAAGTACCAGACCGGCTTCGACCAGCCGAAGCTCTGCGCTCTGTACGTGGACAAGAAGCTCTCCGGCGTGCTGGCCGTGCAGACGCTGTCCCGGTTGAACCGTGCGGCGCCCGGCAAGGACACCACCTACGTGCTGGACTTCGTGAACTCCGAAGACGACATCCAGGCCGCCTTCGAGCCGTACTACGCCGGCGCGAAGCTGGAGACGGTGACGGACCCGAACCTGATCCACGACCTGGGGACGAAGCTCGACGCCGCGGGCGTGTACGACTGGGACGAGGTCGACGCATTCGCCGACGTGTGGGTGGCGTGGAAGCCGGGGAGCGGGCAGGAGGGCCTGCAGGCCGCGCTGGAGCCCGTGGCATACCGGTTCCGCAAGGAGCTGGCGCATGCGCGGATGAACCAGGACGAGACGCGCGTGAACGAGCTCGTGCTGACGCGCAAGGACATGCGGTCCTTCGTCAGCCTCTACGACTTCCTCTCCCAGATCTACGAGTTCGGGGACACCGAGCACTACAAGCGGGCGCTGTTCCTGCGGCACCTGGTGCAGCTCGTGGGCGATCAGCCCGGCGGTGAGGAACTGATCGACCTGAGCGATGTGCAGCTGGTGAGCATCCGGCAGAAGAAGACGTCCTCGGGGGACATCGGGCTGACCGGTGGGGTCGCGCTGAAGGGGACCACCGCTGTGGGAGGCGGGCGGGCGCGTGAGAAGCAGCGCGGGCCGTTGGAGGAGGTCATCGAGAAGATCAACGAGATCTTCGCCGGCGAAGGCGTGGATGCCTCCCCGTCCCAGCAGGAGGCGTGGGTCAGTGCCCTCGTGGCGCCGCTCATGGAGGACGAGAAGCTGCTGGGGCAGGCCGGAGCGAACTCGCTGGAGCAGTTCCTGGCGAGCCCGAACCTGGAACGGTCGGCGATGGGCGCCGTGTACGCGAACGAGGACGCCTTCGCGAAAATGACGGACATCGTGGGCAGGGGCGGGGATCCGTCCAAGATGATCGTCGCGGCGATCGGGGAGTACTTGTACTGGAAGGTGCGGAGCGAGGGGGCTGGGCCGGTGGACGTTGCTCATGGACGGTCCGCCGTTTTCGCTGACGAAACGGCCCCTTCGCAGGGCACTTCCGTCGATGAGAGGGCGAGTGCGACGCCGTCGCGCGTTCGGAAGGGGAGCTGAGATGGCACATCCCAAGACACTGCAGGTCTTCCTGATGGACGGTGCACCCACCGGTCGGCTGAAGTGCACCCTCGACAACTGGACGGGCCTCGTGTACGTGGTGCCACGCACCAGTCTCAACGCGGACGGGCACCCCGAGGCGTTCGAAGGCACCGGTGTGTACCTGCTGCTGGGGCAGGACGCCGATTCCGGCGACGACGTCGTCTACGTCGGGCAGGCCGTCGGGCGGGCCAACGGCAACGGCATGGTGGGCAGGATCCGGGAGCACGTCCGGAAAGAGGCGCACGACTTCTGGAACCGGGCCATACTCCTCTCCACCCTCGGGGACACCTTCGGCCCCACGGAGGTGACCTACCTGGAGCACTACTTCCACCAGGCGGCCACCACGGCCGGGCGCTTCACCGTGGACAATGCGGTGGCACCCTCCCAGGGCAACGTCACGCAGGAGAAGAAGGCGGAGCTGGAGGAGTACGCCGACAAGGCCAAGCTCCTGATCAGCGCCCTGGGGCACCGCGTCTTCGAGAGCGCCGACGGCTCACATGCCGCGGCCGCGGCGGGCCGGGCCACCCAGGCGCCCGAAGCGGCGCCGAAGCGCACCCTGTTCACCATGACGGTCAACGGCGTCAGAGCCCAGGGACACCCCACGCCGGACGGGTTCGTCGTCCTGCGGGGCAGCGGCCTCATGGAGGGGTTGCGGCCCAGCGCACCCCCCGGTGTCCGGGCGGGCCGGGAGCGCTTCGCCGACCACATCGGTGCCGATGGGGTGCTGACCGAGGACGTCTCCTTCACCAGCTCCTCGGCCGCGGCCGGATTCGTGGCCGGCGGGAGCATGAGCGGGCCGTCCTCATGGCGGGCGCCGGATGGGCGCACCCTCGGCGAGGTCGAGGCCGCCTCGGCCGCGCCGGAGCCCATGGAAGACGACGCCTGATGAGGACGCGGCCGACCGCTTTGGATGCCGCCGTCGACCATCCGCGGGGTGCCCAGAGCGACGCCCAAGGACCGGGGACGGGGCGCTCCGGGTCGTTGACCGCGAACGTCCTGACCGTCGCGGACGCACTGCGCGACCCTCGTCTCCGTATCCCCGAGTACCAGCGGCCCTATACGTGGTCCACGACGAACACGGGGCAGCTCGTCGAGGACATCCGTCGCTTCCGTGCGGCCGCGTCCTACCGGATCGGCACCATGATCGTGCACCTCGAGGACGGCTGGCTGGACATCGTCGACGGCCAGCAGCGGTACATGACCTTCGCCCTGATCGCGCTCGCACTGCAGGAGGTCCTGGGCGACACCGCCGAGCGCGCCGAGCACCAGCGTGCGGCCCTGGACCGCGCGGCGGCCATCGAGCTGCCGCCGGGCCGCCGGGACGTGTCGGAGCGCCACATCGTCGAGAACCACCGCCTCATCCTGCAGACATTCCGGTCCTGGGACAGCACCGAGGTCGAGGACTTCGCGGACTACTTCCTGGACCGTTGCACGCTGGTGCGCCTGATCGTCAGCGACCTCGACGCGGCCTTCCAGATGTTCGACTCGCAGAACACCCGCGGCCGGGCGCTCCTGCCCACCGACCTACTGAAGGCATACCACCTCCGCGCCTATGCAGAGGCCACATCGGACCGGGCGGCGATCCTCGCGGCCGTGCGGGAGTGGGAAGCTACCCCGCCGTTCGAGATCCACCATCTCTTCTCGCGTCTGCTCTATCCGATCCTCCGCTGGAGCGCCGGTGAGTCCCTGCCGCGCGACGGCTTCACCGCGTCCCGGATCGGAGCGTTCAAGGGGATCTCCGCGGGGCCGACGGGCCTCGGCCGACTGCCCTGGGCGCACGGGCTTCTCATGGCCAAGGCCCACGTGGACGACTACAACGGGCGAAACGCCACGCTGATCGCGCACGGTGCCCTTCCTCCGCTGGAATTCCCGTTCCAGCTGACCCAGCCCGTCATCGACGGTGAGATGTTCTTCCGCCTCGTGCGCCACTACACCCGGCTCGCGAGGGACCTCGGCGTCTCCGCGACGGACGCGGAGCAGACCGCCGAGGACGACGCCCGTCGTGGGAGGGAGAACAGGCGATTCCAGACGATCACCCGGCTCGTCCGGGCCACCGGTACCGGCGCTGGCTACCGCTACACACAGGAGCTCTACGGAGCGCTGCTGCTGGCCTACGCGGACCGGTTCGGCGACCACGACATCGAGCGCGCCGCTCTCGTGCTCGCACGGCATGCCTTCGCATTGAGAACGCGGTTGACGCGGGTCTACCCGCGCTCCGTGGAACTTCACGCGCTGGGCCAGCACGGGGCGCCGGACCTGGAGGACCGGGTCAACCTGTTCCGCCTGATGAGGAGCAGCCTGGACCCCGCCGCCGTCACCGGGCGCGTGGCGGCCCTCCCCGGGCCGTACGTGGACGATGCCTCCCCGGTGGAGCGTCTCTACTCGGACACGCCCTGGGACACGGAGGAAGCCCACGATGCAGACTGAGAAGCACTCGCCTGAGGCGCTGACGATCGAGGAGGTCTTCACCGCCGCCCGGCACTACCGGGTGCCGGTCTACCAGCGGGCCTACGCCTGGACGCAGGTCGAGATCGCGACACTCCTCGAGGACGTGCGCCGCGCTCGCCTCCGCTCGGAAAAGCCGGATACGCAGGGAGCCTCGTCCGACTACTACCTCGGCTCGCTGGTGGTGAACCGAGCCACGACTCCCGAGGGCGTGCCGATCGACGAGGTGGTCGACGGGCAGCAGCGCCTGACCACGCTGACGGTGCTGGCAGCCGTCGCGGAGCGTGTCATCCGTGCCGGTGTCCTCGACCCCCGGGCGTTGGCCGTCCTGGATTACGAAGGGCGCCCCGAGGCCGGGGAGGACCTCGCGACCCTCCGTCGTCGGGGCGCCCCCGCCGGGACGTCGTTCCAGGTGGACGCCATCGGGGTGGCCGTCGAGACGATCGCTGCGGCCTGCCGGCGGGCCTTGGAACGGCAAACCCCGGCAGACGATCAGGAGGTGATGTTCGACGGCGACGACCTCGCGTACCTCTGGAAGCATGTCCGGTTGCTGCGCACCGAACTTCCGAAGGGCACGGACCTCAACCACTATTTCGAGGTGATGAACACCCGCGGTGAGCAGCTCGCCAAGCACGAGATCCTGAAGGCCACATTGATGCGGCCTCTCCAGGACGCCACGGACCGGAAGGTGTTCGCGCACGTCTGGGACGCCTGCGCCGTTCTGGACCGCCACATCCAGCTCCAGTTCTCGACGGAGCGGCCGAAGGATGGCGGTGAGGCGGCAAGAGACGCCGTCTTCGGCGGGTCCTGGTCGGCCCTCCTCACGCGGGATTTCGCGTCGCTGCGGGCAGCTCTCGCGCCGAGCCAGACCGCGATGGCGTCGGGCGCCCGCACCATCATTGGGGTTCTGCTGGCCGCCGGGCAGACCGCCGTGGAGTCCGGGCCCTCGTCCGACCAATGCCAGGACGACGCCGATACTGGCGCCTACGGGACCATCGTCGACTTCCCGAACTTGCTGCTGCATGTGCTGCGCGTGATGCAGGAGAAGGGTGAGGGGGCCGAGCCAGGCCTGCCACGGTGGGGCCAGGACTCGACGGGGGCCGTGCGGCTCGAGGACGGCTCCCTGCTGGAGCAGTTCGCCCAGCACGGCCAAGGCGACGCGGCCTGGTCTCAGCGGTTCCTCGTGACGCTGCTCCGTATGCGCCTTCTGCTGGACACCTATGTGATCAGGACTCTGGCGACGACGGGAACACAGGCGGACGAGGAGAACTGGGTGCTCAGCCGAGCTCAGAAGCTCGAGACGGAGTCCGGCGAGCGCTCTCCGCGCCGGCGGCTGGGTGTGAAGAACACCTTCCAGGATCCGCAGGTCCAGGACGCCGTCCGGAACCTTCAGGCCATGTTCCAGGTCACCGACACGCGCCGCACGTCCAAGTACTTCCTGTACCGCATCCTGCGATGGCTGGATGCGCAGCCGGAGGACGGTGTGGACGGCGTGGCGTTCCAGCACATGCTGGAAGATCTGGCGCGGGAGCGCCTCCGCGCCTATGAGGCGGACAAGACCTGGGATGCCGGCGTCAACGTCCCCAACTTCGTCTTCAACGCCCTGGACTACATCCTCTGGGACGCAGGCCGGACATCGCCCATGGAACGGGAACATCTGCGGGAGCCCCTCAGCGATGTCGAACAGGAGGTGCTCCGCAGGCGCGCCGACGCCTTCCGGTTCCGGTACCGAACCTCGGTGGAGCACTTCTACCCCGTGGTTCCGGGTGAGGAGCAGGAGGCCTTGACCGCGGAGGACGTCAACCGTTTCGGGAACCTGTGCATCATGGGCCGACGCGAGAACTCCCAGCGGAACAACCTGATGCCCGTATCGAAGGTGAAGCAGTACTCTTCGGACGAGCAGAGCCTCAAGTTCCAGCTCATGGCCGGCATCCTTCACGCCGAGGGCGACTGGGACGTCCCTCAGATCAAGGAACACGGGAACAGCATGCGGCGGGTGATCCAGGAGTGGCAGGGCAAGCGGCCCTGACACCTCGGGACGATCTGGCCTCAGGGCCCCCGTTACGCTCGCCCCATGAAGATCGGTCTCCGCAAGCCCAGCCTGAAGAAGTCCATCAAGGCCCGCACCACGGGCCGCGCCAAGCGTGCGATCAAGCGCAAGGTCATCCCCGGCTACGGCCGCAAGGGGATGGGCTGGCTGCGCGATCCGAAGCGCGCCGCCTACAACGCCGTCTACCGGCGCACCACGGTCGGCCTGGGCGACGTCCTGAAGATGTTCAAGTGACCTCCACGCCCTCGCGGACCCGGCCGGGGTCGGCCCGCTGAACACGCGCCGCCGGCCTGGCCACTCACGGCCCGGGCTGTCGTCCGCCCCTCACCGGCCCGCGAACGCCTCCACCCGCCGCACGGCCTCCGGGTGCTCGGACGCCGCCGCGATCGACGCCGCCTCCTGCCGCACATGCGCGCGCAGCGCCTCGACGTCGGCCCCGCGCGCCAGCGCCTTCGTCGGCCCATAGGTGTGCGCCGGACCGGCCACCAGATCGTCCTCGAGCTCCGCCAGACGCGCCGCGAACGCGCCGCCGGCCACCGCCTCGGTCGCCAGGCCCCACGCGACGGCCTCGGTCCCGTTCAGGCGCCGCCCGCCGAGTAGCAGCTGCGTCGCGCGCACCGGCCCCAGCACCCGCGGCAGCCAGTAGGACACGCCCGTGTCCGGTGTCATCCCGAGCGCGGAGAACGCCGTCACCAGCTGCGCATCCTCGCGCACCAGCACGACGTCGCCGCCCAGCATGAGCCCGAGCCCCGCCCCGGCGGCCGTCCCGTTGACGCCGGCCAGCACCAGCAGGCGAGAGCCCGTCAGCGCCACCGCGACCTCGCCCGCCGCCTCGCCGAGCTCCTGGATCATCGCGCGCCGCTCCGGCCCGGCAGGCGCGGCGGCCATGGCCTGGACGTTCCCGCCGCCGCAGAAGATCCGTCCCGCGCCGGTCAGCGTGAGCACGTGCACGGACTCGTCCGCCTCGGCCGCGGCGATCGCCGCGAGCACCTCGCGCGCCATCGTCAGCCCGAGCGCGTTGCCCTTCGCGGGCCGGTTCAGCGTCAGCCGCACGACGCCGGGCCGCGTCTCGACGAGGACGGCGGGGGCGTCGTCGTGGGGGGAAGGGGTGGGTGCGGTGGTCATGTCAGCTCCTGGGGTCGGAAGGTGGGGGGCGGGTGCCGGGCACGAGAGCGGCCGGCCGGGGCTCACGCGAACGCGCTCATCCCGGTCAGGTCCCGGCCGAGGATCAACGCCTGCACGGACTCGGTGCCCTCGTAGGTGTGCAGCGCCTCGACGTCGGCGAAGTGCCGCATCACCCGGTGTTCCAGGAGGATGCCGTTGCCGCCGAGCATGTCCCGGGCGATCTGCGCCACCCGCCGCGCACCCCGGGTGCAGGCGTACTTCAGCAGGGAGGCCTGCTCGTCACGCAGCCGCCCCGCCGCCTGCAGGCGGGCCACGGCCACGCAGCGGGTCTGCATGGCGGTCACCTCGTCCAGCATCTGCGCGAGCCGTTCCTGCACCATCTGGTGCGCTCCCAGCGGCTTGCCGAACTGCTCGCGCTGCCGGGCGTAGGCGAGCGCGGCCTCGAACATCGCCGTGGCGTGGCCCAGCGCGGACCAGCCCACGTTCACGCGGGTGGCCACCAGCACGCGCGCGGCGTCCTTGAACGTCGCCACGTCCGGCAGCCGGGCGTCGTCGCCGACCCGCACGTCGGTCAGCGTGATCTCCGCCTGGTGGATGGCCCGCAGCGCGCCCTTGCCCGTGATCACCTCGGCCTCGTAGCCGGGCGTGGACTGCTCCACCACGAACCCCTTGACCTGGCCGTCCTCGGTGTCGCGCGCCCACACGATCGTGATGCCCCCGGCGGCCCCGTTGCCGATCCACTTCTTGGCGCCGTTCAGCACCCAGCCGCCGGCGCCGTCGGGCCGCGCGGACGTCTCGAGGGACACCGAGTCCGAACCGTGCAGCGGCTCCGTGAGCGCGAACCCGCCCGGCAGCGTGCCGCGCGCCACCGGCTCGAGGTACCGCTCCTTCTGCTCCGGGCTCGCGCAGTGCACCAGGGCGCGCAGCACGAGCCCGCCCTGCACCGCCGCCGCGGCCGCCATCGACCCGTCCGCGCGGGAGATCTCCATCGCCACCAGGCCCGCGGCCAACGGCGACATCACCGCGTGCCCCGGCACCTCCAGCCCGTCGGTGAGCAGGTCGAGCTCGCCCGCCCGCGCCACCAGGTCCAACGGGTACTCCGCCCGGTCCCAGTGCCCGTCGATCCGCTCGAGCACCTCCCGGCCGTAGGCACGGGCGCGGTCCCAGTGCGCGCGGTCCTCCTCCGTCGCCTCCCCGAACGCGTCCAGGTAGTCGACGTCCAGGGGCGTGACGACGTCGTAGGTCGGCTTCTGCCTGCGCGTCACCGGGCCTCCTGCGTCCGCTCGGCGCGCAGCGCGCGCTTGAGCAGCTTGCCCGACTGGTTCCGCGGCAGCTCCGCCACGAAGTCCACGCGCTTGGGCACCTTGAAGCCTGCCAGGCGCTCCTTCACGTGGGTGCGCACGGTCTCCGCGGTCAGCTCGGCGCCCTCCTTGAGCACGACGACGGCGGTCACCGCCTCGATCCAGCGCTCGTCCGGCAGGCCGATGACGGCGACCTCGGCCACCTCGTCGAGCTCGTAGATCGCGTCCTCGACCTCCCGCGGGGCGACCAGCACGCCGCCCGTGTTGATGACGTCCTTGATGCGGTCCACCACCTGGATGTAGCCGGCCGCGTCCTGGGTGACCTGGTCGCCGGAGCGGAACCAGCCGTCGTCGGTGAAGGCGTCCGCGGTGGCGTCCGGGCGGTTCCAGTAGCCGGAGAGCAGCTGCGGCGAGCGGTACTGGATCTCGCCGGGCTCGCCGGGCGCGGCGGGGGCGCCGTCGGCCGTCATCACCCGCGCCTCCACGTGGAACACGGGGCGGCCGCATGAGGCCGGCCGCGCGTCGTGCTCCTCGGGGCGCAGCACGGTGCACAGCGGGCCCAGCTCGGACTGGCCGAAGCAGTTGTAGAAGCCGATGCCCGGCTGACTCTGACGGAGGCGCTGCAGCACGGTCACCGGCATGATCGAGGCCCCGTACTGGGCCTTGTGCAGCGAGGAGAGGTCACGCGTGGCCAGGTCCGGATGGTTCGCCAGCGGCACCCAGACGGTGGGCGCCAGGAACAGGGAGCCGATGTGCTCGGTCTCCACGAGCTCGAGCATCCGGGGGATGTCCGGGGCGGCCAGCAGGCGCACCGTGGCGCCGAGGCTCAGGTAGGGGAGCAGGAACACGTGCATCGCGGCCGAGTGGTACAGCGGCATGGCCACCAGGGGGCGGTCCTCGGCCGTGAAGTCCAGCGCGATGATCGAGGAGAGGTACTCCGCCACGAGCGCCCGGTGGGACATCATGGCGCCCTTGGGGGTGGAGGTGGTGCCGGAGGTGTAGAGCAGCTGGGCCAGGTCGGTGGCCGACACCTCCGCCTCCGGGGCGGCGGCGTCCAACGTCTCGTCCTGGGCGGTCTGAAGCACGGAGGGCTCGGCGTGGCCGGCGGGGAGCATGGTCCACACGTGCCGCAGAGCCGACGCGCGGCCCTCGGCCCGGACCTGGTCGACCCGCTCGAGCATGCCGGCGTCGGCCACGAGCAGCTCCGCGCCGGAGTCCTCGAGGGCGTGGGCGAGCTCGCCGCCCTTGAGCGCGAAGTTCACGGGCACGTGCACGTAGCCGGCCGTGACGCAGGCGAGGAAGAGCAGCGCGTAGGCGTCCGAGTTGGTGGCGTAGGCGGCCACCCGGGTGCCGGCCGGCAGGCCGGTGTCCTGGAGGCGGCGGGCCACGCGGTGCGCTCCGTCCCGGAGCTGGGCGTAGGTCCAGTCGCGGTCCTCGAAGCGCAGGGCGACGGCCTGCGGGGAGCGGGCGACCGCGCGTGCGAACACGCGGCCGATCGTGTCCTCCGGGGCGGGGGAGAGGTGGCCGGCGTCGGTGGGGTGGGTGATCTGGTCGGGCATGGAAACCTCCGGGGGATGGGTCAGAGACGTTCGATCACGGTGACGTTGGCCTGGCCGCCGCCCTCGCACATGGTCTGCAGGCCGTAGCGGCCGCCCGTGCGCTCGAGCTCGTGCAGCAGGGAGGTCATCAGGCGGGCGCCGGTGGCGCCGATGGGGTGGCCCAGGGCGATCGCCCCGCCGTTGACGTTGACCTTCGCCGGATCGGCGCCGGTCTCGGTCAACCAGGCCAGCACGACGGCGGCGAACGCCTCGTTGATCTCCACGAGGTCCATGTCGTCGATGGTCAGGCCCATGCGGTCGAGCGCGTACGCCGTCGCCGGGATCGGGGCGGAGAGCATCATGACGGGGTCGGCGCCGCGGGCGGAGAGGTGGTGGATGCGGGCTCGCGGGGTGAGGCCGTGGCGGCGCACCGCCTCCTCGGAGGCGAGCAGGAGGGCGGCCGCGCCGTCGGACATCTGGGAGGCGGTGGCGGCGGTGTGCAGCCCGCCGGGGACGATCGGGTCGAGCGAGGCGATCTTCGTGGCGTCCGGGGTGCGGGGGCCCTCGTCCGCGGTGAGGCCGGCGAGGGGTAGGATCTCGCGGTCGAAGCGACCGTCGGCCTGGGCGGCGAGCGCACGCTCGTGGGAGCGCACCGCGAACTCCTCCAGGGCGTCACGGTCCAGGTTCCAGTGCCGGGCCATCATCTCGGCCCCGCGGAACTGGGAGATCTCCTCGCTCCCGTAGCGGGCGGCCCAGGACTCGGAGCCGGTGAACGGGTCGGGGAAGCCGAGATCGCGGGCGGCCGTGTTGGACCGGGAGAGCGGGATCGCGCTCATGGACTGGACGCCACCGGCGACGACGAGGTCCGCCGTCCCGCTCATGACGGCCTGCGCGGCGTAGTGGACCGCCTGCTGGCCGGAGCCGCACTGGCGTTCGACCGTGGTGCCGGGGACGTCCTCGGAGAGCCCGGCCGCGAGCCAGGCGTTGCGCGCCACGTCCATGGCCTGCGGGCCGAGCTGGTCGATGCAGCCGAGGATGACCTCGTCGTATTCGGCTGAGTCGATGTCCTGGCGGCCGACGAGCTCGCGCAACGGCGCGGCCGCCAGGTCGAGGGGATGCACACCGGCGAGCCCCTTCCCTCGGCGACCCACGGGGGTGCGGACGGCGTCGATGATGTAGGCCTCGGGCATGGGGGCTCCTCCGGACGGCGGGGACGTGACGCCGATCACGCTATTGCTTGGACATCCAACGATCAAGAGTGTGACGGGATCCGTCGCGGCGGCGTGGAGGAGCGCCGTTTCGTCAACGAAAGCGGCTCGGGGCGCGCCGTTTCGGCTACGAAAGCGCTGGGGCGGGCGTCGCCATACCCTGGTCAGGACCCCCTGCCCCGGGCCTAGCGTAAGGACCAGCGGCATGCACCCGTGCCGCCGAGACGAGAGGAACCGGCCATGGCCACCCCGCACACCCCCGACCCCCAGGACGCCCGGCGCGCACGCGAGGCGACGGACGAGACCTCCGGTGCCGCGTTCGACGGCGACACGCCCCCAGCCGAGGGCGCAGGCGTCGGCCCGAGCAACCCGGGCATGGACGTGGAGCAGACCGGCGAGCGCTCGGCGGGCAAGATCGTGCTCGGGCTGATCATCGCCCTCGTGGTCATCGGCGTCCTGCTGTTCATCCTGGGCCGCGTCGCCGGCCTCGGCTGAGCCGCGGCGCAGACCCCTCGGGCACGCCACCGGCACACCACGACCACGGGGCGGGCACCGATCCGTCGGTGCCCGCCCCGTGGTCGTGTCCGCTCCGCGGTGATGCCGTTCAGCGGCGACTCCGCACCGTCGCAGCGGTCAGAAGCCGCCGCCCATGGTCCGGCGGCCACCCGCCGTGCGTCGGCCGGCGGCACCGGACCGGCCGCGGGAGGCGAGGGCCCCGCCGAGCAGCCCGCCCAGCAGGCCGGTGCCGAGGCCGCCCGTGGACCGGGCCGAGGGCCCGAAGCCGCCGCGGTACGCACCGGAGCTGCGCCCGCGCGTCGTGCTTCCGGCGCCGCGGCGCGAGAGCTCACGCAGCGCCAGACCGCCGAGCGTGCCCAGGAGGGCACCGCCCAGGCCGCTGGACCGGCGTCCCTGAGAGCGGGCCTGCCGGCCGAAGCCGGGGGACCGGCCGATGTGCGCACCGATGGTGGGTCGGCTGGAGCGGCGGCCACCGCCGCCGAGAGTGCGGGTGAGGCTGGAGAGGATGCCCATGGTGTCCTCCTCGGACGTCGTGCCGGCCACTCGTGCGTGGCCGGTCGGGTGCGCCTCAACCTAGGCGCCGACCCCCGCACGGTGTCCAGACCGGGCCTCCTCATGCATCGAGGCGGGATATCCACCCCACGGCCGCCCGCGGCAGCCGGATGGGGTCGATATCCCGCCTCGAAACGCGCGGGCGGGGGCGTCAGTCCTGGAGCGGGGAGGTCTTCGGCTCGTCCCTCCAGAGGGCCACGTTCCGCGCCTCGGGCAGGTCGGAGATGTGGAAGCCCGGATCCATGCCCGCCTTGAGCTTGCGCTCGTAGTCCCGGAGCAGCTTCACGGCCAGCCCGCCCAGCGGGATGATCGCCACGAGGTTGATGGTCGCCATGAGGGCCGCGAACGTGTCCGCGAGGTTCCACACCAGCGCCACGGAGCCGAGCGCGCCGCCGACCACGCACACCAGCACGAGCACGCGGAACACGGTGATGGCCGGGCCCGCGTGGCGGCCGGCCAGGTACCGGATGTTGGCCTCGCCGTAGTAGGTGTTGCCCAGCACGGAGGACCAGGCCAGGAAGAAGATGATGACGGTCAGCGCCGGGCCGGCCCACGCGCCCACGGCCTGCTGGAGCGCACCCTGGGTCACCTGCATGCCGATCGCCTCCCCGCGTCCGTAGGCCGGGTTGGAGAGCAGGATGACGAACGCGGTGGCCGAGCACACGATCAGGGTGTCGAAGTAGACGCCCAGGGACTGCACGAAGCCCTGCTTGGCCGGGTGGGAGACGGCCGCGGTGGCGGCGGCGTTCGGGGCGGAGCCCATGCCGGCCTCGTTGGAGAACATGCCGCGGCGCACGCCCTGCATCACCATCGTCATGCCGACGGCGGCGCCCGCGACCTCGCGCAGGCCGAACGCGTGGCCCACGATCAGCGCGATCATGCCCGGGACCTCGGTGATGTTGACGACCATCACGATCAGGGCCAGGAAGATGTAGAACGTGGCCATCACGGGGACCAGCACGTTGGTCACGGCCGAGAGCCGGCGCACGCCGCCGAAGATCACGAGGCCGGTGAGGGCGGCCAGGCCCAGGCCCACGATCCACGCGGTGGTGGAGGACGCGCCCCAGTTGGCCTGCACGGACTCGGAGATCGAGTTGGACTGCACGGCGTTGAACACGAAGCCGTAGGTCACGGTGATGGCGACGGCGAACACGGCCGCCAGCCACTTCGCGCCCAGGCCGTCGCGGATGTAGTACGCGGGGCCGCCGAAGTAGCCGTCCGAGCCCTTCTGCTTGTACAGCTGGGCCAGCGTGGACTCGACGAACGCGGTGGCGCCGCCGATGATCGCCAGCAGCCACATCCAGAACACGGCGCCCGGGCCGCCGATCACGATCGCGATCGCCACGCCGGCCACGTTGCCGGTGCCCACGCGCGAGGCCGCCGAGATGGTGAAGGCGCGGAACGGGCTCACGCCGTCGTTCTCGAACCCGGTCTGGGACTTGGCCGTCACCGACCGCAGCATCTCCGGGAGCATGCGCACCTGCACGCCCACGGTCCGGATGGTGAACCACACCCCGGCCACGAAGAGCAGCGCCATCACGACGTACCAGTACTTGTCGTTGAGGGCCGTGATGGCCGCTGTGATCTGTTCCACTGTCGCTTCCACAGCCCCACCCTAGAGGCTGGGGCGGAGGACGGGGAATCGGGGGCCGGGGTCAGCCGGCGGCGTCGTCCTCGACGCGGAGCTGGATCAGCTGCCCCATCCGCTCGGGCAGGTCCCCCTCGGGGGTGCCGACGCTGGCGTGGCGGGCGGCGGCCCGGGCGAGGTCGTCGGCCAGTTCGTTGCCGTGCACGCCCACGTGGCCCTTGACCCACGTGGTGTCCACCTGGACGTCCGCGGCCTGCGCCAGGTCGACGGCGGCCAGCAGGCGCCGCAGGGTGCGGCGGATGCGCTCGCCCCGGGCGCCGCCGAGGGTGAGCCGCTCGCGGCGGGCGGCGTTGAGCAGGGCCAGCGCGGCGCGCGAGTCCGAGTGGATGGTGACCCGGCCGCCGGGGGTGCCCGCCCACGCGCAGATCACGTGCCCCAGCACGAGCGCCTCGAGTTCCACCTCGAGCGGCATCGTGGCCCCGGCCACGGCCTGCACGGCCCACATGCTCGGCCCGGCGACGGCGGCCGCCCCGCCGATGCGGGAGCCGCGCAGCACGGAGCCGTCCACGTACACGTCCGTCACGTCCGCCTCGTCCGCGAACGTGAGGCTGTGGGTCACCCCGGGCAGGTTGCGGCGCAGGAAGCGGTCCGTGCGGCGGCGGGAGAGGAAGACGCCGGAGGAGCGGCGCAGCGCGTCCTCCTCCTCCTGGGCGGCCTCGATGGCCTCGAGCGGGATCCGGGCCGCGCCCGTCTGGGCGACCGTCTCCGGGTCCACGTCCGGCAGCAGGTAGCTGGAGCGCTGCGTGCCCACGGGGGACTCGTCGAGCCGGTAGGAGACCACGCGCGTGTCCACGGGGGCGAGGACCTCGAGCAGGGAGAGCAGCTCGGCGTCCCGGTCCGAGCGCAGCCGCACGATCACCGGGCGCTCCGGTGGCAGGTCGACGGTGACGGTGGACCAGAAGACGCTCAGATGCGCCGTGCCGACCATCCCGGTGTAGACGTGGCCGCGGACGTCGTCGCCGAGCTCGCGCAGCTCAAGCTCGCGGGCCACGTAGACGATGCCCCCCGTCGTCGGATGCAGGTCCAGGCGGAGGGCGGGGCCGTGGTCCACGCCGGGCAGCATGGCCAGCGGGCTGGCCACCACGCGGACGCCGTCCCGGCGGATCCGGGTGCGCGGCGGGGAGGGGCGGGGGACGACGGGGCCGGTGCGCGTGAGGTCGACGCCGTTCCGGTCCCGCGGGGTGCCCCGAGGCCGGCGGGCACGGACCACGCGCAGCGGGCGGTGCTGCTCCTCCGCCTTGGCGCCCGGGCCACGGAAGTCCCAGCCCACGTCGACGAGCGCCGCGGGGTGTGCGGGCTCGACGTCGTGATGCAGCGTCCGGTCCACGACCGTCCGCGGGTGGTTGATCCGTGCTCCCATGGCTTCGCCGGCTGTGTCGAAGGGGACCGCGCCGGAACTGTGAGCCGGGTCCGGCGGGCCATGCTGGTACTGCGGCGGTCGGGCGGGATCGCCGTGGACGAAGGGGACGACCCGTCCCGACCTGTTCTGCTCTGGGCGACCTTACCGAGCGCACCTGTGAGGAGGCAGGTCTCCTCTCCTCGGCCTCCCGCGCGGCGGCGTCGGACGAGGGGTCAGAGCGGGTCCGTGCGGTGCCGCTGCACGTCCGGGCCGGTCGCCACGCCGAGCGCCTGCGCCTGTGCGCGCTGCTGCCGCAGGGACACGGTGCCCAGCAGCAGCGCCAGGGCCCGCTCCCCGTCCTCCGGGGTGTCCGCCGCCTCGGTGAGCAGACGGTGCAGGCCGAGGCCGCCCAGCCCGAGCGCGAGGGCGGAGAGCACCACGTCCGCCCCGTCCCGGTGCCGCAGCAGGGCGGCCTCCGCGGCCTCGGCGCGGCCCGCCAGGTCCGTGACGCGGCGGGCGCGCACGGTCTCCTCCGCCTCGGCGACGATCCGGTCCGCCACCCGCGCCAGCAGTGACTGCTTGTCCGGCACGTGCCAGTACAGCGCGGAGGCCTGCACGCCCAGCACCCCGGCCACGCGCCGCATGGACAGGTCGCCCATGCCGAAGTCCTGCAGGATCCCGACGGCGGCGTCCACCACGTCCTGGGCGGTCAGCCGGGGGCGGGGTGCGGGCGGGGTCATGCCTGAGAGGCTACCGCCGGGCCGTCCTCCTCCGCCGCGATGCGTCCCCCCGCGCCGAGGCGCACGGTGCGGTCGGCCATCACGGCGGCCTCCGCGAGGTCGTGGGTGACGACGACGCCGGTCGTCCCCGCCGCCCGCAGCACCGCCCGGATGTCCTCGGCCAGGCGCCGGCGCAGGTCCGCGTCGAGCGCGGACAGCGGCTCGTCCAGCAGGAGCACCCGCGGGGCCGGGGCCAGCGACCGGGCCAGCGCCACGCGCTGGGCCTGCCCGCCGGAGAGCCGCTGCACAGGCCGGTCCGTGAGCTCGGTCAGGCCCACCAGGTCCAGCAGCTCGGCCACGCGTGCCCGCCGCCGGGCCCGGTCCCAGCCGGCGGACTCGAGGCCGTACGCCACGTTCCGGCCCACGGTCCGGTGCGGGAACAGCTGCCCGTCCTGGAACACCATCCCCACGCCCCGGCGGTGCGTCGGCACCGCCGCCACGTCCCGCCCGTCGAGCTCCACCGTGCCCGCCACGACGTCCTCGAGCCCGGCGATCCCGCGCAGGATCGTGGACTTGCCCGAGCCGGAGGCGCCCACGAGCGCCACGATCTCCCCGGCGGCCACGTCCAGGTCCGTCCCCCGCACGGGGGTGGAGCCGTCCGGGTAGCGGATCGCCACATCCCGCAGCCGGAGGGAGGCCCCCGTCGTCGTCGGCGTCATCAGAGACCTCCCGCCCCGGCCGGGCCCCGGGGGCGCAGCCGCTCGCACACCAGCATGATCCCGGCGCTCAGCACGGCCAGCACCGTGGCCGCCGCGAGCGCCATTCCGTAGTTGTCCGCGCCCGGCCGGCCCAGCAGCCGGGCGATCAGCACCGGAAGGGTGGGCGCGGACGGGCTCGCCAGGAAGCTCGTGGCCCCGAACTCGCCCAGGGACACCGCGAACGCGAAGCCCGCCGCCACGCCCACGCCGCGGGCGAGGAACGGACCGTCCACCGTGGCCAGCACCCGCCACGGGCCCGCCCCGAGGGTGCGCGCGGCCTCCCGCAGCCGCGGGTCCACCGCCGCGAGCACGGGCACGAGCGCCCGCACCGCGAGCGGCAGCGCCACCACCGCCTGGGCCAGCGGCACGAGCACGCCCGAGGCCGCCAGCTCCGGGTACGTGGCCCGCAGGGACACGACGAAGCCGAAGCCCACGGTCACCGCGGACACCCCGAGCGGCAGGAGCAGGGCGCCGTCGAGGGCCCGCTGGGCCGCCAGCGCCGCGCGTGAACGGAAGGGCCGGGTCAACAGCAGGGCCAGCGGCACGGCCACCACGAGCGTCACGAGCGTGGCGTCCACGGCCACCCGCAGGGACTGTTCGAGCGCCTGGGCCGGCGTCGACCCGCCCACGAACCCGCTGCCCGCGCTCGTGGACAGCAGCCGATAGTTGCCCAACCCCCAGCCGTGGCGGGTGTGGAAGGAGCGCACCACGAGCGTCAGGATCGGGGCCACCACGAGCGCCACCACCGCGAGCATCACGGCCACCGGGACCGCGTCCGCGCGCGTGAGCCGGGCCGGCGGCGTCTCCCGCAGGCGCAGCGCCCGCTGGGTGCGCGCCGCCGTCACGCCGGAGACCACGACGGCGGCCAGCACCACCGCGAACTGCAGCACGGAGAACACCGCCGCGGTCCGCAGGTCCAGGTAGACAGAGGTCTGCACCCAGATCTCCGACTCGAGCGTGCCGTAGCCGGGCCGGCCGAGCGTCTGGACGATGCCGAACGCGGACGCGCAGAACAGGAACACCAGGGCCGCGCTCGCGGCGATCGCCGGGGCGAGCTGGGGCAGCGTCACGGTGCGGAACGCCCGCCACGGAGAGGCGCCCAGGGTGCGGGCGGCCTCGGTCTGGCGCGGGTCCAGCGCGTTCCACAGCGCGCCCACCTGGCGCACCACCACGGACACGTTGAAGAAGACCATGGCCAGCACGACGGCGGTGGTCGTCTGGTCCAGCCCGGTGAAGCCGAGCGGTCCGCCGGGGGCGAGCAGGGCGCGGAACGCGACGCCGACCACCACCGTGGGCAGCACGAACGGCACGAGCACGAGGGCGCGGAGCACGGCCCGCCCCGGGACGCGACGCCGGTGCAGCACGAACGCGGTCGGCAGGCCGAGCGCCACGGAGACCACCGTGCCGGCGGCGGCCATGCCGAGCGTCTGGCCGAGGATGCGCCACGTGCGCTCGCGGGCGAGGGTCTCCCCGAAGGCGGTGAGGTCCACGGCGCCGGTGAACGCGTCGGCGTCGCCGCCGATCCCGCGCCAGAGCATGGCCGCCACGGGCCACGCGAAGAAGACGAGCAGGAAGGCGACCGGCAGGACGGCGGCCACCAGCCACCACGGGCCGAGCCCGTCTCCCCGGCCGCGGGCCCGCCGGCGCGGCAGGTCCGTGCCGGGGGCCGCGACCTCGGTGAGCGCGGACATCAGCGCCGGGAGGCCTCGGACAGGGCGGTCCACTCCTTCAGCAGGTCCTCGCGGCGCTCGTCGATGCGGGCGGGGTCCGGGGTGATGGCGTCCTCGACGAGCGGCGCGTTCTGCGCCCACTCCTCGGGCAGCTGCACCGACTCGTCGATCGGGTACATGTACATCGACTCGGGCAGGGCGGACTGGACCTCCTCGGTGAGCATGAAGTCCACGAACGCCTGCGCGCCCTCGGGGTTCTTCGCGCCCTCGAGCACGCCGGCGTACTCGACCTGCGGGGTGCAGGAGTCCTCGATCACCTCGGTCTCGGGGGCGAACGCGGGGGAGGAGGAGTAGGAGAGCACCACCGGGAACCGACCCTTGCCCTCGCCGCCGGAGAAGTCCGAGTTGTAGGCGTCGGACCAGCTGTCGGCGACCTTGCCCCCGTGCTCCATCAGGCCCCGCCACCAGTCCTGCCAGCCGTCGTCGCCGTACTTCTCCGTGGTGGCCGCGAGCAGCGCCAGGCCGGGGGAGGAGGCCACGGGGGAGGTGGCGACCGTCAGCTTCGCGTACTCGGGGTCGTCGAGCTGGTCGATCGAGGTGGGGGCCTCGACGTCGTGGGCCTCGAACCATGCCGGATCCGTGTTGAAGCACACCTGGCCCTGGTCCACCGGGGTCATGCGGTCCTCCACCATCCGGTCCTGTGCGGAGGCGGGCAGGTCCTGCGGGGTGTATTCGGCGACGACGCCCTCGCGGACGAGGCGGTGCGCCGAGTGGTCCTCCACGCCGTAGACGCCGTCCACGGTGGGCTCGTCCTTGGCCAGCAGGAGCTGGTTCACCACGCTGCCGGCGTCGCCGGGGGCCGTCGTCTTCAGGGTGTAGCCGGACTCCTGCTCGAACTTCTGGACGAGCTCCTGGGGCAGGTTGAACGAGTCGTGCGTCATGATCGTCACCGTCGTCGGCTCGCCGCCGGCGCCGGCGGCGGACGACGACGCCCCGTCGCCGGACGAGCCGGACACCGAACAGCCGGTGAGGGCGAGGGCGGCCACTGAGAGGGCGGCGAGGGCGCGGTGCGGGGTGCGGGACATGGCGGTTCTCCTCTGGGACGGCAGAGGGGCCGGGACGAGGCCGCCACCGGAATCCCGGGACGACGTCGACCGGGAGACTCGACTTCCTTCGCCGGTGCGGACCGGAGCAGGTTCGAGGGTCTGCGGCGGACCGCACTCTCAGCGCCGCGCGGGCGCTCCCCTGTCGATGTGGACTGGTCCCGACCCTACCCCGTCCGGCCCGCGCATAGACTGCCCGCGTGAGCGCCGCACAGCCCGCGGGGGTGACCCCGCCGCCCGCCTCGTCCAGCCCCGCCTCCGACTGGGACATCCGCCGCCCCCACCGCATGTGGCCGCGCATGCTGGTGATCGTCCTGACGCTCGCGGGCCTGGTGCTGGTGGTGCAGTTCTTCCAGGGGATCGCCTCCATCGCGGCGCCTGTGTTCCTGGGGCTGAACCTCGTGATCGTGGCCTACCCGCTGCAGGCCTGGCTCATCCGCCGGGGCCTGCACCCCGTGCTCGGGGCCACCGCCACCCTCCTCGTGGTCGTCGCGGTGATGGCCGTGTTCGGGGGCATGATGGTGTGGTCCGGCCTCGAGCTGGTGGCGGAGCTGCCGAAGTACGCGGACCGCTTCCAGCAGATCGTCCTGGACGTCTCGCACTGGCTCAACGAGCGCGGCGTGACCCCGGACATGGTGTCCCAGCAGCTGGCCTCGATCGACATGAGCACCGTGACCGGGACGGCCGTCAGCGCCATCACGAAGATCGCCACGAACGTCTACGCGGTCTTCGGCCTGCTCGTCACCGTGATCATGGGCATGTTCTTCCTCGCGATGGACTCGATGGACGTCGAACGCCGCGTCCGCCTGCTCAGCACCGCCCGCCACGAGTTCGGCCACGCCCTGGTCGAGTTCGCCCAGGGCGTGCGCCGCTACTGGGTGGTCACCACGGTGTTCGGCCTGATCGTGGCGGTGCTGGACGTGATCGCCCTCATGCTGATCGGCGTCCCGCTCGCGCTCGTGTGGGGCGTGCTCAGCTTCCTCACCAACTACATCCCGAACATCGGCTTCATCATCGGCCTGCTGCCGCCGGCCGTCCTGGGCCTGGCGGCGGGCGGCTGGTCCGACTTCCTGTGGGTGGTGGTCAGCTACTCGGTGCTGAACTTCGTGCTGCAGTCCGTGATCCAGCCCAAGGTGGCCGGCGACGCGATCGGCGTGATCCCCACCGTCAGCTTCCTCTCCCTGCTCTTCTGGGCCTGGGTCCTCGGCCCGCTCGGCGCCATCCTCGCGCTGCCCTGCACGCTGCTGGCCAAGGCCGTGCTGATCGACGCCGACCCGAACGCCCGCTGGATCAACGCGCTCATCGCCTCGGACCTGAAGGGGATGGAGCGCCGTCAGTCCTCGCTCCTGGAACGGCTGCGCCCGGCGGCCTGGCGATCCGACGCGCACGGGGGAGATGAGGACCGCGCCTCGGCGGACGGCGGGGACGACGACGGTCCCGCGACGGACGAGGTCACGGGCGAGGCTGGAGCAGCACCAGGTCGTTGAGCGCGCCGGCCAGCCGCAGCAGCGGCGGGGCGGGGAACGACAGCTGGGGCAGCCCCGGGTGCAGTGCCGCGCACGCGGCGGCCGCGGCCTCCTCACCCGCGGCGTCCTCGAACGCCGGCCGCAGCACCGCCGCGCCCAGCGGCAGCGTGTCCAGGAGGGAGCGGGGGCCCCGCTCGGCCGGGTCGTACGCGGCGGGCTGCGCCGCCCCGGTCACCGTGCGCACGCGCAGGGGCCGGCCGGCGGCGTCGTCGGCGCCCTGCAGGAAGCGCAGCGCCGCCGCGGCGTACGGGTGCTCGGGGTGGAACCGGTCGCCGCGCCAGTGCACGGCGGCCTCGCCGTCACCCCCCAGCCGCACCCACGAGGCCAGGTGGCCGGGCCCGCCCCACGGCCCGGTGTCCGGCCGCGGTGCCGGCGGCACCCACAGCACCCGGGTGATCCCCAGCAGGGCGGCGAACTCGGCGGCCACCTGGCCGGGGGTCCACGCGCCGTTGATCCGCCCGTCCAGCACGGGGTCCGCGGCCACCACGGCCGTCCCCTCGCCGTCGCTCACCCAGGCCCCGCGCGGGGCGCACAGCAGGGGGGTGAGCAGCGGCAGTCCCGCCGCCTCCGCCACGGCCGTCGCGGCCGCGCCGTCGAGCGGTCCGGTCCCGGTCAGTCCCGCGGCGCTGCGCCAGGCGACGGCGGCCAGGCCCTCGGGGCGGCGGACGAAGCTCGGCCCGGTGCGGCCCAGCAGCGGTGAGCCCACGGGCGCGCGCAGCAGGTCCACCTCCGGGGGCACCAGCCGCGCCGCCCCGGCGTCGCGCGGGTGGGCGAGCACGGTGACCGGCAGCACGGCGGCGAGCGTCTCCGCTAGGCCCACGACGGCGTCCCGCGTCTCGTCCAACAGCGTCGGCACCGGGTGGCGGTGGGGCAGGACGAGCCAGGCCCGCTCGGGCGGGTCCTCGGGTCCGGGCACGGGCACGACGACGTCCCGGCGCTCCCGCGCGTCGGTGGGGGCGGGGTCGGCGGCGGCCATGGCGGACGGGCTCCTGGGAAGACGGCGGCGACGCGCGGGCGCGCGGCGAGGGGATGTCCATCGAGCATAGGCGTCTGACAGGAAGCCGCGGCGGTTTGACCTGTGACCCGGCCCACGTGCAGAGTGCGGCCATGACCGCGATGTTCTCCGCCCAGGACCACGACGATCTCGACCGGGTCCTCGGCGTGACCGGCGGGATCCCCGACCCCGCCGACCTGCACGCCCTCGCCGACGACGCCGTCGCGCAGGTGCGGCGCTGGCTCGCCGAGTCCCGCGACCATGAGGCCGACTTCGCGGCCCGCCAGCTGGCGGGCGCCCTGAAGGAGCCGGGCGGCCTCGACTTCATCGTGCGCTTCGTGGACCACGTGGTCCGCCCCGAGGACCCCGCGATCGCCGCCCGGTCGCTGCGGGAGCTCGCCGGCCGCGCCCCCGGCTTCCTGCCCCCGGCCCTGCGCGCCGTCCTCGGCGTCGGCGGCCGCGCGGCCCCGCTCGTGCCGCGCATCGCCGTCCCCACGGCCCGCCGCGTGCTGCGGCGCATGGTCTCCCACCTGATCGTCGACGCGCGGGACCGGCAGCTCGGCAAGGCCATCGCGGCCCTGCGCGACGAGCACACCCGGCTGAACATCAACCTGCTGGGCGAGGCGATCCTCGGTCAGGGCGAGGCGGACCGCCGACTCGAGGGCATCGCCGCGCTGATCCGCCGCGACGACGTCGACTACGTGTCCGTCAAGGTCTCCGCCGCCACCGCCCCGCACGCGCCCTACGCGTTCGACGAGGCCGTCGCGGACATCACCGAGCGGCTCACCCCGCTGTTCGAGCTCGCCCGGGACCGGGACACCTTCATCAACCTGGACATGGAGGAGTACCGCGACCTCGACCTCACGCTCAACGTGTTCACCGCCCTGCTCGAGCAGCCGGGCCTGCGCGACTACGAGGCCGGCATCGTGCTGCAGGCCTACCTGCCGGACGCGCTCGCGGCCATGGTGCGCCTGCAGGAGTGGGCCGCGCGCCGCGTCGCCGCCGGCGGCGCCCCGGTCAAGGTGCGCGTGGTCAAGGGCGCCAACCTGCCCATGGAGCGGATGCAGGCCTCCCTCACGGGCTGGCCGCTGGCCACGGTGGGCTCGAAGCAGGAGGCGGACACCAACTACAAGCGCGTGCTCAACTACGCGCTCACCCCGGAGCATCTGGCCCACGTGCGCATCGGCGTGGCCGGGCACAACCTCTTCGACGTCGCCCTCGCCCACCGGCTGATCGAGCACCGCGGCCTCGACCCGGCCGCGGTGGAGTTCGAGATGCTGCTCGGCATGGCCACCGGCCAGGCCGCCGCCGTCCGGGCCGACGTCGGCGCCCTGCTGCTCTACACGCCCGTGGTGCGGCCCGAGGAGTTCGACGTGGCGATCTCCTACCTCGTGCGCCGCCTCGAGGAGGGCGCCTCCCCGGAGAACTTCATGTCCGCCGTGTTCGACCTGGACGCGGACGCGGACCTGTTCGCCCGCGAGGAGGAGCGCTTCCGCGCCTCGCTGCGCCACCTGGACGCGGCCGTGCCCCGTCCGAACCGCCTCCAGGACCGGTCCCGCGGGGAGGACGGGCCGACCCCCGCCCCCGTGGACGGCTTCGCCAACACCCCGGACACGGACCCCGCGCTGCCCGGCAACCGGGAGTGGGCCCGCCGGATCCTCGCGGCCGTCCCGGGCTCGGACCTCGGGACGGACACCGTCCGCGCCCACCGCGCCACCACGGCCGACGACGCCCGCGCCGCCATCGCCGCCACCGCCGACCCCGGCGCCCGCTGGGGCGCGCTCACCGGCCACGAGCGCGCCGACGCGCTGGACGCCGTCGGACGGGCCCTGCACGCCGGCCGGGCCCGCCTGCTGGAGGTGGCCGCCGCCGAGACCGGCAAGACCCTGGACCAGGGCGACCCCGAGGTCTCCGAGGCCGTGGACTTCGCGCACTACTACGCGCGCCTGGCACGCGGCCTGGACGCGGTGGAGGGCGCCCGCGCCGTGCCCGTCCGCCTGACCCTGGTGATCCCGCCGTGGAACTTCCCCGTGGCCATCCCGGTCGGGGGCGTCCTCGCCGCGCTCGGGGCCGGCTCGCCCGTGGTGTTCAAGCCGGCCCCGCAGTCCGAGCGGACGGGCGCGGTCGCGTGGGAGCTGATCGTGGCCGGGCTGCGGGACTCGGGGCTGTTCGACGACGGCGGCCCGCTCGCCGGGCACGACCCCGCGGACCTCGTGCGCCTGGTGACGCTGGCGGACGAGGACGAGGCGGAGGTCGGCGCGGCGCTCGTGACCGACCCGGCCGTCGAGCGGCTCATCCTCACCGGCAGCTGGGACACCGCACGGCTGTTCAAGGGGATGCGCCCCGACCTGCACCTGCTCGCCGAGACCTCCGGCAAGAACGCCGTGATCGTGACCCCGTCCGCGGATCTGGACCTGGCCACGAAGGACGTGGTCCAGTCCGCGTTCGGTCACGCCGGCCAGAAGTGCTCGGCGTCCTCCCTCGTGGTGCTCGTCGGCTCCGTGGCCACCTCCGAGCGCTTCCACCGGCAGCTGCTGGACGCCGCCTCGTCCCTGCACGTGGCGCACCCCGCGGACCCGCGCGCCGAGATGGGCCCCGTGATCGAGGCCCCCGGCGAGAAGCTGCGCCGCGGGCTCACCGAGCTCGGCCCGGGGGAGCGGTGGGCCCTGCGCCCGCGGCAGCTGGACGAGACGGGTCGCCTGTGGAGCCCGGGCATCCGCTCCGGCGTACGCCCCGGCGCCGACGCCCACCTCACCGAGTACTTCGGCCCCGTGCTGGCCGTGATGACGGCCGAGACGCTCGAGGAGGCCATCGGGATCGTGAACGCCGTGGACTACGGCCTCACCTCCGGGCTGCACTCGCTGGACCGGGAGGAGATCGACGTGTGGCTGCGCGGCGTGCGCGCCGGCAACCTCTACGTGAACCGCGGCATCACCGGGGCCATCGTGCGCCGCCAGCCCTTCGGCGGCTGGAAGCGTTCCGTCGTCGGCCCCACCACGAAGGCCGGCGGGCCGCACTACCTGCACGGCCTCGTGGACTGGGAGGACGCGCCCACGTGGGCCGGGGGAGAGGGACGGCCCGGGGCCGAGGCCGACGGTGCGGGCGCATCCTGGCTCGAGACCGCCCGCGCCCTCGACACCCACGCGTGGACCACCGTGTTCGGGGTGGCCACGGACGTCTCCGCGCTCGAGGCCGAGCGGAACGTGCTGCGTCACGTCCCCACCCCGGTCCTCGTGCGCCGGCACTCGGGGCCCGCCGACCACCTGCTGCGCATCGTCTCCGCCGGCCTGCGCGCCGGGGCGCCCATGACCGTGAGCCTGCGCCCGACCCCCACCGCGGAGGGGCCCGACGCGGACGGGCTCTCGGCCGAGGCCGTGCGCGGCCGGGTGGAGGAGCTGGTCCGGTCCGTCCGCACGGAGGGTGCCGGCACGTCCGCGCCGGTGGACGTCGTCGTCGAGGACGACGCCGCGTTCCACGACCGCGCCCGGCGGCTGGCCCTCATCCCGCCCGCAGCGGAGGGCGGCGGCGACGCACGGATCCGGCTCGTCGCCGACTGGACCGGCGACCGGGAGGCGGCCGAGGCGGCGCGGCGCGCGCTGCACGCGGCGCTCGGCGACACCCCCGACGTGGCGGTCTACGCTGGCCCCGTGGTGAGCGCCGGCGAGGTGGAGCTGCTGCCGTTCCTGCACGAACAGGCCGTGTCCGTGACCGCCCACCGGTTCGGCACGCCGGACCATCTGACCGAGGGGGTCCTGTGACCCCGAGGAGGAACCTCCGATGCATCTGATCCCCCGCACGATCTGGGTCGTCGCCCGCGCCCGCCGCCGCCCGCGCGCCGGACTCTGGGAGCCGACGACGCTGCCGATGCGCGCCCTGCCCACGGACGTGGACATGGCCCTGCACGTCAACAACGGCCAGTACTTCGGGCTGTTCGACCTCGGCCGCTTCGACGCGATGGTCCGCACCGGCCTGTGGGACGAGATCCGCCGTCGCGGCTGGACGCCCGTGGTGCAGGCCGAGCAGATTGCGTTCCGCCGCTCGGTGACCCTGGGGCAGCGGTTCGACGTGGAGACGCGGATGATCGGCCTGGATGAGCGCGCAGTGTGGTTCGAGCAGCGCGTGGTGGTCGACGGCGACGTCGCGGTGCGCGCGTACATCTGCACGCGCCTGCGCAAGAAGGACGGCCGCCCCGTGGAGAACGACGAGGTCCGGGCGATCGCGGCGGCGGCCGGCCACGACCTCGCGGGGGAGCCGACGCTGCCGGAGTGGCTGCACGAGTGGCGGCGCAGCGTGGCCCTGCCGTCGGCCCGGACGCCCCTGCCCCACACGTGGGACCTCGACACAGTGCGGCGAGGATGAACGTTCGAGTGATATAGGGCACGATGGTCGGGTGAACAACAGACTCCTGATCGTCGCGACCCTCTCGCTGGCCGCGCTCGTCGTCGTGCTGGTGGCCGCCATCGGCGGCGGCGCGTGGTGGGTGCTGGCGGTGCTCCTGGTGGCGCTGCTCGTGCTCGCCGTGTGGGACATGACCCAGAAGCGGCACGCGATCCTCCGCAACTACCCCGTGCTCGGCCACATGCGGTACCTGCTGGAGTCGATCCGCCCCGAGATCCAGCAGTACTTCATCGAGCGCAACTTCGACGGCAAGCCGTTCGACCGGGACACCCGCTCGATCGTCTACGCCCGTGCGAAGGGACTGGACAGCCACAAGGCGTTCGGCACCGAGCGGGACACCTCGGAGATCGGCTACGAGTTCCTGTTGCACTCCACCGCCCCGGTCAACCCGCCGGAGGAGCCCCCCACGGTGCGGATCGGCGGCCCGGACTGCCGCCAGCCCGTGGACATCTCGCTGATGAACATCTCGTCCATGTCCTTCGGCTCCCTCTCCGCCAACGCCGTGGTCGCCATGAACAAGGGCGCCGGCCTGGGGGGGTTCATCCACGAGACCGGCGAGGGCGGCCTCACCAAGTACCACCGCGGCAACGGCGCGGACCTGTTCTGGGAGATCGGCTCCGGCTACTTCGGCTGCCGCAACGAGGACGGCACCTTCAGCCCGGAGAAGTTCGCCGAGAAGGCGGTGCTGCCCGAGGTCAAGGGCATCACCATCAAGATCTCCCAGGGCGCGAAGCCTGGCCTGGGCGGCATGCTGCCCAAGGAGAAGATCTCCCCCGAGATCGCCGAGGCCCGCGAGATCCCGATGGACAAGGACTGCCTGTCCCCGGCGTCCCACTCCGCGTTCCGCACCCCGCGCGAGATGGTCAAGTTCATCGAGCAGCTCCGTGAGCTCTCGGACGGCAAGCCGATCGGCATCAAGTTCTGCGTGGGCTCCCGCGTGGACGTGCTGGCCATGACCAAGGCCATCTGGGAGGAGCGGATCGCCCCCGACTTCATCATCGTGGACGGCTCCGAGGGCGGCACCGGCGCCGCCCCGCTCGAGTACTCGGACCGCGTGGGCACCCCGCTGACCGAGGGCCTCATGCTCGTGCACAACGCGCTCGTGGGCACCGGCCTGCGCCACATGATCAAGCTCGGCGCGGCCGGCAAGGTCGCCACCGGTTCGGACATCGTCAGGCGTCTGATCCAGGGCGCGGACTTCACCATGTCCGCCCGCGCGATGATGATGGCCACCGGGTGCATCCAGGCGCAGAAGTGCCACACGAACGAGTGCCCCGTGGGGGTGGCCACGCAGGACCCGCGTCTGATGCGCGCCCTCGACGTGGAGGACAAGGGCAACCGCGTCTTCAACTACCACCGCCTGACCGTGCGCGAGGCCGTGCAGATCATGGCGTCCATGGGTCTGACGCATCCGTCCCAGCTGAACACCCGCATGCTGCGCCGACGCGTGGACCACCTGAGCACCCGCTCGTACGCGTCCATCTACCACTGGCTGCGCACGGACGAGCTGCTCAACGACCCGCCTGCCGGCTGGGCCATGGACTGGGAGGAGGCGGACGCGGACCACTTCGGCGAGCACGCCCGCGTGGACTACCTCACCGAGCGCGACCCCGAGTGGCGCTCCGAGCTGCTGATCCCGGGCCGCGAGGCGGGCGGCGCCCCCGTGCAGGGCTCCCCCATCTCCGGGACGGGCTCCACGCTGGTCGACGCCCGGCGGACCGAGTCCGTGCCGCTGACCACGTCGCCGATGCCGCGCGTCAGCTCCCTGGGTGAGGGCGAGTCGCTGTCCTCGCACGGCGGCCGTCGTCAGGCCTCGCAGGACCCGGCACCCGCCGCCACCGCGGGCGAGACGCCCACCGACGAGAACGAGGGCCTGCCGGCGGAGGCCGGCGAGCGGCCCGAGCGCCAGGACGGCGAGGAGGTCACCCAGCGCGGGACCACCGGCCGCGTGGAGGGTGAGCACCGCGGCGAGGGCCGCGTCGGCTGACCTGTCCCCGCAGTCACCCCCGCTTTCGAGGCGGGAAATCCACCTCACACGACGCCCCCGGGCGCCCATGAAATAGATTTCCCGCCTCGTCGCGTGAGGGGTCGTAGCCTGGGGCCGTGACCCCGCCCGCCCCCGCCGCTCGCCGCCCCTCCGCGGCCCTGCTGTGGGTGCTGCTGGCGGCCATGGGCGCCGGCCCCCTGTTCAACTACGGCGTCTCCGCCTCCTCCACGGTCGTGATGGAGCGGCTCGACGTCACCTCGGGCCAGCTCGGCACCGTGATGACGGTCGTGTTCGCGGCGGCCGCCGTCACCTCCCTCGGCCTCGGCCGGGTCGCCGACCGCCTGTCCGCCCGCGCGCAGCTGAGCATCATCTTCGGCGGCACCGCCGCGGCGCTCGTGCTCGGCGCCGTCGCCCCGTCCCTGCCCGTGCTGTACGCGGCGGCCGCCGTGGCGGGCGTCACGCAGGCCATTTCCAACCCCACCACGAACCGGATCATCCGGACCGTGGTGCCGCCGGAGAGGCGCATCGGGTGGGTCGGGGTGAAGCAGTCCGGCGTGCAGGCGGCCCAGCTGGTCGGCGGCCTGTTCTTCCCGGCCGCGTCCCTCGCCCTCGGCTGGACGGGCGCCGCGCTGGGGGCCGCGGTGCTCATCGGGGCGCTCTGGGTGCTCGCCCTGGTCGTCGCCCCGCCGCTGCCCGGGGCGCCGCCGCCGGCCACCGGCCCCGTCGGCGGGCGACGACGGCGGGACACCTCGCCCCTGCCGGCCACGGTCTGGTTCTTCGCGGCGATCGCGTTCCTCACCGGCCTGGGCATGCAGGCCACGAACACGTACCTGCCGCTGTTCGCGGTCGAGACGCTGGGAATGACGCTCGTGGCCGGCGGCGCCGCGGCGGCCGTGTCCGGGGTGGTGGGGGTGCTCTCCCGGATCGGGTGGAGCCGGCGGATGAGTGCCGGAGACCGGCCCACCACCCTGCTGGCCGTGATCTGCCTGGGTGCGGTGGCCGGCGTCGTGGTGTTCCTCGCCGCGGACCTGCTGGACCTGCCGGCCCTGCTGTGGGTGGGCGCCGCGGTGCACGGCCTGACGGTGCTGGGCGCCAACGTGGTGATCAACGCGGGCCTGTTGAGCGAGGTGCCGGCCGAGCGGCTGGGCCGTGCGACCGGGGCGAACTCGATGGGCATGTACGCCGGTTTCGCCCTGGGCCCGCTGCTGATGGGCGTGCTGCGCGACGTCACGGGCGACTACCGGGCCGGCTTCGCGGTCGTCGCGGCCGGGTATCTGCTGGCCCTGGGCGTGGTGCTGCTGTTGCGTCGCCACGTGGGTCGGCGGGGCGCGGCCTGACGCGCAGGGCCAGGACGAGGCCCACCCCGGAGGACCGCGCCTCAGCGACATCACCGCAGTGCAGCCCTGCGGTGGTGTCGCAGCGCCGCGGTCGAACGGGCGTACGGCGGAGTGCGGCGCAGTGCGCGGCGGGGCGTGCGGAAGCGCACACGACGACGCCCCCGGTCCGTGTGGACCGGGGGCGTCGGAAGCCGTGCGTCAGGCGAAGATCAGAGCTTCGTCACGTTGGCGGCCTGGAGGCCCTTGGGGCCGTCCTGGGTCTCGAACTCGACGCGGTCGTTCTCCTGGAGCTCCTTGAAGCCCCCGCCCTGGATGGCGGAGAAGTGCACGAACACGTCCGCGGAGTTGTCCTCGGGGGCGATGAAGCCGTAGCCCTTCTCAGCGTTGAACCACTTGACAGTACCGACAGCCATGATGGTGTCCTTTCGATGTGCCCCCGCGGTGCGGTGGCGGTGTTGGACCGCGGCCCGGATGTGGGACGCGGGTGAAGCGGCGAGACTGAACCGCTTGCCCAACACTCATCGACGCCGGCGATGCCGGGCTGACGAGCAGTGAAGATGGCGGGATACAGCTTGATCAACTTCAGGCTCCATCATTGCACGGATCTCGCCGACCGGGAACCAGGGGCCCGATTGTTCACCTGGAGTTCGCTCAGAGCGCGCGCAGGCCGTGGAAGAGATTGCGGTGCAGGGCGGCCGGGGGAGCGGCGTCCGTGTGATCCGCCAAGGCCGTCACCTCCAGCAGCACCACCGTGTGGTCGCCCGCCGGGACCTCGGCGTGCACCCGCGTCTCGAGCCAGAGCGAGGAGCCCCCGATCAGCAGGGCGTCGTGCGGGCTGCGGTGCACGTCGAGACCGGCGAAGCGGTCGCCCTCGCGGGAGGCCAGCTGACGGCACAGCGGCGTCTGGTCCGCCGCGAGCAGGGAGACGCCGATCGCCCCGGCCCGGCGCAGGCGCGGCCAGGTGCGGGAGCTGTTCTGCGCGGAGAAGGACACGAGGGCCGGCTCCCAGGAGATGCCCACGCCGAAGGAGGAGGACACCATCACCTCGGGGACGTCGTCGGCGAGGCCCGCCAGCGCGACGACCCCGGTGGGGAAGGCCGAGAGGCCGGAGCGGAGGTTGCCGAGGGACAGGTCGGTGTCCCACGCGGCGGTGTGGGGTTCGTGGGTCAGGGTCATGGCGCGCGTCCTCTTCCGATGACTGACGCGGCTCCGCAGACGGCGGGAACGCGGATCGCCCGGATCCGCGGAGACGCGGTACTTGCCCGTCGGGGTGTCCGAGGGGCCGAATCATCACCTGGAGCACCCCACTACTGCGTGAGAGGGTTGCCGTCCCGCCGGCCAGGGCCGTGAATGACGGGAACTCGTGATTCTGGGCACCAGCCTACGGAGGGGTCCGTGGGGCGGTCAAAGCGCGGCGGTCGCGCGGCGTCATCCGAGCTGCCGATGTGATGCTTGACACACCGCGCATCCCCAGCCAGGATCATCTCACTCGAGAGGGGGGAGCTCGAGACCGCAGCCCGCGGCCCCCGCAGTCGGTTCTCCGAGAGGGACCGGATCATGCGGATGGACATCGAGAAGAAGCCTGCGGCATTGCCGGCCGCCGTGGTCGTCGCGGCTCTCCTCGGTACCGCCATCTCGGGATGCTCCGCGTCCCCGGGCAGCGTCTCCTCCACCGCCAAGGCATCCACCGTTGTGGCGTCCTCCGTCACCGCGACGTCAGCGGCCCCCTCTGCAACCCGGTCGGCCTCCGCCACCGGTTCGTCCGCGTCGTCACCCGCCGGCGAAGAAGCACTCCCCGCCGCGCTGTTCGAGGAGGACGGGATGACGTTGGTCGAGTACACGCGCCGGCATCCGGATGCGGACCATCTCGACCCGGAGAAGGAGTCCGTCCTGGAGGAGGCGGTCGGGACGGGCACACAGCAGATCACCGTGGACGCCCAACAGGGTGCGGTCCTTCGGGTCATCGTGCTGTGTCCTTCGGATGCCACCGGTGAGACGGAGATCCTGACCTCACGGAGTGGCGGGGGAACGAAGACCTGGATGGCCGGGTCGGAGGCGCTGTGCGGCGGCTGGTCGGCGGCGACTCCCCCCCCGTGGATGAGGCGGGGCCGATGACGTTCACCGCCACGGTGGACAACGACAAGCCGTTCCGGATGGTGCTGACCGCACCCTCCGCATGAGGCCGCCATCACGACGGCGGATGACGGCGCGGGGAGGACTGAGTCGCTCAGCGTCGGTCGCGGCCGCGCAGCGCGTCCAGCTGCCGGCGGTCACGCTTGGTGGGCCGGCCCGCGCCGCGCTCGCGGTACGGCACCGCGAGCAGCTCACGCGGCACGGGCGGCGGGGAGTGGTCCACATACTGCTGCCGGGCCACGGGGGCACCCACCCGCTTGGCGATCAGCCCCGTGACCTCGAGGATCCGCTCACGTCCGTCCTGGCGCACCCGCACCCGGTTCCCGACGACGACGGGCGTCGCCGCCTTCACGGGCTCGCCGTCGATGCGCACGTGGCCCGCGCGCACGGCCGCCGTGGCCGCCGACCGGGTCTTGTACAGCCGCACGGCCCACAGCCACGCGTCGATGCGGACGCCGCTCACGCCCGCCCCCTCACGCGAAGCGGGCGCGGATCGCGGCGCCGTGCGCGGGCAGGCGCTCGTCCTCGGCCAGCACGCCGATCCCGTCCGCGACCTCCTCGAGCCCGGTCTCCGTGTAGCGGATGCGCTGCTGCAGGCGCAGGAACGTCACGGTGTTCAGACCGGAGGAGTGCCGGGCCGTCCCCGAGGTGGGGAGCACATGGTTGGACCCGGCCGAGTAGTCGCCCAGCGGCACGGGGGCGTACGGGCCCACGAACACGGCGCCAGCGTTGCGGATGCGCCCCACGAGGGCCTCGGGGTCGCGCGTCTGGATCTCGAGGTGTTCGGTGGCGTAGCGGTCGGAGACCTCCACGGCCTGGTCCATGTCCCGCACCAGCAGCACGCCGGACTGGGGGCCGGTGAGGGCCTCGCGGATCTGATCCTCGTGGAACGCCCCGGGCACCTGCGCCTCGATCGCCGCCTGCACGTCCCGGAGCAGGTCCTCGGAATCGGTGATGAGCACGGAGGCGGCCAGCGGGTCGTGCTCGGACTGGCTGATCAGGTCCGCGGCCACCCAGTCGGCGCGGGCGGTGCCGTCCGCGATCACGGCGATCTCGCTCGGCCCGGCCTCGGCGTCCACGCCGATCACGCCCTGCAGGGCGCGCTTCGCGGCGGCCACGTACACGTTGCCGGGCCCCGTCACCAGGTCGACGGGCGCGCAGAGCCACCCGCCGTCGTCGTCCTGGACGCCGTGCGCCAGCATGGCCACGGCCTGGGCGCCGCCGGCCGCGTAGACCTCGTCCACGCCGAGCAGCGCGCACGCGGCGAGCACGGTGGGGTGGGGCAGGCCGCCGTGGTCCCGCTGCGGGGGTGAGGTCACCGCGAGGCTCCCCACGCCGGCGGCCTGCGCGGGCACCACGTTCATCACCACCGAGGAGGGGTACACGGCGCGGCCGCCGGGCACGTACAGGCCCACGCGGCCCACGGGGATCCAGTGGTTCTCCACGACGGCGCCCTCGCCGAGCTCGACCGTGGAGTCCTGGGGGTGCTGGGCGGCGTGCACGAGCCGGGCCCGGCGGATCGACTCCTCCAGGGCGGCACGCACCCGCGGGTCGAGCCCGGCCAGGGCGGCCTCGAGCGCCTCCCCGGGCACGCGCAGGGCGGGCGGACGGACGCCGTCGAACCGCTCGGCCAGGTCCAGCAGGGTCTGCTCACCGCCGTGGCGGACCTGCTCGATGATCGGGGCGATCACCGGCACCACGGAGGACACGTCCACGTTCGCCCGCGGGATGATGCGGGACAGGTCCGCGGTGGCGGTGTCGAGCGGGCGCAGGTCGATGACGGAGAGCACGGATTCCTCCAGGGGGGGGCGGCGGCGGGCCGGCGGGACGGGGCGCGACGACGGCCGGGCCCGGACCGCGCGGACGGTCAGGCTCCATTGTGCTCTTCTCCGGGGTGCGTCCGGGGGCGGGTGTCAGACTGTCGTCATGGTCTTCCCCGCGCTGCCCGCCCTCGCGACCCCGCCCCTGCTGACCGCCCTGGACCGCCTCCTGGCGGGCGAGACCGTGCCGTCCGGGGTGGAGGGGGACATCCAGGACGGGGCGGCCGCCACCACCCGGGCCTTCGGCGTGGAATGGGGGACGCTGCTGACCGTGCTGATGGCGTTCGCGATCGGCGCGGCGGTCGTGTACCTGGCCCTGCAGGTGGCACGCGTCGTGCTCGTGCGCCGCCCCGCGTTCCAGCACGGCGCCGCACGGCTGAGCCTGCCGGCCGCCGTCGCCGCCGGCCTGCTGGCCTCCCGGATCTGGCTCGGGGTCATGGCCGAGGAGCAGGCCTGGTACCGGCCGGCGTCGTTCCTGATGCTCATCGCCGTGGCCGCCGCGGGCGCGTGGGCCGCGTGGCGCCTGGTCGGCGTGATCGAGGCGGGGATCCTCGGCCGCTACCAGGAGACCGGCGTCGAGCACCGCCGCGAGCGACGCATCCGCACGCAGACCATCCTGATCCGGCGCATCCTCAACGCGGTGATCGTGGTGGTGGCCGTCGCCGTGGTCCTGCTGGGGGTGCCCGAGGTGCGCTCGCTCGGGACCGGCCTGCTCGCCTCCGCCGGTGTGATCTCGGTGATCGCCGGCCTGGCCGTGCAGTCCACGCTGACCAACGTGTTCGCGGGCTTCCAGCTCGCCTTCACGGACGCGATCCGGGTGGGCGACGTGGTGGACATGGAGGGCGTGTTCGGCACCGTCGAGGAGATCACCCTGTCCAACGTGGTGCTCAAGCTCTGGGACGGCCGCCGCATGGTCTACCCGTCCTCGCACTTCACCACCCAGCCGTTCGAGAACTGGACGCGGGTGGGCGCCGAGGTCTCCGGCGTCGTGGAGCTGGACGTGGACTGGCGCGTGCCCGTGGACGCGCTGCGCGCACGACTCACCCAGCTGCTCGAGTCCACGGACCTGTGGGACGGACGCGAGCACGCGCTGCAGGTGACCGACGCGACCGGCGGCGTCGTGCGCATCCGCGCCGTGGTCTCCGCCCGCAACTCCGGCGACCTCTGGGACCTGCGCTGCCTCGTGCGCGAGGACCTCGTGGCCTTCCTGCGCCACGAGCACCCCGAGGGCATCGTGGTGCAGCGCATGGTGGACCGGCACCCCGCCCACGACGACGCGGCGCCCGCCTCCGAGGGCTCCGACGCGGCGGCCCGCGGTGGCGACCGGACGGGCGAGCCGGGCCCGGACGGCTCCGGGGTGGCGGCCCGCGAGCCGCGCCCGCGCACCGCGCCGCTGCCGCGCGTCGACGGCGCCGATCCGCGCCCGGACACCCTCACCACACCGCTGACCAGCGTGGGCGACCACTCCGGCCTGTACACCGGCTCGATGACGGCGGTGCAGCGCAACCGCGAACTCGCCGGCCCGGGCGAGGAGGCGTTCGCCGAGCGGCGCGCGCAGCAGGCCAAGCAGGCGGCGGAGGCCGCGGCGGCGGACGAGGCCGGGCGGCGCAGCGGCACCGGCTCCCAGGCGGCCGGCCCCCTCGACGACGCCGTCACGCGCCGCCGTCAGGACGACGAGGACTGAGGCCCGGCGGGAGCGCTCAGCGCTCGAGCGTCGGGTCCCCGGGATCGACGGGCGTGAGCCGACGCCGCTCGGCCATCGGCTCGGACGCGGGCAGGCCGTGGGTGCCCGGGTCCGTCTCGGCGACGTGGCTCACGGCCTCGGGCGTGTGGTCCCCGTACTGCCGGTACTCCTTCACGCACAGCACCGGCTGATCGATCTCCTGCAGCAGCTCGTCCGAGACCGATCCCATGACGAACCTGCCGAAGCCGCCGCGGCGGCGCACGCCGATGACCACGATGGACGGGTCCAGCTCCGCGGCCACGTCCTTCATCTCCTCCACCGTGGACCGGCCACGCGCGTACTGACGGAACTCGGCCGTCACGCCGGATGCGTCCAACCGGGCCTGCACGCCGCGCTGCTGCTCCTCCGTGACGAGGGACTTGGTGCGGTGCTCGCCGCCGGGGCCCGCATTGACCACCACCACGTGCTCGCCGGTGGAGCGGGCGATGTCCAGGGCAGTGTCCAGAGCGGCGTCCGCGGCCTTCGAGGGGGCGTAGCCGACGAGGATGGTCATGGGGTGCCTCCGCGGGGTCGAGGGGACGGGTCTGAGGTCAGCGTAGTGCGGACCGGGCCCGCGGCGGAGGGGCTCAGCCCTCGCGCAGGTGGCGCAGGTGCGCGGCCACCGTCTGGACGGCCACGCGGGCCACGGTGCCGGTGAGGCCGGGGTAGATGCGCGGGGCCAGGTCCTCGGGTGTGATCGTCGCCGCCTCGGTCTCGGGCAGCGCGGCCAGGGCGGCGCGGATCTGCTCCAGGCGGCCCTCGCGGTGGTGCCGGTAGTCGCGGGCGACGACGTCCAGCGGCTCCGGCACGGGCCCGTGCGCAGGCAGCACCGTGAGCGGGCCCGCCGCCTCGAGGCGGCGCAGGCTGGCCAGGTAGTCGGTGAGGGTGCCGTCCGGGTGGTCGAGCATGGTGGTGCCCGAGCCGAGGATGGTGTCGCCCGTGATGACCGCGCCGTGCGCGCCCGCGTCCGGGACGGCGAACGAGTAGGAGTCCGAGGTGTGGCCCGGGGTGTGCCACGCCAGCACCGGGGTGCCGGCGACGTCGATCCGCTCGTCCGGCGTCAGGACGGCGGCCCCGCCGCGGCACCAGTCCGGGTCCGCGGCGCGCACGGGCGCGCCCGTGGCCGCGTGGAACGCGTCCACCCCGCCGGTGTGGTCGGCGTGCCGGTGCGTCACCAGGATGAGCGCGATCCGGCGCCCCTCGGCCGCCGCACGCACGCGCTCGAGGTGGGCGGCGACGTCGTCCTCCGGGCCCGGGTCCACCACGACGGCCGCGTCCGAGTCCGGTGCGGCGACCACGTACGTGTTGGTGCCCGCGAGGGTCATCGGGGAGGGGTTCTGGGCGGTCACGCAGCGCACCAGCGGGGCGGGCGTGGGGCCGGGCGTGGCGGTGGTCGTCGTCATAGGCTCGAGTGTATGGAGAACCAGCAGACCGGCCAGGCCGCGGACCGCGGCACCATCGACACGCGCGAGGGGCTCACGGGCAACTACGTGCAGTCCGGGGCGGAGTTCACGCGGGACACGAACTACATCGCGGACCGGATCGTGGCGGATCCGGAGGCCGTGCGGGCCCTGCCCGTGGCCGAGCCGTCCACGGTCGGCCGCGTGGGCGGCGGGCTCACCGAGGGGGCCGAGGCGTGGCCCGTCGAGGCGGGCCGCTACCGGCTCGTGGCGGCGCGGGCGTGCCCGTGGGCGAACCGGACGATCATCGTGCGGCGCCTGCTCGGCCTGGAGGACGCGATCTCGCTGGGCACCCCGGGGCCGACCCACGACGAGCGGTCCTGGACCTTCGACCTCGACGAGGGCGGGAAGGACCCCGTGCTGGGCACCGAGCGGCTCCAGGAGAACTACTTCACGCGGTTCCCGGACTACCCGCGGGGCATCACGGTGCCGGCGATCGTGGACGTGCCGACGGGCGGCGTCGTGACCAACGACTACCCGCAGATCACCCTCGACCTCTCGACGGAGTGGACCGCGTTCCACCGCGACGGCGCCCCGCAGCTGATCCCCGACGCCGGGCCGGAGCGGGACGAGATGTTCGAGGTGATCGAGCGCGTGTTCACCGAGGTGAACAACGGCGTGTACCGGTGCGGCTTCGCGGGGTCCCAGGAGGCGTACGACGCCGCGTACGAGCGGCTGTGGACCGCGATGGACTGGCTCGAGGAGCGCCTGACGACGCGCCGCTTCCTGATGGGGGAGCGGATCACCGAGGCCGACGTACGGCTGTTCACCACGCTGGTGCGGTTCGACCCCGTGTACCACGGGCACTTCAAGTGCAACCGGAACAAGCTGACCGAGATGCCGGCGCTGTGGGGCTACGCGCGCGACCTGTTCCAGACCCCGGGCTTCGGCGACACGATCGACTTCGTGCAGATCAAGGAGCACTACTACGTGGTGCACGAGGACATCAACCCGACGGGCATCGTGCCCGCCGGCCCGGAGCTGGCGAGCTGGCTGAGCGAGCACGGGCGTGAGGCGTTCGGCGGGGACCCGTGGGGCGGCGGCACCGCACCCGGGCCCGTGCGCGAGGGCGAGCGCGTGGACCCGGAGCACACGCCGCTGCGGTGAGGCCGCTCGGCCCGGCCCGCAACGCGGGTTGAGTTATCGCGGGTCCGGGGCTCGGACACCCGCGACAACTCAACCCGCGTTGGGGTGTGCGGCGCGGGTGGGCGCCAGGAGGACGCGCCGAGGATTGTTGAACAATCCCCCCTCATGCCTCAAGATTGTGTGACCGGCACCTCAGCCGGGCCCGATCCGAGAGGACTGCACTGTGTCTCACGCGCCGCAGATCGACCTGAACTCCGACGTCGGCGAGTCCTTCGGCTCGTGGACGATGGGGGACGACGCCGCCATCATGCCCTCCGTCTCCTCTGCCAACGTCGCGTGCGGCTTCCACGCGGGCGATCCCTCGGGGATCGCCCAGACCTGCCGTGACGCGGTCGCCGCCGGCGTCACGATCGGCGCGCACGTCGGCTACCGCGACCTCGCCGGATTCGGCCGCCGCTTCCTGGACTGCACGCCCACCGAGCTGGCCGATGACGTCCTCTACCAGATCGGCGCCCTCGACGCGCTCGCCCGCGCGGCCGGCGGCCAGGTCCGCTACGTGAAGCCGCACGGCGCCCTCTACAACACGATCGTCCGTCACGAGGCGCACGCCCAGGCCGTCGTCGACGGCGTCAAGGCGTTCGGCTCCGACCTCCCGTTGCTGCTCCTGCCCGGCTCCGTCGCCCTGGACAAGGCGGCCGCCGCGGGGTTGCGCGGCGTCGCCGAGGCCTTCGCGGACCGCGGCTACAACCCGGACGGCACGCTCGTCTCCCGCCGCGAGCCCGGTGCGGTCCTCCACGACGAGGACGACGTCGCCGCCCGCATGGTGCGCCTGGCCACCGAGGGCGTCGTCGCGGCGGTGGACGGCACGGACGTGCGCGTCGACGCCGAGAGCATCTGCTTGCACGGCGACACACCCGGCGCCGTCGCCATGGCCGCGGCCGTGCGCCGCGCGCTCGAGGGCGCGGGCGTGTCCATCAGGGCCTTCGCATGAGCGCCCCACATCACCCCGCCGCCGAGCCGCCGGCCCGCCCGATCCGCTGGGTCGGCACCCAGGGCTTCCTCGTCGAGTGCGCCTCGCTCGAGGACGTCATGGCCGTCCACGCCCACCTCACGGCCCACCCGGAGCGCGGCCAGCGCCAGGTCATGGCCGCCGCCGCGACCGTCCTGGTGACCTTCACCTCGCAGGCCGCCGCCGAGCACGCCGCACCGCGGGTCAGCACCCTCACCCCGGACGCCGGTGAGCTGACGGGGGGTCGGATCGTCGAGATCCCCGTGGTCTACGACGGTGAGGACCTCGCCGAGGTCGGCCGGCTCACCGGGCTCGGCGTCGACGGCGTCATCCGGGCCCACAGCGAGGCCGACTGGTTCGCCGCGTTCGGCGGCTTCGCGCCGGGGTTCATGTACTGCGCCTCCGAGGCGGCCCCGTTCGAGGCGCCCCGTCGCAGCTCGCCCCGCACGGCCGTCCCGGCGGGCGCCGTCGCCGTCGCCGGGGCCTTCTCCGCCGTCTACCCGCGCACCTCGCCCGGCGGCTGGCAGCTCCTCGGGCACACCACCGCGGCCCTGTGGGACCTCGGCCGCGAGCAGCCCGCCCTGCTGCAGCCCGGCGACCGTGTCCGCTACGTCCCCGTGCGCCCGACGGCGTCCGTCACCTCCGGCGCGGACGCGGCGGTCGACGCCACCCCGCCCGCCGACGCCGCGGCCGGCCTCCCGTCCGTGGCCGGCCGCCGCGGCGTCACCGTCGTGGACCCGGGGCTCCTGACCCTGGTCCAGGACCTGGGCCGCCCGGGCCTGGGCGACCTCGGCGTCGTCGCGTCCGGCGCGGCCGATCGGGACGCGGCGCGCCAGGCGAACCGGCTCGTGGGCAACCGCTCACGCGAGGCGGTGCTGGAGACCGTCCTGGGCGGCCTCACCCTCACCGCGCACGGCCACCAGGTGATGGCCCTGGCCGGCGCCGAGGCCGGCGGGACGATCACCGCGGCCGACGGCGCCACGCGCCGGGTGCCCGCCCGCACGCCGTTCGTCGTGCTGGACGGCCAGACGCTGACGGTGGACGAGCCGGTCGGCGGCCTGCGCGTGTACGTGGGCCTCCGGGGCGGGATCGACGTGCCGCCCGTGCTCGGCAGCCGCTCGACCGACACCCTGTCCGGGCTCGGCCCCGCCCCGCTGACGGCGGGGGACCGCCTCGCCCGCCGCGTCGGCCCGGATGCGAGGGGCGCCGCCGGCGCCTCCGCCGCGAGCCCGACCGCCGCCGGCGCCCCCGCCTCGGCGGAGGCCGGCGTCGCGACGGTGGGGGACCCGGAGACCTCGCTGCGCCCCATGCCCGCGCCCGGCCAGGTGGCCGTGCTGCGCGTGGTCCCCGGCCCCCGCGACGACTGGTTCGGCGAGGCGGGCCTGGAGCGCCTGTTCACGCAGGACTGGGACGTGAGCCAGCAGACCGACCGGATCGGCGTGCGCCTCACGGCCCCCGACGACGGCGCGCCGCTCGAGCGCGTGCGGGAGGGCGAGCTGAAGTCCGAGGGCGCCGTGCGCGGCGCGCTGCAGGTGCCGCCCTCGGGTGAGCCCGTCCTGTTCCTCTCCGACCATCCGGTCACCGGCGGCTACCCGGTGATCGGCGTCGTGGCCCGCGCGGACCTCAGCCTGGCGGCCCAGCTGCCGCCGGGCGCCCGCGTCCGCTTCGTCCCCCATCCCCGCCCCGGCGCCGAGACCGTCGTCGACTCCGCATCGCCCTCCGAGGAGACCCCCGCATGACCACCACCCCCGCCGCCCGCCCCGTCACGCGGGTGCTCATCGCCAACCGCGGCGAGATCGCCGTGCGCGTGGCCCGCGCCGCCCGCGACCACGGCATCGCCTCGATCGCCGTCTACTCGGATCCGGACGCCGACGCCCTGCACGTGGCCGTCGCGGACGAGGCCTTCCACCTGCCGGGCGCGTCCTCGGCGGACACCTACCTGAAGATCGACGCGGTCCTCGACGTCGCCCGCCGCGCCGGCGCCGACGCCGTGCACCCGGGCTACGGCTTCCTCTCCGAGAACGCCGACTTCGCGCAGGCCGTGATCGACGCCGGGATGACCTGGATCGGCCCGTCGCCGGACGCCATCCGCGCCCTCGGCGACAAGATCACCGCCCGCTCCCTCGCCCAGCAGGCGGGCGCCCCGCTCGTGCCGGGTTCGGACGGCCCCGTGCCGGACGCCGCCGCCGCGCGCGCGTTCGCCGAGGAGCACGGCCTGCCGATCGCCATCAAGGCGGCCTTCGGCGGCGGCGGCCGCGGCATCCGCGTGGTGCGTGAGCTCGGCGACGTCGAGGACGCGTTCGAGGCGACCGTCCGCGAGGCCGTGGCCGCGTTCGGCCGCGGCGAGTGCTTCGTGGAGCGCTTCCTGGACCGCCCCCGCCACGTGGAGGCCCAGGTCCTCGCCGACGAGCACGGCCACGTGGCCGTGCTCGGCACCCGCGACTGCTCCCTGCAGCGCCGCAACCAGAAGCTCGTGGAGGAGGCCCCGGCGCCGTTCCTCACGGACGAGCAGCGCGAGCGCATCCACACCTCCGCCCGCGAGATCTGCCGCGCCGCCGGGTACACCGGGGCCGGCACGGTCGAGTACCTCGTGGCCCCGGACGGCCTCATCAGCTTCCTGGAGGTCAACACCCGCCTGCAGGTGGAGCACCCCGTGACCGAGGAGGTCTTCGGCGTGGACCTGGTGCGCGAGCAGTTCCGCATCGCCGCCGGCGAGCCGCTGAGCATCCCCGAGGACCCGACCCCGCGCGGCCACGCCCTCGAGTTCCGACTCAACGCCGAGGACCCGGCGTACGGCTTCCTGCCCGTGCCCGGCCCGATCGACGCGTTCGAGGCCCCCACCGGCCCCGGGGTCCGCATGGACTCGGGCGTCCGCACCGGCTCCGTGGTGCCGGGCGAGTACGACTCCCTGCTCGCCAAGCTCATCGTGTGGGGCGAGGACCGCGCCCAGGCCGTCGCCCGCGCCCGCGACGCCCTGGCCGAGCTGCGCATCGACGGCGTGCCCACCGTGGTGCCGTTCCACCGCGCCGTGCTCGAGCAGGACGCCTTCACCTCGGGGGACCGCCTCGGCGTCTACACCACGTGGATCGAGTCCGAGTTCGCCGAGCCGCTGGCCGAGTCCCCCTACCTGGGCGCCGAGGTGCCCGCCGGCGGCCGCACCGCCGTCACCGTCGAGCTGGACGGCCGCGCCGTGCGCCTGGGCCTGCCCGCCGATCTCTACGCGGCCCTCCTCGGAGGCGGCGGCGCGGGTGCCGCGGCTCCGGCCGACGCCGCGGGCGCCGGGAAGGCCGACGACGACGGCGCCGTGGCCTCGCCGGTCACCGGCACCCTGGCCTCGTGGAAGGTCGAGGACGGCGCCGAGGTGGCCGAGGGTGACACGGTCGCGATCGTGGAGGCGATGAAGATGGAGACGCCGATCCGTGCCCCGCGTGCGGGCCGGATCCAGCTCCTCGTGGCCGAGACCCCGGCCTCGGTGACGCGCGGCCAGGCGATCGCCCGGCTGGGGGCGTGACGGTGCCGGCGCGCGGCGGTGTCACCGGGGAAGGCCTCGCGCCCGGCGTCGGCGGCGGGGAGTCCGCCCCGGCTCCGGCCCCCGTGGCCGCGGCCGCACAGCTGCGGCAGCGGATCGCGGCGGCCGGGCTCGTGCCGGGGGAGCGGCTGGGAGAGGTGGCGCTGGCCGCCGAGCTCCAGGTCAGCCGCAACAGCCTGCGCGAGGCGTTCACCATGCTGGCCTCGGAGGGCCTCGTGGAGCGCCGGCCGCACCGCGGGGTGTTCGTGGCGGCGCCCGGTCCGGAGGACGTGCGCGGGCTGTACCGCACGCGTCGGGTGATCCAGCTCGGCGCCCTCGAACACGGCGAGCTCACCCCCGGCGCGGCCCGCCAGCTGCGCTGTGCCCAGGACCTGCTCTCGGGCGGCCCGGACACCCCCGCGCGGGTCCTGGGCGACGCCAACCATCGCGTCCACGTCGGCATCGTGGACCTGGCCGGCGCCCCCGAGCTCACGCGGCTCATGGCGTCGGTGCAGGCCCGCGTGCGCCTGGCGTTCCATCCCATGGACGAGCAGACGCGCCTGCACGTGCAGTTCGCGGACCGCAACCGGTGGATCGTGGAGCGGCTGCTGGCCGGCGACCTCCCCGCGGTGCACGCCATGTTCGGCGACTACCTGGACGAGGCGGAGCAGTTCGTCCTGGCGCACCTCGCCGCCGTGGGGGACTGACCGCCTCCCCGGGCCCCGACGGTCACGGGACCTGGAACATCCGGTCCGGCAGGTCCGTGATGAGCATGTGCCCGGGCGCGTGCGTGATGGCCAGCGGCGGGCGGGACTCCATGATCGCCGCCTGCGGCGTCACCCCGCACGCCCAGAACACGGGCAGGTGGCCCTGCGGGACCTCGACGGCGTCGCCGAAGTCCGGTGCCGACAGGTCCGTGATCCCGAGGCCGGCCGGGTCGCCCACGTGCACGGGCGCGCCGTGCACCGCGGGGTAGCGGGAGGTGATGCGCACGGCGTCGGCCACGCGGTCGGCGGGGAGGGGGCGCATCGAGACCACGAGCGGGCCCGAGAGGCGGCCCGCCGAGGCGCAGCGCCGCGTGGTGCGGTACATCGGCACGTTCACGCCGGCGTCCTGGTGGGCCATCCGGATGCCCTCGGCCACCAGGGCGGACTCGAAGGTGAACGAGCAGCCGATCACGAACGTCACGAGGTCGTCCCGCCACACGTCGAGCAGATCCGTGGGGCGGTCCGTCTCGACGCCGTCGCGGTACACCACGTACTGCGGCACGTCCGTGCGGACGTCGCCGTCCAGTGCGGGGCCGTTGACCTCGCCGGCCTCGAACACGCCGAGCAGCGGCAGGGCCTGGGGGTTGCGCTGGGCGAAGAGCAGGACGTCGTAGGCGTGGTCCTGCGGGATCGAGACGAGGTTCGCCTGCGCGTAGCCGTCGGCGATCCCCGACGTCGGCCGCACGAGCCCCGCGCGGAAGCGCTCGCGGGCCTGCGCGGGGGTCGTGGCGCCGTCCAGCGGCGGCAGCGGCGTCGTCGTGGTCATCTCAGGCACCGGTGATCATCTCGACCATGGGGAGGAACCCGCGCACCGCGATGAACACGGAGACGATCCACGCGAGCGCGCCGATCACGAGCAGCCACCCGGGGTAGCGGTAGCCGTGCAGCAGGTCGCGGCGGCGCCAGGCCACGTACAGGAGGGCGGCGAAGCCGACCGGCAGGATCATGCCGTTGAACGCGCCGGCGAACACGAGCAGCGTCTGCGGTGCCTGGCGCAGCGCCAGGTAGAGGGCGGTGCAGACCACGATGAAGGCGACCGTCAGCAGGTTGCGGGTGCGGGCGCTGGTGGTGGAGCGGGTGACGAAGCTGATCGAGGTGTACGACGCACCGATCACGGAGGTGACGGCGGCAGCCCACAGGACGATGCCGAACATGCGCAGGCCGATGTCGCCGGCGGCGGCCTGGAAGGCGGAGGCGGCCAAGTTGTCCTTGGACAGCACCGCCCCCGAGGCGACGACGCCGAGGATCGCCAGGAACAGGAGGGCGCGCATCAGGCCGGTCACGAGGATCGAGGCCACGGAGCTGCGGGTGATGTCCTGGACGTCGTCCACGCCCTTCACTCCGGAGTCGATCATGCGGTGGGCGCCCGCGTAGGTGATGTAGCCGCCGATGGTGCCGCCCACGAGGGTGACGATCACGAAGAAGTCGACCTCCTCCGGCATCACGGACTGGCGCAGGGCCTCGCCCACGGGCGGGGCGGAGGTGATGGCCACGTACAGCATCAGCAGGATCATGACGGCGCCGAGCGCCACCACGATCCGGTCCAGGGCCACACCGGCGCGCTTGGAGAGGAAGATCAGCAGCGCGATGAGCGCGGAGACGGCGCCGCCGATCAGGGGGTCGACGCCGAGCATGGCGTTCGCGCCGAGGCCGGTGCCGGCGATGTTGCCGATGTTGAAGACCATGCCGCCGAGGAACACGAGCGCGGCGAGGACCCAGCCGAGGCCGGGCAGGACGCGGTTCGCCAGCTCCTGGGCGCGCATGCCGGAGACGCCGATGACGCGCCACACGTTCATCTGGACGGCGACGTCGATGAGGATCGAGACCAGGATGGCGAACGCGAACGCGGCGCCCATCTGGACGGTGAACGTGGCGGTCTGCGTGATGAAGCCGGGGCCGATGGCCGAGGTGGCCATGAGGAACATGGCGCCGAGCAGTGCGGTGCGCCGGGTGGCGCTCGCGGCGCGGGAGTCGGTCTTCGGCGCGGTGCCCGAGGGGGTCGAGCCGTCCGGTCCGGCGTGGGGGATGTCTGCGTGGGACACGGTGGTCACCTTCGTCGAGGGCGCCAGGCGAGGTGACGGGCGTCACGAGGCGCTGGGGAGACGGTAGCTGTTGTTGAACAATCCTGGCAACAGCACCAGCGAGTCTCGTGGCATCCCCGTCCGAAGGAACGCCTCACCTGCCTGGCGCACCCCGCCCCGCGCCGCGACCATGGAGACATGTCGCACACGTCTGAACAGTCCTCGCCCCTCGCCGATCAGGTCCCGCCGGGCGGTCCCGACGAACCGCACGCCGCCGAAGGCGTGCATGCCCGCCTCAACTGGCTCCGCGCGGGCGTGCTCGGCGCCAACGACGGCATCGTGTCCGTCGCCGCCACCGTCGTCGGAGTCGCCGGTGCGACGACGGCGCTCACCCCGGTCCTGCTGGCCGGTGCCGCCGCCGTGGTCGGCGGCGCCTTCTCCATGGCGCTGGGCGAGTACGTGTCCGTCTCCTCGTCCTCCGACTCGCAGAAGTCGCTGATCGCCAAGGAGCGCCGCGAGCTCGAGGAGGATCCCGAGGGCGAGCTGGAGGAGCTCGTGCAGCTCTACGAGGCGGACGGCCTGAGCCGGGCCACGGCCGAGGCCGCTGCGCGGGAGCTCACCGAGAAGGACGCGCTCGCCGCGCATCTGCGCATGGAGCTGGGCATGGCGGAGGAGGACGTCGTCAGCCCCTGGGCTGCCGCCGGGGCCTCCTTCCTCTCGTTCCTCGTGGGCGCGCTGCTGCCCTTCCTGACGGTCGTCCTGGCGCCGGTGGACTTCCGTATCCCGCTCACGTTCGGGGTCACCCTCGTGGCCCTCGCTGTGACCGGCTGGGTCGGGGCCCGGCTCGGCGACGCGCCCGCGCTGCGGGCGGCCGTGCGCGTCGTCCTCGGCGGTGCCCTGGCGCTCGGCCTGACCTTGGCGGTGGGCTCGCTGCTGGGGGCGTCGGTCGCCTGATCCGCGCCGCAGGGGTGGGCCGGCCCAGCGCCCGTGGCCGCGCCGAGCCGTGGCGAGCGGAGCGGCCCTGGGGGCCGAGGACCGTGCGCATACCACAGGCGCCCCCCGTCGAGTTGAAGCGACGCCCACGGTTCGCGTAAGGTGGGACGGCGCACGCCGCGTTGTTCTCGTCGTTCCATCGGTCAGGTGACCGGGGGGCGGCGGGTCGGAAAAGCAACGCGCTCCCGCAGACCGGATCCCGGGACGTCCTCAGGACGGACCGGGGCTCACCGTCCACACCAGCGATCCCATAAGGAACTTCGGTTGGCTCTCACCCAGCCTGGTCCCCCTTTTCGAGAAGTCGCAGTAAGAGTGCGGTGTCCACACCCGGGGCGGGGCTCACAACAGGTGTCCGCGGACAGGTCCGCGGCTCGCCGCCATGCGGGTTCCGCCCGTCCTTTTACTACTACTTGCCACGAGGAGTGATCATGGCAGCTCACTGCCAGGTAACCGGGGCTGGGCCGGGATTCGGCCACAGCATCTCCCACTCGCACCGTCGCACCAAGCGCCGGTTCGACCCCAACATCCAGAAGAAGACCTACTGGGTCCCCTCCCTGCGCCGCAACGTCACCCTGACGCTGTCCGCCAAGGGCATCAAGACCATCGACGTGCGCGGTATCGACGCCGTCGTGGCGGACCTGATCGCGAAGGGAGTGAAGCTCTGACATGGCCAAGGACAAGGACGTTCGTCCGATCATCAAGCTGAAGTCCACCGCCGGCACCGGGTTCACCTACGTGACCCGCAAGAACCGCCGGAACAACCCGGACCGCATCACCCTGAAGAAGTACGACCCGGTGGTCCGCAAGCACGTCGACTTCCGAGAGGAGCGCTGAGATGGCCAAGAAGTCCAAGATCGCCAAGAACGAGCAGCGCAAGGCCATCGTGGCCCGTTACGCCGAGAAGCGTCTCGAGCTGCGCAAGACCCTCGTGGACCCGAACGCGTCGGACGAGGCCCGCGAGGCCGCCCGCCTGGGCCTGCAGAAGCTGCCCCGCGACGCCTCCCCGGTCCGCGTGCGCAACCGCGACGCCATCGACGGTCGCCCCCGCGGCACCTTCCAGCGCTTCGGCATCTCCCGCGTGCGCTTCCGCGACATGGCGCACCGTGGCGAGCTGCCCGGCGTGACCAAGTCCTCCTGGTGACCTGAGGCCCGGTCTCCGGGCGCTCGGCACCACCGCGACGGCGGCGTCCCTCCTCAGGAGGGGCGCCGCCGTCGTCGTGCCTCGGGGATCAGGGCCGCCCGGGTCACGGGAAATCGCGGATTCTCGCGGTTCAGGGGGCGATTCGCCCGCGGAGAGGTGGTACGTTCACAACTGGCAGCCCGGTCCGAACGGCCCGGGAACCGTAACCGACGTCCCATAGGGAGGACCCATGGCCATGAACCGCAAGGAACTCGTCGCCGCCGTCGCCGAGCGCTCCGGCAACACCCAGGCCGCCGTCAGCGATGTGCTGGACGCCCTCTTCGAGGTGTTCACCGCCCAGGTCAAGAAGGGCGAGAAGGTCTCGATCCCGGGCTGGCTGGCCGTGGAGCGCACCGAGCGCAAGGAGCGCACCGGCCGCAACCCGCGCACCGGCGAGGAGATCACCATCCCGGCCGGCCACTCCGTGAAGGTGACCGCCGGCTCCAAGCTCAAGGCCGCCGCCTCCGAGTGATCCCGGTCGCGGTGCGGGTCCCCGGACCCACGCCGCACGCCGCGGGACGGGCGTCGCACCCTCGGGTGGGGCGCCCGTCGTCGTCTGCGGGCGCGTAGGATGGGCGGACGATCGTCCGGCCGACGTGGGCCGGGGCCGTGCGGAGAGGAGTCGTGGCATGCGCAGCGCCGTCGCCGCCGCTCCGTGGGCCCCGTCCGGCCTCGAGGACGCCCCTCCGCGCGTCGTGCGTGGGCCGGCCCGTCTGGTCCGGGGCTGGGCCGGGGCCCTGGCGATGACCGCCCTGGCCGCGCTGTTCCACACCGCCGCCGAGCCCGGTCACGGGTTCCCCGAGGTCGGCGTGGTCGCCTTCGCGGCCGTCCTCGCCGCCCCGCTCTGCACCGCCCTGGCGGGCCGCGCCCTCTCGCTGTGGCGCACCGCCGCCGCCGTCGCGATCGCCCAGGGGCTGTTCCACGTGCTCTACGGGCTCGCCGCCGGCGGGCACGCCGTGGCGCCTGCCGCCGGCGTCGACCCGGCCCACCTCGGCCACGCCCGTCCCGGCACCGGGGCCCTCCTGGCGTCGGGGGAGGCCCTGTCCAGCGCCCCCACCGGCCACCTGACCGACCTGCGCATGCTCGCGGCCCATGTGATCGCCGCGGTCCTCACCGTGCTGGTGCTGCGGCGCGGCGAGGCCCTCGTGCTCACCATCGCCGAACGCGTGGTGGCCGCCGTCTGCCCGCCGCCGGCCGCGCACGGCCCCCTGCCGACGCCGGCCCGCGTCCGGGTCCCCGTCCCGCCGGCGCTCCGTCCGGCGACGTCCCTCGCCCTCCTCAGCTCTCCGGGGCGGCGCGGCCCGCCGTTCGCCCTCGCGGCCTGAGGACGCCGGCTCCGTCCGCGTCTCGAGGCCCGACCGCGCCCGACGACCCTTCGGAACGGTCCGCCCGCGACTCCCGTCCGGGACCGCGGCAGACCCGTGAGGACACCACCATGCATCACCAGACCACCCCTGTCCGCCGCGCCGCTCGCGCCGCCGCCGGACTCACCCTGCTGCCCGCCCTCGTCGTCGCCGGGGCCGCCCCCGCGGCCGCGCACGACGAGCTCATCCGGACCGCCCCCGCAGTCGGCGAGACGGCCACGACGGCGCCGTCGGAGGTCTCCCTGACCTTCAGTGGCGAGCTGATCGACGGCGAGGGCATCCAGAACCTCCTGCAGGTCCGCGACGCCGACGGCAATCAGTGGCAGTCCGCTGCCGGCACCGTGGACGGCTCCACCTTCTCCGCGCCGGTGTGCGAGGGGCTGCCCAACGGCGACTACGAGGTCGCCTACCGCGTCGTCTACTCGGACGGGCACTCCGAGGAGCGCTCGTTCGACTTCGCGGTGGACGACCCGGCCGCACCGGCCGCCGGCACCGCGCCCCAGGGCTGCGGCACCGCCGTCGCCGGGGCCTCGACCGCCGCCTCCCCGGAGGCCACGGCAGGTCAGGGCGACGCCGCCTCGGCCGAGGCGACCGCGCAGGCGGACGGCTCCGACGCCCCGCAGTCCGCGGACTCCGACGCGCTGCCCGCCTGGGTGTGGGTCGCCGGCATCGCCGGCCTGGCCGTGCTCGTGGTCGCCTTCCTCCTGATGGGCCGCCGCGCCCGCGCGCTCGGCCACCTCGACGACGGCCGCTGACCTCTGATCCCCGGTCGGCCCCCTGAGGGGGCCGGCCCCGCCCTCGCGCGCCCGAACGCCCCGCGCGTCGTCGCGCGCCCGCCTGACAAGGAACCCCACAGACGTGACCACCACCTCCCCCCGCGCCCCTCGCCGCCTCGGCGCCGCCGCCGTGCTCGCAATCGCGGCTCTCGGCCTGACGGCCTGCGCCGGAGACGACGCCGGCTCCGCCCCGAGCGCGTCGGACGCCTCGAGCGTCGCGCCGGCCACGGACGCCGCCCCGGCCTCGGATGCCTCGCCGGCCGCGTCCACCGCGGACGGCCAGGCCGCCGGCCTCACGATCACCGACCCCTGGACGAAGGCCACCGAGGAGGGCATGACCGGCTCCTTCGGCATGCTCGAGAACTCCTCGGACCAGGACCTGCACATCGTCGGCGTCCGCTCGGAGCTGGGCGAGACGGTCGAGCTCCACGAGATGGTCTCCGGCGAGGACGGCCAGATGGTGATGCAGGAGAGCCCCGACGGCTTCACCGTGCCCGCGGGCGGGAGCCTCGAGCTCGCCCCGGGCGGCAACCACGTGATGTTCATGGGCCTGACCGACCCGATCGAGCCGGGTGAGGACGTGACCTACGACCTCGAGCTGGAGGACGGCTCCACCCTCGAGGTCACCTCCGTGGTCCGGCCCTTCACCGGCGCCAACGAGTCGTACCACGGCGGCGAGTCCCACGAATCGGAGGACCATGCCGACCACTGACCCCGCCGTCCGGCCGGACGACCACCACGGGTCGGGCGGGCGCGAGGGCGCCCGCCCGGCCCCGGGGGGCCCCTCCCGCCGCGGCCTGCTCCTCGGGGCGGGCGCGGTGGGCGGCGGCCTGCTGGGCACGGCGCTCGGCTACGGCGCCGGCCACGCGTCGGCCTCGACCGCCCCGGGCGCGTCCGCCGCGCCCGGGGCGGGGGCCTCACCCTCCGAGGTCATGGGCGACACCGGCATCGAGGGCGACGTCGGCCGGGCCGGCTGGGCCGAGCCCGGCGGCCAGGCCGCCCGGGTGGCCGTCAGCTCGCCCGTGGGCACGGACACCGTGCCGTTCCACGGGCCGCGCCAGGCCGGCGTCGACACCCCCGCCCAGGCCCACGCCGTCTTCCTCGCCCTCGACCTGCGCGAGGACGCGGACCGGGTGCGCATCGAGCGGATGCTGCGCCTGCTCACCGACGACGCGGCGCGTCTGACCCAGGGCCGCGCCACGATCGCCGACACCGAGCCGGAGCTCGCCGCCGCCCCCGCGCGGCTCACCGTGACGTTCGGCTTCGGCCCGGAGCTCGTCCGCCGCGTGGCCCCGGACCGGGCCCCGGCCTGGCTGCGCCCGCTGCCGGCGTTCGAGCAGATCGACCGCCTGGACCCCGCGTTCAGCGACGGCGACCTGCTGCTGCAGATCTGCGGCGACGACCGGATGTCCGTGGCCCACACCCGGCGCATGCTCCTCAAGGCGGCCCGGCCGTTCGCCACCGAGCGCTGGGTGCAGGAGGGCTTCCGCTCCGCCCGCGGCGCCCACCCCACCGGCACCACGATGCGCAACCTCTTCGGGCAGGTGGACGGCACCGGCAACCCGGCGGCGGACACCCCGCACCTCGACCGCGTGGTGTGGGGCGTGGGCGCCGAGCAGGTGGGCGTCACCCCGTGGATCCCGGACGGCACGTCCGTGGTGATCCGGCGCATCGAGATGCTCATGGACACGTGGGACGAGCTCGACCGCCCGGCCAAGGAGAAGGTCATCGGCCGTCGCCTCGGCACCGGCGCCCCCCTCACGGGGGAGCAGGAGCACGACGAGCCGGACTTCGACGCCGTCGGCCCCACGGGCTTCCCGGTCATCTCGGACATCGCGCACCTGCGGCGGGCCCGTGGGGAGGAGCCCGAGTACGGGATGCTGCGTCGCGGCTACAACTACGACGACCCGCGCGGGGCGCTGGAGGCGGGCTCCGGCCTGATCTTCGCCGCCTACCAGGCGGACGTGGACCGACAGTTCGTCCCCGTCCAGGCCCGGCTCGCGGAGTCGGACCACCTGAACCTGTGGACCGTGCCCGTCGGCTCGGCGGTCTTCGCGATCCCGCCCGGCTGCGCCGAGGGCGGGTTCGTGGGCGACGCCCTGTTCGCCTGACCCAGGGGCCCGACGACGGCGGGGCCGCTCCCGTCGTCGCCGGGCGTCCGCATGCTTTGAGAGGATGGACCCCATGTCCGCCGCCACCGCCCCCGCCCGGGGCAGCCACCCCGCCGAGAACGACGACGCCGCCCGCCCCGGTCCGTCGGGGCCGGTCGGTGTGCCCCGGTGGATCTGGATGCTCGTGGCCGCCGCGGGAGCCGCCGGCCTCGCCGCCGCCGGCTGGCTGACCGGGGTCACCGCCGCGCGCCAGCTCTCCGACCCGGGGTGGATCACCCGCTGGGGCGTGCCCGTGGGGGAGCTCGTCTCCAACCTGGCGATGTCCCTGACCATCGCCGCGCTGATCTTCGCGGCCGGGGTCCTGCCGCCGCACGCAGCGGGCACGGAACGGTGGCACCGCTCCGCCCGGCAGCGGCGCGAGGATGCGGACGCCGCACCGCTGCCCGAGCACCCCGCGTTCACCCGCGTGATGCGGATCGCCGCCGTCAGCGCCGGCGTGTGGACGGTGGCCGCGCTGGCCGTCGGCGTGCTGTCCTACTCGGATCTCGCCGGCATCCCCGTCACGGCGGGGCAGGGCTTCACGGACGGCCTGGCGGCCTACGTGGTCGGCATCTCGGTGGGCCAGGCGTGGTTCTGGGTCACCGTGATCGCCGCCGTCGTGACCACGTTGGCGATCGCCGTCCGCTCCCACAACGGCCTGTTCTGGACCGGCATCCTGGCGATGCTCGCCCTCGTGCCCCTGGCCCTGATCGGGCACGCGGCGGGCGGTGACGACCACACCGGCGCCGTGAACTCGATCGGCCTGCACCTGCTCGGCGTCGTCGTGTGGGTGGGCGGACTGCTCGTGCTCGTCGCGATCTCGGACACCCTCGTGGGGCCCAACGGGGCGCAGGGGCGGGGCCGCAGCCTGCGCCGGCAGGGCCCGGCGCCCCTGCTGCACACGGTCCTGACCCGCTACTCCGTGCTCGCCGGGCTGGGCCTGGTCACGGTGGCGCTGTCCGGCGTGGTCAACGCGTCGATCCGCATGGACGATCCGGCCCAGCTGCTGAGCCCCTACGGCATCCTCGTGTCGGCCAAGTTCCTGGCGGCCCTGGGCCTCGGCCTGATCGGCCTGCTGCACCGCCGGTGGGTGATCCCCCGCCTCGACGCCGGCCCGGACCGTCCCAGCCCCGCCCCCGCGCGTCGCCTGCTGTGGCAGCTCATCGCCGTGGAGGCCGTGATCATGGGCGCCGTCATGGGCGTCTCCTCCGTGCTCTCCCGGACGGCCCCGCCCGTGCCGGAGGAGCTCGCGCCGGACGCCTCCCCGGCCCGCATCCTCACCGGCTACGAGCTGCCGCCGGCCCTCGAGGGCGCCCGGTGGATCACGATGTGGCGGTTCGACTGGCTGTGGGTCGCGATCATCGCGTTCCTGACCCTCTGGTACCTGCGCTCCGTGTGGCAGCTGCGCCGCCGCGGCGACCGCTGGCCCGTGCTGCGCACCGTCGCGTGGCTCGCGGGCCTGGCCGTGCTGCTGTGGGCGACCTCCGGGTCCCCGGCCGTGTACGGCCGCGTCCTGTTCAGCGCGCACATGGTGGGCCACATGACGCTGACGATGCTCAGTCCCGTCTTCCTCGTCCTGGGCGCACCCATCACCCTGGCGCTGCGGGCCCTGCCGTCCCGCACGGATGGGACGCGCGGCCCCCGCGAGTGGATCCTGTGGATCGTGCACTCCCCGTGGGGGCGGTTCATCACGAACCCGATCGTGGCGGGGGTCAACTTCGCCGGCTCGATCCTGGTGTTCTACTACACGGACTTCTTCCGGTTCTCGCTGGAGACCCACGTGGGCCACGAGTTCATGAACGTCCACTTCCTGCTGACCGGGTTCCTGTTCGCCCTGGTCATGATCGGCTCGGATCCGCTGCCGCGCCGGCCCCCGTACGCCCTGCGGCTCGTGCTCCTGATGGCCACGATGGTCTTCCACGCCTTCATCGGCGTCGCCATGACCACCTCCACCGGTCTGCTGCAGGCGTCCTGGTTCGGCAACATGGGCCGCGACTGGGGCCCCACCGCCCTCGAGGATCAGCGCATCGGCGGCGCGGTGATGTGGGGCATCGGCGAGTTCCCCACCGTGATGATGGCGGTGATGGTGGCCGTGCTCTGGTATCGCAGCGACCGCAAGAACGCGGTCCGGCTGGACCGGCAGGCCGACCGCGACGGCGACGCGGAGCTGCGCCGCTGGAACGAGATGTATGCCCGCATGCACGGCACCCCGGCCACCGACGCCCCGAGCGGCGCCGAGCCCGCGGCCCGTGACTCCTCCACCGGCCCCGAGGAGGCCCGTGATGTCCGCTGACCGTGTCCGTCCCCTCCGCCGCCCGGCCGCGCCCCGGCGTGGTCGGCTGCGCCTCGTGGCCGCCGTCGCCGCCGGCCTGCTGGCCCTGACGGGCTGCGGGGCCGGGGACAACGATCCGGCCGCCGCGTCCGTGCCCGCGGACGGGGTCCACGACGACGCCGGCACCGCGGTGCACACGGAGTCGGCGGCCCCGGAGGGGCTCGGCCTGGGCGACCGTCAGGACGAGCGCATGGCGGAGGCCGCGGCCGAGCGTGCGGCCACGTTCGGCTTCGTCCGGCAGCGGGCCGCCACGGCGGAGGAGATCGACGCGGCCCGCGAGGACTCCCGGGACCGGCGTGCGGACGCGGACCGGACCACCGTGCAGCCGGCGCAGTGCAAGGCGCCGCTGACCGCCCTGGACTTCTCTCCGATCGCCCTCGACGGGGCCGAGGCCACGCGCGTGGACGTCGGCGCCGACACCTTCACGGGCACGGGCACCGTGGAGGTCGCCCGGCTCACGGGCCAGGGCCGCCAGGACGTCGAGCGGCACATCCAGACCGTCAACGCCCTGCGCGCCGACTGCCGCGAGATGACCATGACCGTGCAGGAGGGGGACGCGACCGTCGACTACCGCCTCGAGGTCTCCGACGCGCCGCTGTCCGACGGCACGCCGGCGCAGTCCGCCCTCGTGTGGGAGCGGACCGTGGCCTCGGAGTCCGAGCCCCAGCTCACGGCCCAGGTGCTCACCGCCGTCACCTCCGACGCCGTGGTGATGGTCTCCTTCGTGGGCCGGCCCGAGGCCGGGCGCAAGGAGTTCACCCTCATCGCGGAGGAGATGCTGGCCGCCGCCCTGGCCGCCGACTGAGCCGGACCCGCCCGGCGGCGTCGTCTTTCCCCCTGTGACGCCGCGGCGTCCGCTCACGGCTGACGCGTCCGGGACGTGCGCCATGATGGTGGGCATGACCGCACCGCAGACCCCGAACCCCGCCCCGTCCGCTGACGCCCCCGCCGCCGTGCCGCGCGCGGCCACCCGGGTGCGCGCGTCCGAGCTGGTGGGCCGCGGCTGGCTGAACACCGGCGGTGAGCAGGTGACCCTCGAGGACCTGCGCGGCAAGGTCGTCCTCCTCGACTTCTGGACGTTCTGCTGCATCAACTGCCTGCACGTCCTGGACGAGCTGCGCCCGCTCGAGGAGGAGTTCGCGGACGTGCTCGTCACGGTGGGCGTGCACTCGCCCAAGTTCGAGCACGAGGCGGACCCGGACGCGCTCGCGGCCGCCGTCGAGCGCTACGCCATCGAGCACCCCGTGCTGGACGACCCCGAGCTGACCACGTGGCAGGCGTACTCGGCGCGCGCGTGGCCCACCCTCGTGGTGGTGGACCCGGAGGGCTACATCGCCGCGCACCTGTCCGGCGAGGGGCACGTGGCCGGGCTCTACGGGCTCGTGCGCGAGCTCGTGGCCGAGCACGAGGCCAAGGGCACGCTGCACCGCGGCTCCGGCCCCTACGTCCCGCCCGCGCCCGTGGCCCGGGACCTGTCGTTCCCCGGCAAGGCCGTGTCGCTCGGCGGCCGCGGCTCCCGCCCGGGCACGTTCCTCGTCTCGGACACCGGCCACCACCGCCTCCTGGAGGTCGCCGAGGACCTGACCACGGTGCTCCGCGCGTTCGGCGGCGGGGACCCCGCCACGGCGGACGCGGGCCAGGCCGAGCTCGCATTCCCCACGCCCGGGGAGAAGGGCCACGCGGACGGCGGGCCGGAGGACGCGCTGTTCAACGAGCCCCAGGGCCTGGCGCTGCTGCCCGAGGACGTCGCCCAGCGCGTCGGCTACGACGTGGTCGTGGCGGACTCCGTCAACCACCGGCTGCGGGGCCTGCGCCTGTCGGACGGGCACGTCAGCACCCTCGCCGGCAACGGCGTGCAGAAGCTCATCGACTCCGAGCGCGCCAAGGAGGCCGCCGCCGTCGACGACGAGGGGGACGTCGCCGTCGACCTCGCGGACCTGCCCGGGGAGCCGACCGCGATCTCGCTGTCCTCCCCGTGGGACGTCGTGTGGCACCCCGCCCTGGGGCGTGTGGTGATCGCGATGGCCGGCACGCACCAGCTCTTCGACTTCGACCCCGTCACGGGCGCGCTCGCGGTGCACGCGGGCACCGCGCTCGAGGGCCTGCTGGACGGCGACGCCGGACGGGCCTGGTTCGCGCAGCCCTCGGGGCTGTCCGTGGGCGCGGACGGCACGCTGTGGGTCGCGGACTCGGAGACCTCCGCGGTGCGCTGGGTGCGGACCGGGGAGGACGGGCGCCGCGAGGTCGGGACCGCCGTCGGGGCGGGCCTGTTCGACTTCGGCCACGTGGACGGGGAAGCGGGCCGCGCACGCCTGCAGCACCCGCTGGGCGTCACAGCCCTGCCGGACGGCTCCGTGCTGATCGCCGACACGTACAACGGCGCGATCCGCCGGTACGCCCCGGCCGGCGAGGACGCCGCGGGCCGGGCGGTCCCGGCCACGGTGACCACGGTGGCGCGCGGGCTGCTCGAGCCCTCGGACGTGCTCGTGGAGCACGACGCGGACGGGAACGACACCGCGATCGTGGTGGTCGAGTCCAACGCCCACCGGCTCACGCGGCTGGCGGTGCCGGAGGAGTTCCTCACCGTGGACGAGGGCGCGCGGCAGACGCAGCGTCCCCGCACCCCGGTGGTGGCCGGTGACCTGGACCTGACGATCGGCTTCGCCGCGCCCACGGGGCAGAAGCTGGACGACCGCTGGGGCGATCCCACGCAGCTGAAGATCTCCTCCTCCCCGGAGGAGCTGCTGCTCGAGGGCGCCGGCACGTCCACGGGGCTGCACCGGACGCTGCGGCTGAACCCCGAGGTCGAGGAGGGCGTCCTGCACATCACCGCTCGGGCCGCCGCGTGCGACGGGGAGAAGGGGCAGCCCATCCCGGACCACGCCGCCTGCCACCTGTACCAGCAGGACTGGGGCATCCCGGTCACGGTGCACACCCCGGACCGGGCCCCGGAGGGCGCCGAGACCCGCCTGGACCTGGACCTGCGCGGGATACACTGAGCGCGTCGTCCGCCCCCGACCCCGAAGGCTGCGCCCCACCATGACCACGCTCATCGTCACCTCGTCCGCCCACGGATCCACGCGAGAGATCGCCGAGCGTGTCGCGGAGGTGCTGCGCACGTCGCAGGCCGTCCCGACCGTGGTGGAGGACGTCGAGGGCGCCGCCGCGTGGCTGACCACGGCGGACGCGGTGATCGTCGCGGCCCCGGTCTACACGGGCTCGCTCGCCGCCGACGCGCGGGCGTTCCTCGACACCCGTCGGGCCGAGCTGGCGGACCTGCCGCTCGTGATCCTGGCCTCCGGCGGCGCGCCCGAGCTGGCGCGGCCGGTGCGGGAGAAGCTCGAGTCCTACGGTCCGCGCGAGGTGGCGTACTTCCGCGGGGCGCTCGTCGAGGAGCGCCTGGGCCGGCTGGAGAAGCTCAAGCTCAAGCTCTCCCGCAACGAGCACTACGGCGACTACCGCGACTGGGACGCCATCGAGGCCTGGGCCAAGACCTTCTCCGGCGCCGGCGTCCGCTGACCTCACCCACCGCGCTCGTCGACGAGACGGCGGGGGCGCAGGAGCCTCCACAGCCGCTTTCGTTGACGAAACGGCGCCGGAGGCTCTCGTGTCCGCAGCGGAGGCGAGCGGTTAGCCTGGCCGCATGTCCCCTTCCGCCCGTCGCCCCGCCGCGTCCTCCCGCCCCGCCCGGCCCCGCCCGACGACGGCGCCCTTCGCCCTGCCCGACCGGCCCGGGTGGGTGCGGCTCGCCGCGGGTGCGGTGGTCCCGGGCGTCATCGCCGCCGCCGCGGCGCTCGCGGCCCTGCAGGTGTTCGTCCTCAACCCGTTGGCCGCCGCGCCCGGCGACCGCGGCCTCGGGAGGATCTACGCGGACCTGAGCGCGGCGGGCCAGCTCGGCGTCCCCTTCGTCCTCTCGGCCGTGATCCTGGCGGCCGGGCTCGGCGTGGCCGCCGTCCTGTGGTTCCTCACGTGGCGTCGCGAGGAGGTCGACCCGCTGGCGGTCCTCGCCCTGGGCCTCGCCTCGCTCGTCGCCGCGTCCCCGGCCTACTTCATGGCCTCGTTCGGGCCGGGCATGGCGCTCGCGGACACCTACGGCGTCGGCGGGGCCGACCACAGCCCGTGGGCCTGGCCGATCTACGTGGTCAGCGTGCTGGCGTTGGCGGGGCTGGTCGCCGTCGTCGTGCTCCTGCTGCGCGGTCCGGCCGGCGGACTCGGCGCCCCGCGGCGCCGGGCCTAGGCTGGCGGGACCGACCTGACCACGACCCCTCCAGGAGGACGCACATGACCATCCGCGCCGGCATCGTCGGATACGGGAACCTCGGCCGCAGTGTGGAGAAGCTCGTGAAGCTCCAGCCGGACATGGAGCTGGTGGGCATCTTCTCGCGCCGCACCGGCCTGGACACGGACACGCCCGTGCTCCCGGCGGAGCGAGCCGCCGAGCACGCCGGGGAGATCGACGTGCTGTTCCTCTGCCTCGGCAGCGCCACGGACATCCCCGAGCAGGCGGCCGGCTACGCGCGGCACTTCACCATCGTGGACACCTACGACAACCACCAGCTCATCCCGCGGCACCGCGCCGAGATGGACGCCGCGGCCCGGGAGGGCGGGCACGTGGCGATGATCTCCACCGGCTGGGACCCGGGCCTGTTCTCGGTGAACCGGGTGCTGGGCGCCGCGCTGTTCCCGCAGCCGCAGCAGAACACGTTCTGGGGCAAGGGCCTCTCGCAGGGCCATTCCGACGCCGTCCGGCGGGTCCCCGGCGTGCGGCGCGGCGTGCAGTACACGATCCCCAGCGAGGAGGCGATCGCCGAGGCCCGCGCCGGACGGGGCGCCGAGATCACCGGCGCCTCCGCGCACGTGCGTGAGTGCTACGTGGTGGCCGACGAGGCCGACCACGCGGCCATCACCGAGGCCATCACCACGATGCCCGACTACTTCGCCCCGTACGAAACCACCGTGCACTTCATCTCCGAGGAGGAGTTCGAGCGCGACCACCAGGGCATGCCGCACGGCGGCCACGTCGTCACCTCGGGCGACCTCGGCGGCTCGCGCAGCGCTGTCGAGTTCGTGCTGGAGCTGGAGTCCAACCCCGACTTCACCGCCGCCGCGCAGGTCGCCGACGGCCGTGCCGCCGCGCGTCTGAAAGCCCAGGGGGAGACGGGGGCGCGCACCGTGCTCGAGGTCGCCCCGTACCTGCTCTCGCCCACGGGGCTGGACGAGCTGATCCGCCGGGACGTCTGAGCCGCGGCGAGGCGTCCGGCGCGGGGCACCGGGCCGGGCGCCGCCGTCGTCGGTCTCAGGCCAGCAGCAGGGCGACGGCGGTCATCGCGGGGATCGCCACGATCGTGGTGACGAGGATCGTGTCCTTGGAGACGCGCAGCCCCGCGTCGTAGCGCACGGCTGAGACGAACACGTTCTGCGCGGTCGGCAGGGAGGCCAGGACGACGGCGACGAACACGTGCCGCGCGTCCAGGCCGAACACGAACTGGGCGAGCAGCCAGGCCAGCAGCGGGTGGACCGCCAGCTTCACCGCCGAGGCCAGCAGGACGTCCGCGCGTCGCCCGCCGGCCCGCTCAAGCGGGCGCGAGCCGACCAGCGACATGCCGAACGCCAGGAGCATGGCCGGGATGGACAGCCCGCCGATCAGCTCCACGGACTCCATGAGCGGGCCCGGCAGCGACCAGCCGGTGAGCGAGAAGACGAGACCGGTCACCGAGCCCAGGATCAGGGGGTTGGTGGCCGTCTGGCGGATCTGGTCGGCCGCGGCGCGGCCGGGGGAGCGGCGCACCGCACGATGCCCGCCCGCCGCCGTGCGCCGTCGGGCCTCGCGGGCCGTGGCGGCGTCCATCGCGGCCACGTAGAGCGGCGTGTAGATCGCCAGCTGGAAGATGAGCGCCGGGGCGGCCAGGGCGGCGTCGCCGAGGACGTAGGCCGCGATGGGGATGCCGAGGTTTGCCGAGTTCACGAGCGAGGCGCTGAGCGCGGACATGATCCGCTCCGAGGCCGACCTGCCCTTCAGCAGCGGGACCGTCACCGCGAGGTACAGTGCGGCCGCCGCGAACGCGGACAGCGTGGCCACCCACAGCTGGGGGCCCAGCACGGCGCCCACGTCCGCGCGGGAGAGCGTGACGAACAGCAGCGCCGGGTTGCCGATGAAGAACGCCGCGCGGGAGAGCACGGTGCGGCCGTGCTCGCCGAGCACCCCCGTGCGCCCCACCAGGACGCCCACGAGGATGATCACCCACACGACCGCGAAGCCGGAGAGCACCTGGGTCACGGACGGGCCTCCACGGGGCGGGGCGGGGCGGTCCGCGGCGGGGTCAGGGGCATGGCGCGATCCTACGCCGCGGGCTTCGGCTAGCCTGGATCACGACGGCGGCGCCCACCGCCGAGCGCGCCACGCGGCCCGGCCCCGCGCGGCAGGGCCCTGCAGCCCGGCGCGAAGGGGAGCGGATCCTCGGGCCCGCCCGCACGCGACGGACGTCGTCCCCGACCCGCGGCGCGGCATGGCCGGGAGCGCGCCGGCGAGGATGCACCATGACCCGTCAGTCCGACCTCAAGACCCTGATCCGCGCCCGCATGGCCGTCACCGGTGAGCGGTACACCGCCGCGGCGGCGGCCCTCGCCGACGAGTGGCAGTCCGCCGAGCGCTACCACGCGACCGTGCTCGCCCGCTTCTTCGACGGGGACCGGCTGCGCTCCATCCCTGCGCGTCGCAAGCCGCGGGTGGCCGTCCTTCTCGAGCTGCTGCGTCGCTTCGGAGCGGGCCGCGCCTACGCGGAGGCCGAGGTCAACGACCTGCTGCGCCCCGCCCACGAGGACGTGGCCACGCTGCGTCGCGAACTCGTGGACTACGGGTTCCTCGACCGCGCCGACGGCGTCTACCGACTGGCGGACGCCGGGCCCGACCTCGACCCGCGCTTCGCCGCAGACCTGCCGGTCGACCTGGAACGCCGGCTGCGCGAGATCCGCGCGGGCGGTTGAGGGGAGCGGGACCCCGCACGTCGACCTGGAACGCCAGCGGTCGCCATGACACCGGAATGTGGCCGCATTCCGACGTCTTGCGTTCCCGGTGCGGCCGTGGCGGGGCGACGTGGACCGATACGGCCCCGGGTCCCTCGCGTGAGGGGCCCGGGGCCGTCGTCGTGGTGTGGAGCGGGCGACGGGAATCGAACCCGCGTATCTTGCTTGGGAAGCAAGCGCTCTACCATTGAGCTACGCCCGCGCAACCGCTCAGCTTCCGCCTGCGGCGCGGGCACCACCATACACCAGCCCGGCCGTGCGACCGGCCCCGCGTCGTCATTGAGCCCCGCGGACCCGTACGTCAGTGCACCGGGTCCGCTGCGGCGACCTCGCGCGCCCGCACCCGCCGCGTCGCCGCCCGGGCGCGCGAGCGACCGAACGCGTCCGCGTACCGCGTGAGCACCGGCCCGGCGATCACGATGGAGAACTCGCCGCGGATGGTCAGGGCCGCACCCGCGCGCCAGCGGCCGGCCACGCCGTTTCCCGAACGAAAGCGCACCAGGGGCCGCCGTTTCCCGAACGAAAGCGCACCAGGGGCCGCCGTTTCCCGAACGAAAGCGCGCCGGGGGCCGCTGGTAGAGTCCGAACCGCGCCCGGCCGCGGCCGGACGCGTCCGGCAGCCCCTGTCCCGGAAGGACGTCCCATGCGCGACACCACGGCCGACGCGGCCCAGGTCCCCGCCCGCCCCGACGACGCGGCGGTGTACCGCTACCTCGCGTTCGGGGAGGCGGACCGCCCCTTCCTCGTCGGCGGTCCCCGGCCCGCGCCGCTGGCCCCCGCTGCGACGCCGTCCCCGGTCGCCGACCTCGAGTCGGTCCGCGCCGCGATCCGCGCCCACGGCGGCCCCTTGGCCTCGACCGCGCACGTGTGCGGCCGCCCCGTCCCGACGCCTCCGGCCGCCGACGCGTCCCGCGGCCTGCGCGGTGCCGCGCGCACCCTGACCGCGACCCGCCGCGACGTCGCCGCCCGCCTGGCCGACTCCCGCGAGCGCGCCGACGTGCCCGTCGAGGCGCTGCTGAACTCGGCCTTCGTCGACGCCCACGCGGACGAGCGCCCCGCCGATCGCGGCGTGCCGCGCGGGCGGCTCGCCGGCCTGGTGGACGCCGTCCTCCCGCCGGCCCGCCACGCGGACGACGACGCCGCGGCCGGCCTGCTGCTCGCCCTGCGCGAGCCGGTCCGCGAGGTGTTCGCCTCCGACTCGTTCGCCGCCCGCCCGTACGCCGACGCGCCCACCGTCCGCGCGCTCTTCGAGGACTTCCTCGCCCACCCGCGCCGGCACGACCCCGAGCGCTTCTGGCGCCTGCTCAACCTCGAGCTCTGGCTGCGCGACGCGGTGGACGCGGACGCCGCCCCGGCCGGCCCCGCCACCGCGGTCGACGAGGCCCCCACCGCCCCGGCACCGGCCAAGCCGGACCACGAGCCGAACCCGGGCAAGGAGCTCGACCTGGTCTCCGCCGAGGACGGCCGCCGCTACCGCCGCTTCCCTGTGCAGACCGGCCTGGTGGACCGGGACACGGACCTGCAGGCCTACCTGCGCGGCGAGATTGAGGACTTCTTCCGCGACCTGCCCGCGGACGCGATGCCGCAGGACGCCCCGTGGCACTTCTCCGTGTCCGAGAAGATCGTGGCCATCACCCAGGGCCGCTCCTACTACACCTGGGAGGTCCGCCCCTCCGTGGCCGCCCGCGCCCTCTCCCGCCTGGTCACCCGCACGCCCGCGGGCATCGGCCTGGGCGACCCCACCACCATGCAGCTGGCCATCCAGGAGGCCGGCCTGCCGCGCATCGTGCTCTCCGCGGCCGCCGGCGCCGCCGGCAAGGTCGCCGGCAAGCGCGGTGTGTTCTACAACGTGGTGGGCGGCAACGTCCGCGCGATCGACGGACCCACCACCTACTCCACGTTCCCGGCCAACGTCTCCGCCAAGCTGCCCCCGGCCGAGCCGGACCGGGTGGCCGCCGAGGTCTCGGCGATGATCCGGGCGGCGGACATCCCGGCCTGGGCGAAGGCCTCCTTCGCCGGCACCGTCGTGATGGACGCCAACGACATCGGCCGCAACGCCCTCGGCAAGGACACGGCCGCGTCGGCCGCCGCCCTCGAGGCCGCCTTCGCGGACAACCCGCTGGGCCAGGGCCGCGAGCGCACCCCGCTGGCCGTCGTCGTGCGAATGGACTGAGCCGTGCTGCTCTCCGACCGCGACATCCGCGCCGAGCTCGACTCCGGCCGCGTGGGCCTGGACCCCCTCGACCCGGCGATGGTCCAGCCCGCGTCCGTGGACGTGCGCCTGGACCGGTTCTTCCGGCTCTTCGACAACCACCGGTACGCGCACATCGACCCGCGTCAGGAGCAGGACGAGCTGACCCGGCTGGTGGAGGTGGACCCGGACGAGGCGTTCATCCTGCATCCGGGGGAGTTCGTGCTCGGCTCCACCTATGAGCAGGTCACGCTGCCGGACGACCTCGCCGCCCGCCTCGAGGGCAAGTCCTCGCTGGGGCGGCTGGGCCTGCTGACGCACTCGACCGCCGGGTTCATCGACCCCGGGTTCTCCGGGCACGTCACGCTCGAGCTGTCCAACGTGGCCACGCTGCCCATCACGCTGTGGCCGGGGATGAAGATCGGCCAGCTGTGCTTCTTCCGGCTCTCCTCGGCGGCCCAGTCGCCGTACGGCACCGGGGCCAACCAGAACCGGTACCAGGGTCAGCGCGGGCCCACGGCCTCCCGGGCGCACCGCGACTTCCACCTCACCCGCATCGAGCGATGACCGGCGCCGCGCTCCCGCCGGTCGCCTCCGCCGCCCCGCGTCGCCAGGTGGCCGCGTGGGCGCTGTGGGACTGGGGCTCGGCCGCGTTCAACGCGGTCATGGTCACCTTCGTGTTCGGCACCTACCTGGCCTCGGACGCGTTCGGGCCGGACGAGCGGGGCACGGCGTGGCTGTCCACGGCCCTGGCGATCGCCGGCGTCGTGATCGCCCTGACCGCGCCCGTGATGGGCCGGCGCGCGGACGGCGCGGGCCGGCGCCGCCTCTGGCTGGGGGTGATGACGGCGGCGGTGATCGCGTGCACCGCGGCCTGCTTCTGGGTCACCCCGGAGGAGTCCTCGCTGCTGCTGGGCGTCACCCTGATCGCCCTGGGCACGGTGTTCTTCGAGTTCGCGGAGGTGCAGGTCAACGCGATCCTCGTGCACATCTCGACGCCGGCCACGATCGGCCGGATCTCGGGCATCGGCTGGGGCGCGGGCTATCTCGGTGGCATCCTGCTGCTGCTGATCGTGTTCGTGGGCTTCGTCTCGGGGGACGCGCACTGGTTCGGCGTCACGGAGGACGCGGCGCTGAACATCCGGGTGGTCGCGCTCGTGGCCGCGGCGTGGTTCCTGGTGTTCGCGATCCCGGTGCTGGTGGCCGTGCCGGACCCGGCGCCCGCGCCGTCCCCCGGCGGCGGCCCGCGGCGGGAGTCCCTGGCGGCCTCGTACCGTGCGCTGGGGTCCACGCTGGCGCGGATGTGGCGCGAGGACCGGAACACGCTGTGGTTCCTCGTGGCCTCGGCGGTGTTCCGCGACGGCGTGGGCGCGGTGTTCGTCTACGGCGCCATCCTGGGCACCACGGTCTACGGGCTGGCGGCCTCGGACGTGGTCCTGTTCGCGATCGCGGCCAACGTGGTGGCCGCCCTGGGCGCCTTCGTGGGCGGGCGGCTCGACGACGCAGTCGGCCCGCGCCGGGTGATCCTCGGTTCGCTGGCCGCCATGGTCCTCGTGGCCGGGGCGCTGTTCTTCGCCTCGGGCACCCTCGCGTTCTGGGTCGGCGGGCTGGCGCTGTGCCTGTTCGTGGGCCCGGTGCAGTCGGCCTCGCGCGCGTTCCTGGGCCGGCTCACCACGCCGCGGACGGCCGGCGAGGTGTTCGGGCTGTACGCCACCACGGGCCGCGCGGTCGGGTTCATCACGCCCGCGCTCGTGACGCTCGCGCTCGCCCTGCACCCGGACAACCGGGTGGTCATCCCCGTGATCGCCGTCGTGCTCGTGGCCGGTGGGCTGCTGTTCGCCCGGGTCACGGAGCCGATCACGCGGAGCGCGGAATCGGTCCGCTGACCCCGGGTGGGGCGCATCCCTCCGTTAGGCTGGACCGGACCCTCGCCCGTGCCTGACGAAGGGACCGCATGCTCGTCATCCTGACCGCGCTCTTCGTCGTCGCGCTCGCCGCCCCGGTGATCTTCCGGTGGACGGGACGTCAGGGGTTCTATCTGCTCGCCGCCGCTCCCGCGGCGGGTTTCGTCTGGCTGCTCACCCAGCTGCCGCACGTGTTCGCGCTGCAGGAGGCGCTCGACGCCGGCCGGCCGGTCCCGGCCTCGGCGGCGCACCTGGACCGGTCCCTGCCCTGGGTGCCGTCCCTGGACATCACGCTCGCGTTCCGCATGGACGCGCTCGCCGCGTTCATGTCCCTGATCGTGCTGGGAGTCGGCGCGCTGGTCCTGGCCTACTGCGCCCGCTACTTCCGGGAGCACGAGCCGCGCAACGCGGTGTTCGGCGGGCAGCTGCTGGCGTTCGCCGGCGCGATGTTCGGGCTCGTCACCACGGACGACCTGATGGTGCTCTACACCTTCTGGGAGATCACGTCCGTCCTGTCCTTCCTGCTGATCGGCTACTCGGGCCACCGCATCTTCGCCCGCCGCTCCGCCATCACCGCCCTGATCGTCACCACGTTCGGCGGCCTGGCCATGCTCGCGGGCCTGATCATGCTGGCCCACTTCGCCGGGTCCTGGCGGATCTCCGGGGTCCTCGAGGCCGCCCCCGCCCTCATGGCCGACGCCGGGCTGCGCGGGCTGCTCGAGGTCGCCGTCGCGCTCGTGCTGATCGGCGCCCTGACCAAGTCGGCCCAGGCGCCGTTCCACTTCTGGCTCCCGGCCGCCATGGCCGCGCCCACCCCCGTGTCCGCGTACCTGCACGCGGCGGCCATGGTGAAGGCCGGCGTGTTCCTCGTGGCCCGCCTGGCCCCGGAGTTCCACGACCTCACGTCCTGGCAGATCCTGGTGCTCGGCGTCGGCCTGTGGACCCTGGTGCTCGGCGGCTGGCGCGCCCTGCGGCAGACGGACGTCAAGCTCGTGCTCGCCTACGGCACGGTCTCCCAGCTCGGCTTCCTCATGGTGGCCAACGGCCTGGGCACCCGGGACGCGGCGATGGCCGGGCTCGCCATGCTCCTGGCCCACGCGGTGTTCAAGGCGCCGCTGTTCATGATCGTCGGCATCATCGACCATGAGGCCGGCACCCGCGACCTGCGCAAGCTCTCCGGCATCGGGCGGCGCCATCCGGTCCTGGCCGCCGTCGCCGTGGCGGCGGGGCTGTCCATGGCCGGGCTGCCCCCGCTGTTCGGCTTCGTGGCCAAGGAGTCCGTGCTCGAGTCGCTGGCCGCCCACGGGGCCGCCCACGGCGGCGTGTGGGCCTGGAGCCCGCTCGTGGTCATGGCCCTGGGCTCGGTGCTCACCTTCGCCTACACGTGGCGCTTCCTCTGGGGCTGCTTCGCCGTCAAGCGGGACGAGGCGGGCGAGACGGTGCCGGAGACGCAGTTCCACACCCGCGTCACCACCCTCGAGCTGGCCCCGGCCGCGCTGCTCGCGCTCGTCGGCCTCGTGCTCGCCTTCCTGCCCGGCCCGGTGGAGGGGATCATCACCGCCCACACGGGCTCCCTGCCGCCGCTGGACCCGGCGGAGAAGCCGGCCTACCTGGCCCTGTGGCACGGCTGGACGCCCATCCTCGCCCTCTCCGCGGGGATCTGGGTGCTCGGCGCGCTGCTCGCCCTTGCCCGCCGCCCGTTCGAGGCGCTTCAGGAGCGCACCGAGTCCCCCCTGGACGCCGCCCGCGGATACCGCCGGCTCATCGGCTACGTGGACGAGACGGCCGTGTGGGTCACGGGCCGCACCCAGACCGGCTCGCTGCGCCGCTACCTGGCCATCATCCTCACGACGGCGGCCGGCCTGCCCGTCGCCTTCCTCCTGTTCCCCGTCGGGCGGGAGGACCGCGTCCTGGCCACCGCGTTCCTCGACGGGGACATCATCGGGGCGGAGAGCCCGGCGCAGCTGGTCATCGTCCTGATGATCGCCGTGGCCACCGTGTTCGCCGTCCGCGCCCGCCGCCGCTTCAAGGCGATCATGCTGGTGTCCGTGACCGGCTACGGCGCCGCCGCCCTGTTCGCCCTGCGCGGCGCCCCGGACCTCGCCATCACCCAGGTGCTCGTGGAGACCATCATCCTGGTCACCCTCATCCTGGGCCTGCGCGTGCTGCCGCCGGACTGGTACGACCGCCGCACCGGCTCACGGCGGCTGGGCCGCCTGGCCGTGGCCGTCGGGTTCGCGCTGACCATGATGTGGATCGCCGCCACCGCGCTGGCCGCCCGCACCGCCGAGCGCATCTCGCTGCCCATGCCGGAGCTCGCCTACACGGACGGCTACGGCACGAACGCCGTGAACGTCACCCTCGTGGACATCCGCGCGTGGGACACGTGGGGCGAGATCACGGTGCTGGCCGCCGCGGCCACCGGCGTGGCCTCCCTGATCTTCCTGCAGCACCGCGACGGGCGCACCCGCAGCATCGACGACGTCGCCCCCGGCTCCGTCGGCGACTTCGGCGCCGACTCCTCGCTCGGGGCCCGCGAGCTGTCCGTCGTGCGCAGCTTCGCTGTGGACGATCGCAAGGGCCAGTGGCTCGTGGCCGGCCACACGATGGCCCCCGAGCGGCGCTCGATCATCCTCGAGGTCGTCACCCGCTTCATGTTCCCGATCATGATGCTGCTCTCCGTCTACCTGCTGCTGGCCGGGCACAACACCCCCGGCGGCGGCTTCGCCGGCGGCCTGCTCGCAGGCCTGGCCCTCACGCTGCGCTTCCTCGCCGGCGGCCGGTACGAGCTGCAGGAGGCCTCCGTGATCCCGGCCGGGCCCATGATCGGCCTGGGCCTGGCGATCGCCACGCTCACCGGGATCGCCCCGCTCTTCTTCGGCGGGCAGATCCTGCAGTCCTATGTGGTGGAGTTCACCGACCTGCCGCTGTTCGGCGACGCCCTCAAGCTGGTCTCGGCCACGGCGTTCGACATCGGCGTGTACCTCGTGGTGGTCGGGCTCGTGATCGACGTGCTGCGCTCGCTCGGCGGTGAGGTGGACCGCCGGGGCGAGGAGGCCCGCCGCGCCCGCCTGCGCGCCGCGGCCCGCCGTCGTCATCCGCGCATGCCCACCCCGTCCACCCCCGACGCCCCGGAGGCCGCCCGATGATGACCGTCGACCTGGCCCTGCTCCTGGCGATGGGCGTGATGTTCGCCGGGGGGATCTACCTGGTGCTCGAGCGCAGCCTGACGCGCATCCTGCTCGGCATCGTGCTGATCAACAACGGCGCCATCATGCTGCTGTTCCTCTCCTCGGGCGGCACGGGCCTGGCCCCGCTGTTCGTGCGCGGACGGGACCCGCACGAGTACGCGGACACGCTGCCGCAGGCGCTGATCCTCACCGCGATCGTGATCGGCTTCGCCGTGGTCGCGTTCCTGACCGCCATGATCTACCGCTCGTGGCTGCTCGTCCGCGAGGACGAGGTCGAGGTGGACGCGGAGGACGTCAAGATCGCCCGGATGCCCGCCTGGGACGCGGAGGACGACGCGGAGCTCGTGGAGGAGTCCTCCGAGTTCCTGGACGACGCCGCGGACCCCAACGCCCACTACGAGCACGCGACGGAGGCACGGCCCCAGGTGCAGCACGCCACGCCCGCCCCCCAGGCGCCCACCGGATCCGGGGCAGCGTCCCGCGGCCGCCGTCCCGAGGGCGGGGAGCGCGCATGAGCATCGGTTCCGTCCCCCTGACCGACCTGGCCCCGCTGGCCGTCATGCTGCCCGTGCTGGGCGCGGCCGTGACCTTCATGCTCGTGCGCCGCCCCCGCGCGCAGATCACCGTCACGGTCTCCGCGCTCGTGCTCACCCTCGTGCTGGACGCGCTGCTGCTGGCCGCGGTCTGGGACACCGGGGTCGCGGCCGTCCACCTCGGCGGCTGGCCGGCCCCGCTGGGCATCAGCCTCGTGGTGGATCGGCTCTCGGCCCTCATGCTCGTGGTGTCGGCGCTGATCACCCTGGCGGTGTTGCTGTACGCCTCGGCGCAGGGGCTGATCAACCGGGACGAGGGTGGGCCGGTCTCGATCTTCCACCCCACGTTCCTGATCCTCGTGGCGGGCGTGTCCAACGCGTTCCTCGCCGGCGACCTGTTCAACCTCTACGTGGGCTTCGAGATCCTCCTGACGTCCTCCTACGTGCTGCTGACCATGGGGGGCACCGCCCAGCGCATCCGCGCGGGCATCACCTACGTGGTGGTCTCCGTGCTCTCCTCGGTGGTGTTCCTGATCGCGATCGCGATGATCTACGCGGCCACCGGCACCGTGAACATGGCGGACCTGGCCGTGAAGCTGGGCGAGCTGCCCACCGACGTGCAGATGGTCCTGCACGTGCTGCTCCTGGTGGGCTTCGGCATCAAGGCGGCCGTGTTCCCGCTGTCCTTCTGGCTGCCGGACTCGTACCCCACCGCGCCCGCCCCGGTGACCGCGGTGTTCGCGGGCCTGCTCACCAAGGTGGGCGTGTACGCGATGATCCGCACCGAGACGCTGCTCTTCCCGGGGGAGCACGTCAACGCGCTCCTGCTCGTGGTGGCCGCGCTGACCATGGTGGTGGGCATCCTCGGCGCGCTGGCCCAGACGGACATCAAGCGCATCCTGTCCTTCATCCTCGTCTCCCACATCGGCTACATGATCTTCGGCCTGGGCCTGGCCACGGAGGCGGGGCTGGCGGCCACCGTGTACTACGTGGCCCATCACATCACCGTGCAGACCACGCTCTTCCTCGTCACGGGTCTGATCGAGAACCGCGCCGGCACCGCGAACATCGACCGCCTCGGGTCCCTGGCGAAGGTCTCCCCGTTCGTGAGCGTCCTGTTCCTCGTGCCCGCGCTCAACCTCGGCGGCATCCCGCCGTTCTCCGGCTTCCTCGGCAAGGTCGGCCTGCTGCGCGGCGGCGTCGAGCAGGCCACGCCCCTGGCCTACACGCTGGTGGGCGTGTCCCTGCTCGTGTCCCTGCTGACCCTGCTCGTGGTGGTGCGCGTGTGGACCCGCGCGTTCTGGCGCCGCGTCGAGGACCTGGAGCACCCGCCCGCCCAGCTCGTGGCCGCCTACGAGCGGGCCGTCGCCCGTGGCGAGCGCCCCCGCCCGCTCGAGCCGGGCCTCGTGCTGCCCACCACGGCGCTCGTGGGCCTGACGCTGGTGTTCACGGTGGCCGCCGGTCCGCTGTTCGCCCTGGCCGACGAGGCCGCCACGGACATGCTCGACCGCTCGCCCTACATCGCGGCGGTGCTCGACGACGCCGCGGCCGAGCGGGCCGCGGCCACCCTCAGCGTCGACCCGACGGAGGTGCACGATGCCCGGAAGTGACTCCGCCCGCCGCGACGTGGTGCGCCCCGACCGGGTCCGGGGCATCGTGGCCCAGTGGCCGCTGATCCTCGTGATGGTGGCCGTGTGGTGCGCCCTGTGGCAGGACTTCGCCCCGCACGTGGCCCTGGCCGGCCTCGCCTTCGCGCTGCTGATCCTCGGGCTCTTCCCGATGCCGAGCATCCCGTTCAGCGGCCGTCTGAACCCCTGGTGGTCCCTCGTGTTCACGGTGCGGTTCCTCGTCGACGTCGTGCGCGCCTCGGTCAACGTGACCGGGGTGGTGCTGCTGCGTGGCCGCCGCGCCCGCGGCTCGATCGTGGGCGTCCCGCTGCGCAGCCACGACGACCTCATCATCACGCTCGTCAGCCACGCCCTGGTCCTGGTGCCGGGCTCGATCGTGCTGGACGTGGACCGGGTCCGCTCCGTCCTGTACCTGCACGTGCTCGACGCGACCACGGACGAGGACGTGGAGGGCTTCCGCGCCAAGGCCCTCGACGTGGAGGCGGGCATCATCCGCGCCGTCGGCACGCGTGAGGACCTCGAGCTGGTCCGCCGCTTCCCGAGTTCGGCGCCCCCCGCCGCCCGCCCCCCGAAGGAGGAGGCCTGATGGACCCCATGGACCTGGCCACGTGGGCCGGCGGGGCGCTGCTCGTGGTCGGCGCCGTCGGTGCGCTCTACCGGATCGTGCGCGGCCCCTCGCTGCTGGACCGGGCGGTCGCCACGGACGTGCTGCTCGTGGTGTTCTCCGGGATGCTCGTCCTGGAGATGGCCGTGCGCCGCCACACGGACAACGTGGTGCTCGTGGTGCTGGCGGCCACCGTCGGCTTCGTGGGCTCGGTGACCGTGGCCCGCTTCGTCGAGGACCGGCGGCCCGACCACTCGCTCGAGGACCAGGCGCGCGTGCCCGGCACCACGGACGTGCCGGGCGGGGAGGAGGGCCGATGACCGACACCGCCACGCTCCTGGACTGGCTGGCCGCGTTCCTGCTCGTCAGCGGTGCCTTCTTCTCCCTGGTGGCCGGCGTGGGCCTGTTCGTGCTCCCGGACCTGCTGGCCCGCATGCACGCCGCCGCCAAGCCGCAGGTCCTCGGCCTGCTGCTCATGCTCGCCGGGCTGGCGATCGAGTGGCGGTCGTGGGTGTGGCTGCCCGTGCTGTTGCTGGCGTGGGTCACCCAGATGGTCACGGCCCCGGTGGCCTCCCACCTGGTGGGCCGTACGGGCTACCGCACCAAGCACGCCCGCCGTGAGCTGCTGCACCGGGACGAGCTGGCCGCCGTCGTCCGTCGCGCCGAGCCCCCGGCGGACCCCGGGCCGCGCCGCGCCGGCGCCCGGCCGCGCGGGCGCCGCTGACACCACCCCGCACAGCACGACGGCCGCCGTCCGGATCCCTCCGGGCGGCGGCCGTCGTCGTGGTGGTGGCGGGGCGGCTCAGACCTCGTGGTCCACGCGGTGCGCGGTGGACTCGGACACCTTGCGGATCGCGGCGCCGGCGCCGCGCTGGCCGGCGACCTTCAGCAGCGCCGCGACGCCCGCGGAGATGAACGCGAAGGACAGGGCCTCGATGAGGGGCAGCGTCTCGTCGGCCGCGTCGTTCGGGGCGCTGTGGCCGGTGACGAGCCGCCAGCCGCCCGCCACCACGCGGGAGCCGACGATGCCGCCGACCAGCGTGATGCCGGCGGACAGGGCCTTCTGGGCGAGCGTGTTCATGGTGCGCCTTCCGTGGTCGGGGATCTCACGTGCGGTTGCGGCCGCGGCCGACGACGCCGGACGGGCCGGTCCCCAGCCTAGCCCGCGGTGGGCACCGGGTCGCCGCTGACGTGCCGGCCGGGGTCGCCGTCGGCGTCCAGATGGGCCTGCAGCATGCCGGTGAGCTCGTGGTCCACGGGGATCTCGACGCCGTCGACGGCGCGCACCGGCAGGACGCCGCGCACCGAGGAGACGAGCCAGACGCCCTCGGCGCCCTGGAGGTCCGCCGGGACGAGCGGGCCGTAGCCGAGCTCCCAGCCGTCCGCGTGGGCGGCCGCGAAGATCACGGCCTGCGACGTGCCGGCGAGGATGCCCTTCTGGCGCAGCGGGGTGAGGAGGCGGCGGACGCCGTCCTCCCCGGTGCGCACGATCAGCACCGTGGAGGTGGGGCCCTCGAGCAGGTAGCCGTCCGCGCTGGTGAAGACGACGTCGTCGGCGCCGTGCGCGCGGGCGTAGCGCAGGGCGGCCATGTTCACGGCGTAGGAGAGGGTCTTCGCGCCGGTGAGCAGCCACGGGGAGCGCTCGGGGGCCTGCGAGTCGATGCCGCGGTCCAGCAGCAGCACCCGCAGCCCCCGCTGCCGCTCCTCGTCCTGGATCGCCGGGGCCGGGCTCAGCAGCGCCCACGCGGTGGGCGTGGGCACCGCGCCGGGAGCCGCGTCCGGGCCGCGGGTGACGGTCAGGCGCACGGCGAGACGGTCCCCGGGCGCGACGTCGTTGGCCTCGGTGAACGCCCGCAGGCCGAGCGCGACGGCGGCCTCCCACGCCGCCGCCTCGGGGGCGGCCAGCTGCAGGGCGGCGGCGGACGCGGCCAGCCGGCCGAGGTGGGCTCCGAGCTTGCGCATGCGCAGGGTCCCGAGCCCGTCGGCGACGGCGAGCGCCGTCTCGAAGATGCCGTCGCCGCGCGTGACCCCCTGGTCCGTGACGCTCAGGTGCGGGACGGCCGGGTCCGCGAGCCGCGGGGCGGGGGCGCCGTCCGCGTCCGTCTCGAGCAGGACGAGGACGGGCGAGCCGGCGGCGGGGGAGAAGGCGGTGGGACGCATCCGCCCAGGATAGACGCCCGCCCCCGGCCGATCGGGGCCGGGGGCGGGCATCAGTCGGGGGCGGTCAGGCCCGGTGGGCGCCGCCGTCCGGGGCGGGGACGGAGGGCTGCGCCGGGGCGTGGGCGCGCTCGAGCTGGGCGCCCTCCACGTCCACGTCCGGCATGATCCGGTCGAGCCAGCGCGGCAGCCACCACGCCTTCTCGCCGAGCAGGTGCATCAGCGCCGGCATCAGGAGCAGGCGCACCACGAACGCGTCCAGCAGCACGCCGAAGGCCAGGCCGAAGCCCATCGGGCGGATCATCGCGTCGTGGGCGAAGATGAACCCGCCGAACACGGAGATCATGATGATCGCCGCGGCGATCACGACGGCCCGGCCCGAGCGCAGGCCGGTCAGCACGGCCTGGCGGGCGGGCAGGCCGTGGGCGTAGGCCTCGCGCATGCCGGAGGCGATGAACAGCTGGTAGTCCATGGCCAGGCCGAACAGCACGCCGATCATGATGGTCGGCAGGAAGCTGAGCACGGGGCCGGGGTTGTGGACCCCGAACACCGAGCCGAGCCAGCCCCACTGGTAGATGGCCACCACGCCGCCCATGGCGGCGAACATGGAGAGCACGAACCCGCCGGTGGCGATCAGCGGCACCAGGATCGAGCGGAACACCAGCACCATGATCAGCAGGGACAGGCCCACCACCACGCCCAGGTAGAGGGGCAGGGCGTCGGAGAGCTTCTCCGAGACGTCGATGAACCCGCTGGTCATGCCGGCCACGCCGAGGTTGGAGGCCTCGCCGGCCGGCTCGGTGGCGCGCAGGTCGCGCACCAGCTCCTCGGTGGAGACGGCGTTCGGGCCCTCCTCGGGCAGCACCTGGAACATGGTGACGGTGCGGTCCTCGTTGAAGCCCGCGGGCACCACGGCGTGCGCGTGCTCGAGGCCGGCGAGCTGCTCGCCGACGTCGAGCTGGGCGTCCGTGGCGCGCCCCTCGTCCAGGCCGGCGGGCAGGTCCACGGTCACCACGAGCGGGCCGTTGTAGCCCTCGCCGAACTTCTCGGCGGTGAGCTCGTACGCAACCTGCGAGTCGGAGCCCTCCGGCTCGGACCCGCCGTCCGGCAGGCCCAGGCGCATCGAGCCGACCGGCAGGGCCACGAGCACCAGCAGGGCGACGGCCGCCAGGGCCGAGGCGATCGCGGCCGGGGTGGACATGGTCGAGCGGCGCCCGGCGCGGCGCACGGCGGCGGAGCCCTCGGCGACGGAGGCGGGACCCTCGTCGGCGAGGCGGGCCCGCTCCTTCTTCGAGAGGATCCGCATCCCGGCCAGGGAGAGCAGGGCCGGGGTCAGGGTGACGGCCACCAGCACGGCCACGGCCACGCAGACCGCGCCCACGGTGCCCATCAGGCCCAGGAACGGGATGCCGGTGACGTTCAGGCCCACGAGGGCGACGATCACGGTGATGCCGGCAAACACCACGGCGTTGCCGGAGGTGCCGTTGGCCAGCGCGATCGACTCGTGCAGGCCCGTGCCGCGACGCAGCTCCTGGCGGTGCCGGTTGACGATGAACAGCGCGTAGTCGATGCCCACGGCCAGGCCCAGCATCACCCCGAGCACCGGGGTCACGGAGATCATCTCCACGGCGGAGGAGAACGCGAGCGCCCCGGCGGCGCCCACGCCCACGCCCACCAGCGCGTTGACCAGCGGCAGACCCGCGCCCACGAGGGTGCCGAGCATGACCACCAGCACGATCGCGGCGACCACGAGGCCCACGACCTCGCCCGGGCCGAGCAGGGAGGGCGCGGTGGCGTTGAGCTCCTGGGAGGGATGCACGGCGACGCCGTCGATGTCCGCGCCGGTGAGGGCGCCGGTGACCGCCTCCTTGTCCTCGGCGGTGACGTCCAGGGTCGGCGTGGTGAAGGTGACGATCCCGACGGCGGTGCTGCCGTCCTCGGACACGGTGCGGAAGTCCTCCGCGAGGGCCAGGGTGCGCTCGCCGCGCTCGGCCTCGACGCGGCCGTCGTCCAGCTCGGCGCGGCCGTCGGCGAGGTCCGCCTCGGCCTGGTCCAGGCGCTCCGCGCCGGCGGCCAGCTGGGCCCGGCCGTCCTCGAGCTCGGCGACGCCGCGCTCGTACTCGGCCCGGCCCTCGTCGATCTTCTGCTGCTGCGCGTCGAGCTCGGCCTCGGCCGCGTCCAGGGCCTGCTGCCGTCCCGCGGCCACCTGCTCGCGGCCGGCCTCGAGCTCGGCCTCGGACTCCTGCAGCTGCTGCCGGCCGGCGGCGAGTCGGGCGGCGCCGTCGTCGGCCTCGGCCTGGGCGGCCGCGAGCTGTTCGGCGCCCGCGTCGGCCTCGGCCTGGGCGGCCTCCAGCTGGGCGCGGGCGGCGTCGGCCTGGTCCTGACCGGCCGCCAGCTGTGCCTCGGCGGCGGCGAGCTGCGCCTCCTGGTCGGCGAACTGCTCGGTGACCTGCTCCGCCGGGATGCCGGCGGCCTCGGCCTCGGCCAGTGCGGCGTCCCGGGCCTGCTCGAGCTCGGTGCGGCCCGCGGCCAGCTGCTCGGCCCGGGCGTCGAGCTCGGCCTGCCCGGCCTCGAGCTCGGCCCACCGGGCGTCGAGCTCGGCCTGCGCGGCCTCGAGCTCCTGACGCTGTGCGTCGAGCTTGGCCTGCCCGGCCTCGAGGCGCTCCGCCTGCTCCTCGAGCTCGGCGCGGCCGGCGTCGAGCTGCTCCTGGCCTTCGGCCACCTGCTGCTCGGCCTCCCGGAGCGGGGCCAGGGCCTCGGCCGGCAGGGCGTCCAGGCCACGCTCCTCGAGGTCGGCGCGCGCGGCGTCGAGCTTCGCCTGCCCCTCCTCCAGCTGGGCGGCGGCCTCGGCCAGGCGCTGCTCGCCCGCGTCGGCCTCGGCCGTGCGACGCTCGAGCTCGGCCCGGCCGTCCTCGATCTCCTGGCGTCCGTCCGCGAGGCGCTGCTCGCCGTCGGCCAGCTCGGTGCGGCCCTCGTCCAGCCGGGTGCGGGCGTCGTCCTGCTGGGCCTGGGCCTCGAACGGGTTCACGACGCCCTCCACGGCCGGCTGCTCGGCGACGTCGTCCAGCAGGGCGGTGATCTGCTCGCGCTGGGCGTCGGTCAGGGGGGAGCCGTCCTCGGTGGTGAACACGACCTGGCCCCTGCCGCGGGAGGCTTCGGGGAACTCCTCCTTGAGACGGTCCGTGACCTGGGCGGTGGGGGTGCCGGGGATGGTGACGGTGGAGGAGAGCGTGCCGCCGAAGGCGAGGAACCCGCCGACGGCGAGGGCCAGGGCGAGCACCCAGGCGAGGATCACGAGGAGGGGGCGGCGGGCGGCGCCGAGGCCGAGACGGTAGAGCAGTGTCGCCATGGGAAGGGTGAGGTCTCCGTGCGCTGGGGTGGGACGCGGCCGGACGCGGCGCGCCGCCTCCGATGCTACACCTAAGCGGAGCGAACCGCTCCGGTCCCGGCGCGGGCGCCCGACCGGCCCGCACGCAGACCCCGACGCCCCCGGCCCCGGGCACCGCCGCCGTCAGGCGGAGGGCAGACGCAGGATCAGGTCCGCCGCGGCGCGCGGGGCGTGCCGGGCCAGGTAGTCCTCCTCCTGTGCGGCCCAGCGGTCCCAGTGCGGGGCGAAGGTCTCACCGTCCCGGGCCAGCGCCCGCGTGCGCCGCGCGGGGGTCTCGAGCTCGAGCCACACCGCCAGGTCGAGCAGCGGCCGGGCGGCGGTGCTGAGCGCGCCCACGCCCTCGCACACCACGACGTCGGCCGGCGCGGTCCCCCGCGGCGGACCGGGGGCGGCACGGTGCCAGTCCCATGTGGTCCAGGTCGCCGTGCCGCCCTCCCGCAGCGCGCGCACGACGGCCGGGTAGGGGCCGTCGTCGCCCACCGCCGCGGCCAGCCCGTCCCAGCCCCGGTACATGGACTCGATCTCGATCACCTCGACGCGCGCGAACGGTGCGATCCGGGCCGCGAGCGCGGCGGCGAGGACGGTCTTGCCCGACCCCGAGCGGCCGTCGAGGCCGATGAGCGCCGGTCGAGTCACGGGTCCTCCGGGGCGGGGTCCGTCAGTGCGGCGGTGGCCGCCTCGAGCACCCGCACCGCAGCCCGCAGCTCCGCGGCGGAGAATCCCTCGAGGGCGGCGCTCAGCCGCTGGGACATCGGTTCGAACGCGCGCTGTCCGTCGCGGCGGGCCGTGTCCGTGTGCTCCACCAGCACGCGCCGCCGGTCGCCCTCGTCCCGGCGGCGGCGGACGTGGCCCGCGGCGGCCAGGCGGTCCACGAGGGCGGTGGCCGAGGCCCGGGTGAGGTGCAGGTGGGCGCCGAGGTCCGAGGCCGTGACGGGCTCACCGGCCGCCGCGCGGGCCATCAGGAGCGCCAGGGCTCTGAGGTCCGTGCGGTGCAGGCCGACGCCGCGGCCGGCCTCGTCGACGGCGTGCTCCGCGCTCTCGCTGAAGACGCGCAGCGCGTGGACCACGGCGAGGTGCTCCGCGGGGGCGGAGGGGGGCTGCGTGGTCATGGCCGGGAGTCTAGCCAGCCCCCATGGTTGTTTGATCATCGAACCACCCCCTACGCTCGGAGGCATGCCCACCCCGCCCGACCTCTCCGCCTTCCGCACCCCCGCCGCCACGGGGCGTCCCCCTCGGGGGCTGCGGCTGGGCCTGGCCGCGGCGCTCACCGTGGTCTGGCTCGCCGTGCTCGGCCTGGGCGGCCCCGTGTTCGGCAAGATCGGCGACGTCTCCTCGAACGACCAGGCCACCTTCCTGCCGGCGTCGGCCGAGTCCACCCGCGCGGGACAGGAGGCGGCGGCGTTCCAGGACGGCGAGGCCGTGCCCGCCGTCGTCGTGGGCCCGGCGAACACCGCGGACCCCGCGGCCGCCTTCCCCGCGCTCGCGGACCTCGCGGGCCGGCTGGGCGAGGTGCCGGGCGTGACCGACGTCGCCGGCCCGATCCCCTCCGACGACGCCGCGGCGGTCCAGTTCCTGGCCTTCGTCGACTCCTCGGCCGGGGCCGAGCGGCCCGTGGCCGACGTGGTGGCCGACCTGCGGGAGGTCGTGGCGGACCCGGCGGCCGCCGACCCCGCCCTCGCCGGCACCGTGGCCGCGGACACCGAGTGGCACGTGGGCGGTCCGGCGGGCCTGGTCGCGGAACTGGGCGACGCGTTCGCGGGGATCGACGGGCTGCTGCTGCTCGTGGCGCTCGTCGTGGTGTTCGTGATCCTCGTGGCGGTCTACCGCTCCGTCCTGCTGCCGGTCCTCGTGCTGCTGACGGCCGTGGCCGCGCTCTGCGGCGCGATCGGGGCCGTCTACGGGATGGCCCTGGCGGGCTGGATCCAGCTCAACGGCCAGGCCCAGGGCATCCTCTCGATCCTCGTGATCGGGGCGGCCACGGACTACTGCCTCCTGCTCGTGGCCCGGCACCGCGAGGAGCTGCTGGTCCGGGCGGACGTCGGGGAGGCGCTGCGGGCCGCCGTGCGCGGGTCCTTCGGCGCGATCACCGCGTCCGCCTCGACCGTGGCCCTCGCCCTGCTGATCCTGATGGCCTCGGACCTCAACTCGACGCGTTCCCTCGGCCCCGTGGCCGCCACGGGTGTGGCGTTCGCGTGGCTCGCCGCCCTGACCCTGCTGCCGGCGCTGCTGCGGCTGACCGGGCGTGCCGCCTTCTGGCCGACGATCCCGTCCCCCGAGCGCGCGCGCCGTCGCGCGGAGCGCCGCGCCGCCCGGGGCCGGGCCTTCACCCCGCCGCGCGACGGCGTGGGCCGGCCCGTCGCCGGCCTCGAGGAGGACCACGGGGTGTGGACGCGGGTGGGCGCCGTCGTCGCGCGCCGGCCCCGTCTCGTCTGGGTCGCCACGACGGTCGTGCTCCTCGCCCTCTGCGGCGGTCTGCTGCAGCTGCGCGCGGACGGCGTCGCCCAGGAGGACGTGCTGCTCGGCGACTCCGACGCCCGGCAGGCCCAGGCCCTGCTGAGCGAGCACTTCGACGCCGGCGCCGGCGCCCCCGCCCAGATCCTCGCCCCGGCCGGGGACGCGGAGGCGGTGCTCGCCGCCGTCGCGGAGGACCCCGGCGTGGCCGAGGCCGAGGTCACCACGGACGCCCCCGAGACCGCCGCGGGCCCGCCCCCGGGCGCGCTCGAGGCGGAGGGCGGGACGGGCGCCGCGTCCGCGCCGGAGCCGCAGCCCCGCGTGGTGGACGGCCGCGTGCTGGTCTCGGCCACCCTGGCGGACCCGGGCGAGTCCCTCGCCGCGCAGCAGACCGTGGCCCGCCTGCGCGACCGGCTCGCGGACCTCCCCACCTCGGGCGAGATCCTCGTGGGCGGCCCGGCGGCCCAGGCGCTGGACACGAACGTCACCACGCAGCGCGACCTGCGGGTCGTCATCCCGCTGATCCTCGCGATGCTGCTGGTCATCCTCGCGGTGCTGCTGCGCTCGCTCCTGGCACCCGTGCTGCTCGTGGTCAGCTTCGGTGCGGCCCTGGGCGTCTCGGCCCTCGTGTTCCGGCACGTGTTCGGCTTCGAGGACGCCGACCCCACCGTGCCGCTGTACGGCTTCGTCTTCCTCGTGGCGCTCGGGATCGACTACACGATCTTCCTGATGACCCGGGCGCGGGAGGAGACCCCGCGGCACGGCACGCGGGCGGGCGTGCTGCGCGCCCTCACCGTCACGGGCGGGGTCATCACCTCGGCCGGCGTCGTGCTGGCGGCCACCTTCGCCGCGCTCGCGGTGATCCCGCTGATGTTCATGGTGCAGTTGGCATTCATCGTCGCGTTCGGCGTGCTGCTGGACACACTGGTGGTGCGCACGCTGCTGATCCCCGCGCTCGTCCGGGACATCGGCCCGCGCGTCTGGTGGCCGGCGCGGGCCGCCTGAGCCCGGACGGCGACAGAGGGCCCGACCGGCGGTGCGGTCGGGCCCTCCGTGCACGCGGGCGCCTCAGGGGCGCGCGGTCACTTCTTCTTCGACTTCTTCGCGTTCGAGGCCGTGGCCTTCTTGGCAGCCGACTTCTTCGTGCGAGCGCCCTGCGGGGCGGGCGCGGCCTGGTCGTCCTTCACCCGGCCCGCGGCGGCGGCCTCCGTGGCCGCACCCGCGCTGCTCAGGCGGCCGTCGTCCGTGGTCAGGAAGGAGCGCATGAACCACTGGAACAGCTCGAGCTGGGCCACCTGGTCGATGAGGATGTCCTGGGTGACCGGGTCGAGGTCCTCGGTGGCGTCGATCGCGGCGCGGTGATCCGTCACGACGCCGTCGTAGACGAGGTCCAGCGCGGCCAGGTGCTCCAGGGTCGTCGCGCGGCCCAGCGTGTAGTCGTCCCACGTGCGGGCGGCCACGAGGGCGCCCGGGGTGCCGGCGGGGGAGACGCCGAGGGTGGCGATGCGCTCGGCGACGACGTCCACCATCGCGCGGACCAGCTCGATCTGTGGGTCGAGCATCTCGTGTACGCCGATGAAGCCCGGACCCACGACGTTCCAGTGGGCGTGCTTCAGGGTGAGCTGCAGGTCGTTGAGGGCGTGCAGGCGACCCTGGAGGATCTCGGCGGTGCGGCGGCCCGTGCTCAGGGACAGGCCCGGGACGGTGTACTCGGCGGCGTTCTTCTCGGCCATGGTGGTGCTCCTTCTCCGTCGGGACGGGCGCGCCGTCGGCGACGCCCCGTGTTCCGCCATTCAACCGCGCGAGACCCGCGCGCTTCCAGGGCCCGGCGCCTGCACCGGGACGGATCAGGGATGGACCCGGGCCCCGGGAATGGATCGCGGACGGCCCGCGTTGACCCTCGCAGAAGCAGAAGTGAGTGAAGTCGACTCAGGTTCACTTGACAGTCCACCGCCCCGGTGGCAACCTGAGTCATGAAGGCTCAATTCCCTGCGGCGCCGGTGCCCCGGCCCGCGGGTCCGGCCCCCGCTTCACCGTCAGACAGGAAGGACCCCATCATGTCCCGTGCAGTCGGCATCGACCTCGGCACCACCAACTCCGTTGTCGCCGCCCTCGAGGGTGGCGACCCGGTCGTCATCGCGAACGCCGAGGGCGCCCGCACCACCCCGTCCGTCGTCGCGTTCTCCAAGGGCGGGGACGTCCTGGTCGGCGAGGTCGCCAAGCGCCAGGCCGTCAACAACCCCGAGCGCACCTTCGCGTCCGTCAAGCGCCACATGGGCACCGACTGGACCACCGAGGTGGACGGCAAGAAGTACACCCCGCAGGAGATCTCGGCCCGCACGCTGATGAAGCTCAAGCACGACGCCGAGGAGTACCTGGGTGAGAAGGTCACCGACGCGGTGATCACCGTGCCCGCCTACTTCAACGACGCCGAGCGCCAGGCCACCAAGGAGGCCGGCGAGATCGCGGGCCTGAACGTCACCCGTATCATCAACGAGCCCACCGCGGCCGCCCTGGCCTACGGCCTGGAGAAGGGCAAGGAGGACGAGCTCATCCTGGTCTTCGACCTGGGCGGCGGCACCTTCGACGTGTCCCTGCTCGAGGTCGCCAAGGACGAGGACGACTTCGCCACCATCCAGGTGCGCGCCACCGCCGGCGACAACCGCCTCGGCGGCGACGACTGGGACCAGCGGATCGTGGACTGGCTGCTCCAGCAGGCCAAGTCCAAGGGCGCGGACCTGTCCAAGGACAAGATCGCCCTGCAGCGTCTGAAGGAGGCAGCGGAGCAGGCCAAGAAGGAGCTCTCCTCGGCCACCTCCACCAACATCTCGCTGCAGTACCTGTCCGTGACCCCCGAGGGCCCGGTGCACCTGGACGAGCACCTCTCCCGCGCCAAGTTCCAGGACCTCACCAAGGACCTGCTCGAGCGCACCCGCAAGCCGTTCGAGGACGTCATCAAGGAGGCCGGCGTCAAGGTCTCCGACATCGACCACGTGGTCCTCGTCGGCGGCTCGACCCGCATGCCCGCCGTCTCCGACCTGGTGAAGGAGCTGACCGGCGGCAAGGAGCCCAACAAGAGCGTGAACCCGGACGAGGTCGTCGCCATCGGCGCCGCGGTGCAGGCCGGCGTGCTCGCCGGCGAGCGCAAGGACGTGCTCCTGATCGACGTGACCCCGCTGTCGCTGGGCATCGAGACCAAGGGCGGTGTGATGGCCAAGCTCATCGAGCGCAACACGGCCATCCCGACCAAGCGCTCCGAGACGTTCACCACGGCCGAGGACAACCAGCCCTCCGTGTCCATCCAGGTCTTCCAGGGCGAGCGCGAGTTCACCCGGGACAACAAGGCGCTGGGCACCTTCGAGCTGACCGGCATCGCCCCGGCCCCGCGCGGCATGCCCCAGATCGAGGTCACCTTCGACATCGACGCGAACGGCATCGTGCACGTCTCCGCGAAGGACAAGGGCACCGGCACCGAGCAGTCGATGACCATCACGGGCGGCTCCTCGCTGTCCAAGGAGGACATCGACCGCATGGTCAAGGACGCCGAGGCCCACGCGGACGAGGACAGGAAGCGCCGTGAGGCCGCCGACCGCCGCAACCAGGCGGAGCAGTCCGCGTACTCCGTGGACAAGCTCCTGCAGGACAACGCGGACAAGCTGCCCGAGGACGTCAAGACCGAGGTGCAGGCCGACGTCGACGCCCTGAAGGCCGCCCTGGAGAAGCAGGACAACGACGACGAGGTCGCCGCCGCGTTCGAGAAGCTCCAGGCCTCCCAGGTCAAGATCGGCGAGGCCCTCTACGCCCAGCAGGGCGCGGAGTCGGCCGACGCCGGCGCCGAGTCCGCCGCCCCGCAGGACGACGACGAGGACATCGTCGACGCCGAGGTGGTCGACGAGGACGACGAGAAGAAGGCATGACACCCCGGTGCCGGGGCGGGCGTCCACGCCCGCCCCGCCCGGAGGCCCACGACGCCGGCGGGCCGGCCCGGCAGCGCCCCTGCCGGGCCGGCCCGCCGGCCTTCCCGCACCACCCCCCCGCGCGGCGGACCCGCCGCGCCCACCCGCTTCGAAAGGACACACCATGAGCGCCGACCAGCAGCGTCCGCACGGCTCCTCCGATGCCGAGCGCGGCTCCGAGGAGGAGCCCATCGTGTTCAACGACCGTCGCCGCATCGACCCCGAGACCGGTGAGCCCCGGGTCTCCGCCGAGAGCGCGGCCGAGCAGGCCGAGGACGGCGACGCCCTCGCCCAGGCCGAGCGCATCCTCGACGAGGCCGGCGCGCAGGCCGGGACCGAGGCGCCGCAGCCCGCGGCCTCGGACCGCGAGGCCGAGCTCGAGACCGACCTGCGCCGGCTGCAGGCCGAGTTCGTGAACTACAAGCGTCGCGTGGACCGCGACCGCGACCTGGCCAGGGACGCCGGTGTGGTCAAGGCCGTCACCGCGCTGCTGCCGGTGCTCGACGACATCGACGCCGCCCGCGCCGCCGGCGACCTGACGGACGGTCCGTTCGCCGCGATCGCGACCAAGCTCGACACCGCCCTGGCCGGCCTCGGCCTCGAGCGCCACGACCAGGAGGCGCTGGCCGGCGTCGAGTTCGACCCGGCCGTGCACGAGGCCGTGATGCGCCAGCCGCACGCAGAGGTGCCCGCGGACCACGTGGTCCAGGTCTTCCGCAACGGCTATCTCCGGGACGGCCGCGTGCTGCGCGCCGCCCAGGTGATGGTCTCCGCCGGAGACGAGTGACCCCGTCGGCCGGCGGCCCACCCCGCCGCCGGCCGACCCCCCCTGACCGATGCACACGAGAGGAGGCACCATGGCCTCGCAGGATTGGATGGACAAGGACTTCTACGCGACCCTGGGGGTGTCCAAGGACGCCTCCGAATCGGACGTGAAGAAGGCCTACCGCAAGCTCGCCCGCACCCACCACCCGGACCAGAACCCCGGGGACGAGGCGGCCGAGAAGAAGTTCAAGGAGATCTCGGAGGCGTACGCCGTCCTGAGTGACCCCCAGGAGCGCCAGGAGTACGACGCGATCCGTGCGATGGGCGGCGGCGCCCGGTTCTCCGCCCCGGGCGGTGCCGGCGGCGGCGGCTTCGAGGACGTCTTCGGCGGCATGTTCGGCGGCGGGGGCGGCCCCCGCACCACGCAGTCCGGGCCCGACCTGTCGGACCTGTTCAGCGGGATGTTCGGCGGCGCCGCCGGCCAGACCGGCGGCTTCGGCGACGCCGGCTACCCGCGGCCGCGCCCCACGAAGGGCGCGGACCGCACCGCCACCACCACGATCTCCTTCCGCGGTTCGATCCAGGGCACCACGGTGTCCCTGCGCGCCCCGGACGGCGAGACGATCGAGGTGAAGATCCCGAAGGGCATCCGCGACGGCCAGAAGGTCCGGGCCCGCGGCAAGGGCTCGCCCGGTGCGGCCGGCCGCGGCGACCTGCTGGTCACCGTGCACGTGCGCGAGCACGAGTTCTTCCACCGGGACGGGGACGACCTGCGCATCACCGTGCCCGTCACCTTCCCCGAGGCCGCCCTCGGCGCCACGATCGAGGTGCCCACGCTGGAGCGCCCCGTGAAGGTGAAGGTGCCGGCGGGCTCCCAGTCCGGCCGCGTGCTGCGCCTGAAGGGCCGCGGTGTCGAGCGCGGGACGACGACGGGTGACCTGCTCGTGGAGCTGCACGTCACCGTGCCCACCGAGCTCGACGACGACGCCCGCGCCGCCATCGAGGCCCTGCAGTCCGCCCTGGCCGGCGACGATCCGCGGCGGGAGCTGGCCCGGAAGGCCGCCTGGTGAGCGCCCGCGACGGCGCCGCCCGCGCGGACCGGGGCCGCGAGCCGGGTCTTGACCGGAACGCCCCCGTCTTCGTGATCTCCGTGGCCGCCGAGATGGCGGACATGCACCCGCAGACCCTGCGCCAGTACGACCGGCTCGGCCTCGTGGTCCCCGCCCGCCAGGGCGGACGGCAACGCCGCTACTCCCTGGCCGATGTCGAGCGGCTGCAGACCGTGCAGGCCCTGAGCCGCGAGGGCATCTCGCTGGAGGGCATCCGCCGCGTGATCGCGCTGCAGCGCGAGGTCGAGCAGCTGCAGGACACCGTGGTCGAGCTGGCGGCCCAGGTGGACCGCCTCCACCACGCCTCCCGCCTGGCCCGCGTCTTCACCGTGGGCTCCGGCGGCGACGTCTCGGCCCGGTACGCCGACCGGATGGCCGCCCGCCGCCAGGCCGCGGCACGGACCGAGGCCGACGCCGCGGGCCAGGCCTCCCCGGGTGTCCTGCGGATGCTGCCCTCCGGCGGCGCCCGCCCCCGACGGGTGCTCACGTGGCAGCCCGAGCAGGACTGAGCCGGGCGTCGTTCGGGGTGGCCGCACGGTCCCGCGTCCGGGAGCGGCTGCGCGCCGACATGGCCCGGCGCGACGGCCTGGGCCGGCGGGCCCGCAGCGCCCTGGACGGGATCGTCCACGCCCTCAAGCCGGAGGGCATGGACCCGCACCTGCCCGCCCGGCATCTGCTGGACTACGTCCTCGACGGCCCGGACGGTCCGCGCGCGGTGGTCGCCGCGGGAGACCCCGCGACCGCCACCCACCTGACCTGGCTCGTCTCCGGCATGGGCATCCGCCCCCAGACGGCCATGTGGGGGACGGCCCGGGAGGCCGCCCACCTCGCCGCCGCCCAGCGCGCCGCCGGCGCACCCCGCCCGGTCGTCATCGCGTGGCTCGGCTACCCCGCGCCCACACCCTGGCGGGTGGTGCTCGACGGCCCCGGCCGGCGCGGCGGCGCGATGCTCGCCGCGGATGTGCGGGCCTGGTGGGAGTTCATGCGCCACGGGCCGGGGGAGGACGACGCCGCCGCCCCGGCCCTGCGCGCCCGCGGGACCGCCGTGCACGGGGCCATGGAGGCCCACTCGTACGGCTCGCTGGTGGCCGCGCACGCCCTGCGCCTGCTCGCGGACCGGGGCCTGCAGCCCGACGACGCCGAGGCCCCGTGGCCGGCCGAGCGTCCCGTCGAGGCCCTCGTGGTCTCGGGCGCGGTCGGCCTGCCCGCCGCCCTGGCAGCCCGGGCCGCGCACCTCGGCCTGCGGTCCGGACGGGTGTTCCGCGCCCTGGCCCCGGGCGACCTCCTCGCCCGGGTCGGCCGTGCGGTGGGCCGTCGTCGGGACTGGACGGACGCCGCCGTGCTGCCGGTGGCCCCGCGGCCCGGCCTGGCGGGGGCCGGCGTCCGCGGCCACCACACGGCCCGCTGGTCGCCGACGGCCCCCGGGGACGCCCCGAGGGGCTACCGGGACGCCGGGTCCGTGACGCTCGCGGCGACCGCGCGGGTGACCGCCGGCCTGCCGCTGCCGCCCGTCCCGGACGGCGCCGACCCGGCCGGGCCGGTCGCCCCGGCCTGAGCGGCCCCGTCGGGCCCCGTGCTCAGCGGCGGCGGTACGCCAGGTCGAACACAAGGCGTCCGGCCCGCTGGGACTTCGCCTCGAAGCTCGTGATCGGTCGACCCTCGAACCGGGGCGCCCAGCCGCCCTCGTGGTCCACGGGGTCCGCGGCCGCCGCGCCGGCCCGCGCCTCACCCAGGCCGGCCCGCAGCGGGCGCTCCTCCTCGGCCGCGCGCTCCCAGCCCGCGGGCAGCGGCTGGGCACCCACCTCGGTCTCCCTGCCCTCGCGGCGCACCCGCGTGAGCGGGGAGTCCTCGCCTGCGGCGCGCCCGGGGAAGAGGTTCTCGAACTCCGGGTGCGCCTCGAGCACCTCGCGCATCTGCACGGCGTAGCCCGACCAGTCCGTCGCCAGCCGCAGCACCCCGCCGGGGGCGAGCACCCGCGCCACGCGGTCCGCGAAGGCGGGGGAGACCAGGCGGCGCTTGTGGTGCCGCTTCTTGTGCCACGGGTCCGGGAAGAACACCCACACCTCGGAGACGGAGCCGGGCGTGAGCAGGGCGTCCAGCAGCTCGGGGGCGTTGGCCTCCACGGCGCGGACGTTCTCCAGGCCCTGCTGCTCCACGCGCGTCATGAGCGCGGCCAGGCCGGGCACGTAGACCTCGACGGCGAGCACGTTCCAGTCCGGCCGGTCGGCGGCGGCCTGCGCCGTGGACTCGCCCAGCCCGGAGCCGATGTCCACCAGCAGGGGGGCCTCGCGCCCGAACACCCCGGCCCAGTCCAGTCGGGCCTGGGCGTCCACCGAGGTGGCGCCGCGGCCGCGGGGCACGTCCACGAGGACCCGCTCCGCCTGGCGGTCCCACACGGCCTGCCGCCCCGCGTTCAGGCGCGCACCGCGTCGGACGAAGGAGACCGGCTCCCGTCGGACGAGGGCGGGGTCCTTGTCCCGATTGTGGTCGTGCGCGTGGACGCGCTCGGCGGGCGGCGGGACGGCGTCGGGGTCGGGTGCGTCCGGGCGGGGGCGGGGGAGGTGCTCAGTCATCGCCCCGATCCTGCCACGGCCGTGCGTCGACGGCGCCGACCGCGGTCGCCGCCGGCGCCCGGCGCCGGGGTCAGGGGGTGCCGCTGGAGCGGTCTCCCGACGTGGGCGGCGCGGGCGCCGAGGCCGTCGTGGCGGTCGGCTCGGGCGCGGACTCGGTCGGGTCCGGCGCGGGGGCCGTGGCCGGCGCGCTCGTGGACGGACCGGACGGGCTCGGGGACGTGGGGGTCGGCGTCGCGGAGGTCGGCGACGGGTCGGGGGTGCTCGGCGTCGGACTGCCGGATCCCGTGCCCGACGGCGAGGACGAGCTGGCGGGCGACGTCGGGGAGGACGGCGTGGCCGAGCCGGTGGACGTGGGGACCGAGGAGGACGGGGCCGTGCTGCTCGGCACCGTGCTGCTCGGCACCGGGGTGGTCGCGCTGGGCGTCGGGGCCGCCGTGTCGGCGGGTGCGGACGGGGGCGGCACGGGTGCGTCGGTGGCCTCCTGCGTCCGCGAGGACGTCTCGGGCTCCGGCTGCTGCTCCTCGAGGGTCGGGGTGGAGCGGTCCGGCAGACGCAGGTCGGCGGGGGCGGAGGCGGCGTCCGCGGCGACGTGGCCCAGGTCGGACAGCCAGGGGGCTGCCGTGTCCCGGGGGATCCGCACCGTCAGCACACCCGCGGCGGCCGGCGCCATGGACGCCTGGTCCGCCTCGAGCATCAGGCTGCCGTCCGGGAGGAAGACCACCGCGTCCCAGACGCGACGGTTCTCCACCTGCTCCGGCGCGTCGACCGCCGAGTCCAGGCGCGAGCCGATCACGTCCGGGTCGTTGGCCATGCGCTGGCGCACCTCGGCGCGGAACGCGTCCCAGCCGTCGGGGGTGAAGAGATCGGCGGTCTCGAGCACGCGGTCCTCGCGGGCCGAGTACCAGATCACGTGCGAGGTGGACACGGAGTCCGTGCCGCGCCGTTCCGTGGCGAGCAGGCGGGCCGCGGCGATGTCCTCGGCCACGACGGCGAGCTGCGGCTGGATCTCCAGGCGCGGGTCCGCGCTGGGGTCGGTGTCCCGGCGGTACTGGTCGATCTGGGCGCGCACGGCCCCGGCCATGGCCTCCGTCCAGGCCGGCGCCCCGGGCACCTGCAGCCACGCCCCGTGGTGGTCCGGGTCCTCGCCCTCGAGCACGGCGATGCTCGCCTCCGGCACCCTCTCGAGGTCGTGCGAGGGGACCTCGAGCGTAAACGGGGCCATGTCCATGGACGGCAGGGCGGAGGCCGCCGTCGTGGCGGGCGCAGGCTCGGGCTGCGGCTCGGTGCGAGCACAGGCGCTCAGCGCCACCAGGGCGACGGCGGCCAGGCCGAGGGCCGCGCGGCCACGGCGGGGGGAGGGCAGGACGGGGTGCATGCGATTCACTTCCGGTGGTCGGAGGACTCCAGGATGGCCTCGACGCGGGCGGCCATCTCATCCGCGGTCGGCGGGCGCCAGTCCGGGTCGTTCCGGCGGCGGGCGTCACGGCGCAGGCGCAGGACCACCCAGATCGCGAGGAAGGCCAGGATCAGGACCAGGACGATGTTGGAGAAGACGTCCGCGTACTCGGAGACGACGTGGAACCGCTCCCCGAGCGCGTAGCCGCCGTAGACGAAGATCGCGTTCCAGATCAGGGAGCCCAGCGCCGTGAACAGGGTGAACTTCGCGAGGTTCATCCGCTCGATGCCCGCGGGGATGGAGATCAGGGAGCGGAACACGGGGACCATGCGGCCCAGGAACACGGTCCAGTAGCCGTATCGGATGAACCAGCGCTCGGTCTTGGCCACGTCCTCCATGTCCACCAGCGGCATGCGGTCCGCGAGGCGGTACATGCGGCGGCGGCCGAGCCACGCGCCGAGGCCGTAGAGGGCCAGCGCTCCGACGATCGAGCCGACCGTCGCCCAGACCAGCGCGGCATGCGGGCTGAAGGCGCCGCCGGCCGCGGTGAAGCCGGCCAGGGGCAGGATCACCTCGGACGGGATGGGCGGGAAGATGTTCTCCGCGAAGACGGCCAGGCCGACGCCGATCGGGCCGACCGCCTCCATGATGTCCACGACGATGTTGCCGAGCCAGCCGTAGTCGGTGGGCGCGGCGGCGGCCACGGTCAGGGGTGCGACGAGGGGGAGCATGCGCCCCATTGTCCATCATCGACCGCCTCCGCGACGTGGTGGAGGCGCCGACGTCGTCCGCTCTGCGCGCACACTCGCGCCTCCGGGCGGGCGGGAGCGGGCTGCCGTTGGTAGTGTCAGAGGCGCTGACCGCTCACCGACCGTTCGCGCCACACCCCACTCCACGTGCGTGCCGCGGGCCCTACTGGAAGGAAGACTCCATGAGCATCGTCCAGATTCCGCTGCGCCTGGCCTCCGGCGCGTTCATCCTGAACTCCGGCCTGAACAAGCGCGGCATCTCCGCGGAGCAGGCCCAGGGCCTGCGCGACATGGGCGCCCGCGGCCTGCCCGCGCTGGCCAACCTGTCGCCGGAGCAGTTCAAGAAGTTCCTCGTGACCACCGAGGTCGGCGTGGGCGCAGCCCTGCTGGCCCCGTTCGTCCCGGGCTGGCTCGCCGGCTCCGCCCTGACCGCGTTCTCCGGCGGCCTGTTCTCGATGTACCTGAACACCCCGGAGATGACCGAGGCGGACGGCGTGCGCCCGTCCCAGGAGGGCACCGCCGTCGCCAAGGACATCTTCCTGGTCGGCTCCGGCCTGGCCATCGCCGCCGACTCCGTGGCCAACCGCCCCGGCAAGCGTCGCAAGGCCGCCAAGAAGCGCGCCGCCCGCATCGAGGGCGCCCGCGACGCCAAGGTGCAGGCCATCCGTGATGCCCAGGACGAGAAGGTCGCTGCGATCCACGCCGCCCGTGAGGAGCAGGTCGCCGCGCTGCGCGAGGCCCGTGACGAGCTGAAGAAGCTGCGCAAGAAGGCCTGACGCCCCCGCCGCACGCCTGAGGGGCCCCGCCCGGACCATGGTCCAGGCGGGGCCCCTCACGCATGCGCCCGCCCACCGGGGCACGGCGGGTGGGCAGGCTCAGAGGTCGATCTCGGTGGGGTGCAGCACGCGGCGCAGGAAGTCCTGGGTGCGCGGCTGCTGGGGGTCGGAGATCACCGCGGCGGCCGGGCCGGCCTCCACCACGACGCCGCCGTCCATGAACACGACCCGGTCGGCCACCTCACGGGCGAAGCCCATCTCGTGGGTGACCACGAGCATGGTCATGCCGTCGCGGGCCAGCTGACGCATGATCGCCAGGACGTCGCCGACGGTCTCGGGGTCGAGGGCCGAGGTGGGCTCGTCGAAGAGCATCAGCTGCGGGTCCATGGCCAGCGCACGGGCGATCGCCACGCGCTGCTGCTGGCCGCCGGAGAGCTGGTCCGGGTAGCGGTCCTCGAGCTCGGCCAGGCCCACGCGGGCCAGCTGCCGACGGGCGATGTCCGCCGCCTCGGCCTTGCCCCGCTTGAGCACCTTGAGCTGGGCCACGGTGCAGTTCTCCAGCACGGACAGGTGCGGGAACAGGTTGAACTGCTGGAACACCATGCCCACGTGGCGGCGCAGCACGTCCAGGTCCACGTCCTCGTCCGTGACCGTGAACTCACCGACCGTGACGACGCCCGAGTCGGGCTTCTCCAGCAGGTTCACGCAGCGCAGGAGGGTGGACTTGCCCGAGCCGGACGGGCCGATCAGGCACACGACCTCGCCAGGGGCGACCTCGAGGTCGATGCCGCGCAGCACGTGGTTGGCGCCGAAGGACTTGTTGAGGCCGGCCACATGCACGCCGGCGGCGTCCGCGGCGGCCACCGCGCCGAAGGATCCGGTGATGGGGTTCTGCTGGGCCATCTCAGTGCCCCTTCTTGGTCGAACGGGCCTCGAACCGGCGGGCCAGCAGGGACAGCGGCACGGTGATCACGAGGTAGAACAGGCCGGCCACGAGGATCGGCGTCATGCCGGCGTCGAGGGCGGAGATGCCGTCGCGGCCGAACTTGGTGAGCTCGTACTCGTGCGCGGCCAGGCCGAGCACGTAGACCAGCGAGGAATCCTTGGTCAGGAGGATGACCTCATTGGTGAGCGGCGGCAGCACGATGCGGAACGCCTGGGGGATCACGATGGTGACCATGGCCCGCCACGTCGGCATGCCGAGGGACCGGGCCGCCTCCATCTGGCCGCGGGGCACGGCCTGCAGGCCGGCACGCAGGGTCTCGGCGATGTAGGCGGCCGAGACCATGCCCAGGGCCACCATCACGACGACGGGGATCGGCCAGGACACCCCGAACGCAAAGGGCACCCCGTAGCCGAAGGCGAGGAACACCAGCAGCGCGGGGACGCCGCGGAAGAACTCGACGTAGGCGGTGGCCAGCCACCGGTACGGGCCGAACGAGCTCAGGCGCATGAGCGCGAGCACGATGCCGCCCAGGAGGCCGACGACGAACGAGGTGACCGTGTAGAACAGCGTGTTGCCCAGGCCCACGAGGATCACGTTGGGGAACATCGGGGCCACGGCGGGGAAGTTCAGGACGTTCTCGGCGAGCGTGCCCCAGTCGATGAGGACGGCCAGGACGACGAGGGCGAGGACGAAGACGGCCGCCTGGATGATCAGGGACAGCCGGCGACGGCGGCGCGCACGGCCGGGCTTCATGGCCGGTGCGGGCGAGACGGGGGTCTGCGTGCTCATCGGTAGTCCTCCTGTGCCTGACCGAACCAGCGCTCCTGGAGCTCGGCCACGGTGCCGTCGTTGCGCAGCTCCTGCAGCGCGCGGTTCACGGCGGAGCCGAGCTGCGCCTTCTGCGGGCCGACCGCCATGCCGAGCTGCTCGCCCGTGGGCAGCGACTCGACCACCTCGAAGCGATCGTCGTCCTTGAGCGAGTAGAGCAGCACGGACTGGTTGCCCAGGGCGGCGTCCACGGTGCCGGCCTGGAGGGCCTGGACCTGCATGCCGCCGTCCTCAAACTGCACGGGGCTCAGGCCGTTCTGCTGGGCGTACTCGTCGCCGGTGGTCGCGGCCTGCACGCCGATCCGGCGGCCCTTCGCGGACTCGACGTCGGTGATGCCGGAGCCCTTCTTCGCGACCAGGACGAGGTCGTCGTCGAGGTAGGGGAGGGTGAAGGCCATGACGCGCTGACGGGCCTCGGTGATGGAGATCGACGAGGCGTTCACGTCACAGCCGGTGAGCGAGGCACCCGACTCGATGGCCTCGAAGGAGGAGTCGATCACGTTCACCCCGAGGCCCAGCTCCTCCGCCACCGCCTCGACCAGCTGGATGTCGTAGCCGGTCAGCTCACCGTTCTCCTCGAACTCGAAGGGCGGGTAGGGGACGTCCGAGCAGACCGTCAGGACGCCGGGCTGGACGAGGCCGTACGAGGTGCTCAGGTCGTCGTCGGACACGATGCCGGCGGATCCGGCGTCGCCGCCGACGACGGCGCAGCCGGTGAGCAGCGCCGCCGACGCGGTGAGCCCCACGGCGCCGAGGAGGCGGGAGTGGATGCGGGTCATGGAGTGCCTTCTGTGCCGCCGTCGGGAGGACGGGCGGGCGGGTCGGAGGGAGCCGGCAGAGTGACGTGTTCCGCCGTGATTGGTGGTCATCGTAGTGCGTCGGGGCCCTCGCGGGCGCCGGGAGACGGCTCGTCCCCCGGAGCGAGCCGATCGACCGGTGGCCCTCTCGCAACCCGCCTCCGCAGGCGAAAGCTGGCCCTGCGCTGTGGGGATTGTCAGGCTGGTCACATCGTCGTCACCCGGTCTGATGAGGTCTCCCATGCTCCGCCCCGCCGCCCCCGCTCGCCCCGCTGCCACCCTGTCCCTGCTCGCCGTGGGCGCCCTCGCGCTCGTCGGCTGCGGTGGGGGAGGCGGCGAGGCCTCGTCCTCCTCTCCCTCCTCCGACGCGTCCTCGGCCTCCCCGGCGACCGTCAGCGCGACCGCGGGCCCCACACAGGACGCGGCCACGTCGTCCTCCGCGGCTCCCTCGACGGCGGTGTCCACGGCCTCGTCCTCCGCCTCGTCCTCGGTGGCGGCGTCCGCGTCGGCCGACGCGTCCGAGTCCGCCACGACGGGGGCCGGCTCGGACCTCACGGACGAGCAGGAGGAGCGTGTGGAGGCGCTCGAGGACGTCCTGCTCACGCCCCAGACCGCGCCCGACGGCGTGTTCACGGACATGGAGACCCAGGCCGGCGGCGGGGGTGAGCCGATCAGCACGAGTCTGAGCCTGACGGGCGTCACCCCCACGGGCGCCTGCGCGGACCTCATCGAGCAGATCAACACGCAGCAGGCGCCCGGGCTCGGCGGTGCGCTGGCCCAGTACGAGGTGGACCCGGCCGCGGTCACCGGCCTGGCCGGTTCCCAGGCCGGGGCGTTCGGCATGGTCGCGGTCACCGAGGACGGCACCGATCTGCTGGAGCCCTTCGGCGAGCTGGCCGACACGTGCGGCACGTTCGGCGACCCGGACGGCGTCGAGGCGGCCTTCACGACGGTGCCCGGCGTGCCGGACGCGGTCCACATCTCCCTGGGGAACTCGGGCATGGACACGGCCTTGTTCACCATGACCGTCGGTGGCGTCACGGACGGGGACGAGCTCGTGTACCTCGGCATGGTGGGCCTCGACGAGGAGATCGCGGCCGAGACGCTGCGTGCCCAGGTCGAGGCGTTCGAGAAGCGGGAGCGCTGACCTCTCAGTCGTCGGGCCGCGGCGTCGGCTCGAGGCGGGCGCCGTCGTCGGACACCGGGTCCGCGTGGAACGGGCTGCCCGAGCTGACGTCCTCCGGGCATCGCCCTCCCGACTCGACCGCGAGGAGGCGCCCCTCCTCGGAGAGCAGGGGTGTGGCCTCGATCGTGAGGCTCTCGCCGGCGCGCACGGCATCGGCCACGAGCCGGGCCAGGCGGCGGATGCGGGCCTCGTACCGTTCGAAGTCCTCGAGCACCGCGGTGTGCCGCGTCGCCAGCTGGATCTCGACGGAGGCGTCGATGCCGACGGCCAGCTGGCGGGCACGCAGCACCTCCGCGTCGAAGGCAGCCCCGGCCAACAGCACGATGCACGCCACCCACGCGAGGGCGAGCACGCCGATCGCGGAGTTGATCCGCCCGACCACGGCGAACTGGCCGAACCGGTCCGTGATCCAGCCCAGGGCCACGGTGGCGCCGAAGAGCAGGACCACCACGGCCACGGCGCCGAGCGAGAGCGGGCGGTAGCGGGGCTGCCGGACGTTGGGCCCCAGGCGGTAGGCGAGGGTCACGATCAGGGCGATCACCACGAGGATGACCGGCCACTTCACCACGTTCCACGTCTGGACCGTCTCCTCCGGCAGGCCGACGGCCTGGCCGAGGCGCAGGGAGAGGTCGCCGCCGACGACCACCAGGATCGTGATCAGCACGGCGCCGAGCATGAGGGCGAGCGTCTCGACGAAGACCACGAGGCGGAAGTGGAGGAAGGGCCGGCCCTCGCGGGTGTCGTGGATGCGGTGCATGGCCCGGTGGAACGCGCCGACGGCGCCCGAAGCGGACACCACGGTGCCGACGGCCCCGAGGACGACGGCGCCGGTGCCGGGCCCGGCCGAGCCGAGGGTCAGGATCCATTCGCGGACGACGTCGGGCGTCAGCGACGGCCAGATCTCGGCGGCCAGGTGGGCCGCGGCGTCCACGGTCTCCTCCTCGACGCCCAGCAGCGAGACCACGGAGAGCAGGGCGATGACGGTGGGCAGCAGGGACAGCGCCCCGAAGAAGGTCATGGCGGCGGCCACATCCCAGACCTGCAGCTCGAAGAGCCGGTGCAGGGTGCGGCGCAGGACGTACAGCAGGGACACCCGCGGTCGGGTGTACGTGCGGAGGCGCCGGGGCGCCGCTGTGGAGCCGGCCATGGCACCAACGTACCGGCGCGAGGGGGAATAGCCCTGGTGCGTGGAGGGTTGAGCTATATAGACTCAACTTCGTCTGCGGCGGGAACGGCCCGCGGTCGACGGTTGTCCGACACCCCGGGACACGGGAGAGAAGGAGCCAATAGTCCATGGATGCCAAGTTCACCACCAAGAGCCAGGAGGCGCTCTCGGCTGCGGCCATGAACGCCTCCACCGCCGGCAACCCCCAGGTCGAGCCGGCCCACCTGCTGAAGGCCCTGATGGACCAGCGGGAGTCCGTCGCCGTGGCCGTCCTGAAGGCCGCCGGGGCCGACCCCGACGCCGTCTCCACGGCGGCCTCCTCGGCCATCCGACGCCTGCCCTCCACCCAGGGCAGCACGGTGGCCCAGCCCCAGTTCTCGCGCGCCGCCCTGCAGGTCGTGCAGAACGCGCGCACCCAGGCCGAGCAGCGCTCGGACGAGTTCGTCTCCACCGAGCACCTGCTGCTCGGCGTGGCAGCGGACTCCGGCGAGGCCGGTGAGGCACTGCGCTCGAACGGGGCGAGCCTCGAGGCGCTCGCCGCCGCCCTGACCCTGGTGCGCGGCGACTCCCGCGTCACCACCCAGGACCCGGAGACCACCTTCCAGTCCCTGGAGAAGTACGGCACGGACCTCACCGAGATCGCCCGCTCCGGCAAGCTCGACCCGGTGATCGGCCGCGACGCCGAGATCCGCCGTGTGGTGCAGGTGCTCTCGCGCCGCACCAAGAACAACCCCGTGCTCATCGGCGAGCCCGGCGTCGGCAAGACCGCCGTCGTCGAGGGCCTGGCCCAGCGGATGGTGGCCGGGGACGTCCCCGAGTCCCTGCGCGGCAAGACGCTGATCAGCCTGGACCTGGGCGCCATGGTCGCCGGCGCCAAGTACCGCGGCGAGTTCGAGGAGCGCCTGAAGGCCGTCCTCGAGGAGATCAAGGCCGCCGAGGGGCAGGTCGTCACGTTCATCGACGAGATCCACACCGTCGTGGGCGCGGGCGCGTCCGAGGGCGCCATGGACGCCGGCAACATGCTCAAGCCCATGCTGGCCCGCGGCGAGCTGCGCCTGATCGGCGCGACCACCTTGGACGAGTACCGCGAGAACATCGAGAAGGACCCCGCCCTGGAGCGCCGCTTCCAGCAGGTCTTCGTGGGCGAGCCCAGCGTGGACGACACGATCGCCATCCTGCGCGGGCTCAAGGAGCGCTACGAGGCCCACCACAAGGTGGCCATCGCCGACTCCGCGCTCGTGGCCGCGGCCACGCTGTCCCACCGGTACATCACCGGCCGCCAGCTGCCGGACAAGGCCATCGACCTCGTGGACGAGGCCGCCTCACGCCTGCGCATGGAGATCGACTCCGCCCCGGAGGAGATCGACGTCCTGCGCCGCCAGGTGGACCGCCTGACCATGGAGGAGCTCGCCCTCGAAGGCGAGACGGACCCCGCGTCCATCGAGCGGCTCGACGCCCTGCGCGCGGAGAAGGCGGACCGCGAGGAGGAGCTCACCGCCCTCACCGCCCGCTGGGACGCGGAGAAGGCCACCCTCAACCAGGCCGGCGACCTGCGCGCCAAGGTGGACGAGCTGCGTTCGCTCGCCGAGAAGGCCCAACGCGACGGCGACCTCGCCGAGGCCTCCCGCCTGCTGTACGGCGAGATCCCCGCGCTGGAGAAGCAGCTCGAGGAGGCGGACCGCGCCGCCCGCGAGGCCGACCGCTCGGCCACCGAGCCGATGGTCTCCGAGGAGGTCACGGCGGACGACATCGCCGAGGTGGTCTCCGCCTGGACCGGCATCCCCGCCGGGCGCATGCTCACCGCCGAGTCCGAGAAGCTGCTCACCATGGAGGAGCACCTCGGCGAGCGGCTGATCGGGCAGCGGGACGCCGTCGTCGCCGTCGCGGACGCGGTGCGCCGCTCGCGGGCCGGCATCGCGGACCCGAACCGGCCCACGGGCTCGTTCCTGTTCCTGGGCCCCACGGGCGTGGGCAAGACCGAGCTGGCCAAGGCGCTCGCGGAGTTCCTCTTCGACGACGAGCGCGCCATGGTGCGGATCGACATGTCCGAGTACGCGGAGAAGCACTCCGTCTCCCGCCTGGTCGGCGCCCCTCCGGGCTACGTCGGCTACGACGAGGGCGGCCAGCTCACGGAGGCCGTGCGGCGTCGCCCGTACTCGGTGGTGCTGCTGGACGAGGTGGAGAAGGCCCACCCCGAGGTCTTCGACATCCTGCTCCAGGTGCTCGACGACGGCCGCCTCACCGACGGCCAGGGCCGCACCGTGGACTTCCGCAACGTGATCCTGATCCTCACCTCGAACCTGGGCTCGCAGTTCCTCGTGGACCCGACCCTGGACGAGGCCGCCAAGCGCGAGTCCGTGATGTCCGTGGTGCGCGGGGCGTTCAAGCCCGAGTTCCTCAACCGCCTGGACGAGATCGTGCAGTTCGACGCGCTCACCGTGGCCGAGCTGACGCGGATCGTGGACCTGCAGGTCGAGTCCCTGCAGGCGCGCCTGACGGACCGCCGCCTCACCCTCGAGGTGTCCGACGCCGCCAAGGCGTGGCTCGCCGCGACCGGGTTCGACCCGGCCTACGGCGCCCGGCCCCTGCGCCGCCTGGTGCAGCGCGAGATCGGCGACCGCCTGGCCCGCGGCATCCTCGCCGGGGAGATCGCGGACGGGGACACCGTGGTCGTGGACCGTGTCGAGGGCGAGAACGGCCTCACCGTGACCCGGAAGGGCTGACGCCGGGACCGACGGACCGTGTTCCTCCTCCCTCTGGCGCGTCGGGGGCGGTTTCGGGTGGCATCCGGCCTGGATACCACCCGAAACCGCCCCCGACGGCATCTGCGAGACGGGCGGACGCCTCGGGTCAGCGGGTGCCGAGGGCGTCGGCGTCCTGCTGGAGGGTGCCGATCAGGTTCGCCACCGCGCGGGCCGTGTGGGTCAGCGTGGTGATGGAGACGTTGTCGATGTCGTCCTGGGGCGTGTGGTAGTTGTCGTCGCGGATCGAGAGCAGGCCCGTCGAGGCGATGCCCGCGTCCACGAACGGCGCGTAGTCCGAGCGGCCGTTGCTGCCCTCGGGCTGGTGCGTGTGGCCGTCGCGGTCGAGCTGCGCGCCGAGCAGGGACTCAGCACCGATCGACCAGTCGGCCGTGAGCACGCCGAGCGTGTTCTGGTGGTCCAGCGAGGCCACCATGTCCAGGTTGGTGTAGAGGATGATGTCCTCACGCTCCGCGGCGGTCAGGGTGTCCACGTAGTGGTGCGAGCCCAGCAGGCCGATCTCCTCGGCGCCCCACAGGGCGAAGCGGACCTTGCTCTCGGCCTTGTTGGCCTTGGCGGCCTGGCGCGCGACCTCGAGGGTCGCCGCGACGCCCGAGGCGTTGTCGTGGATGCCCGGGCCCTCCGGCACGCCGTCCAGGTGGGCGCCGAGCATCACGACGTCGTCGTCGCTGCCCGTGCGCGTCTCCGCCAGCACGTTCCAGGTGGGCCGCTGCTCCACAAGCTGCTCGAGGTCCAGGGTGACGGTGGCGCCGCCGGCGCGGGTCTGGGCCAGCAGATCGGCGCCCAGCTCGCGGGTCACGCCCACGGTCCCGACGACGTCGCCCGGCGCGGCGCCCAGGGTGCCGTTCAGCGCGCCCTCGGCGTTGTTGTAGATGATGACGGCCTCGGCACCGGAGGCGGCCGCGACCTGGGACTTCTGGGCGAAGGTGCAGTCGCCCCGGGAGACCAGGGCGACGCTGCCGGTCAGGTCCGCGTCGGCCCAGTCCGCGTCGGCGCAGCCGGTGGCGGCGCCGGCGGGGGCGGCGAGCGGGGCGTCGGCGACCTGCGCTGACGGCGAGGACGTGAAGACGGTGTGCTCGAGGTCGCGCTGGACGGGTCCGGTCTGCGCGAGCCGGTCCCGCAGGGTCTCGGTGTAGGTGATCTCGAACTCCTGGAGCTCGACGTCGTAGCCGGCCTCCTCGAGCTCGCCCACGGCGTAGTCGAGCGAGGCCTGGAAACCCGGCGTGCCCGCGGCGCGGTTGCCGTGCTCGTCCGCGATGGCCGCGAACGCCTCGATGTCCTGGCGGAGGTGGTCCGAGGAGATGGATCGGACCAGCTTCTCCGGGGAGTTCGGGTTGCCGCCGGCACGGTTCTGGCCGGGGCCCAGGCCCCGGTCGGCGGTCTGCGTGGTGGCGGCGCTGGCCTTCGCCGGGGAGGACGGGGCGGCGATCGAGACGGGGGCGGCGGCGAGCGTGGCGGCCAGGGTGGCGGCGGCCAGCAGGGTGGGGGTGCGGCGCATGGGCATCCTCATCGTCGGGGCGGATGTGACGTACGCAACCTAGCCGCTCGTCCAGCGTCCGTACAGGGTGCGTGTCACGCCCGTCCAGCCGGATGCCGCGCGTGTCGCGGCCGCCCGCGCCGCACCCGGCGCCACTGCACGCCCCGCCGGACCGGGCCGGTCGTCGTCGTCCACAGGCCGTCCGGCGGGTCATGTATCCTTGTCCGCACGAACCATATTGACCAGTGAAGACCTCGGCGGGCCCCTGTGCGCCACAGATCCGAGGCGGCGAGAGATGCGAAGGGGGTCACGCTCATGGGGCGCGGCCGTCAGAAGGCGAAGGCCACGAAGCAGGCACGGGAGATGAAGTACTTCTCTCCCGGAACAGACCTCTCGGCACTGGAGCGAGAGCTCACGGGCGGACGCACGCGCGGCCCGGAGCAGGACCAGGAGCCCGAGTACGAGGATCCGTACGCGGACCTCTACGCGGAGGACGAGGACGACGACGCGCGGGCGCGATGACGCCCGCACGGCATCCGGCCCTGGACGGGCATCAGGCCGCCCTGCGGTCGATCGCCAGGGTGGTGGATGAGACAGCACCGCTGCAGGACCCCGAGACGGCGTCTCGGGGTCTGCTGCGTCTGATGGAGGAGTCCCGCCCGCTCGTGATCACCGGGGCCGGCGTGTCCACCGACTCCGGCATCCCGGACTACCGGGGGCCGAACGGGTCCCTGCACCGCCACCGGCCGATGACGTACCAGGAGTTCCGGGACGACCCGGCCGCCCGCCACCGCTACTGGGCACGCTCGTTCGTGGGCTGGCGTCGCATGGACCAGGCCCGGCCGAACGAGGCGCACCGCATCCTCGCGCGCTGGGCGGCCGAAGGGCGGATCGCCGGCGTCCTGACCCAGAACGTGGACGGGCTGCACGCCGAGGCCGGACGCGCGGCGGGGATGCCGGAGGACCGGCTGATCGAGCTCCACGGGGACCTGGCGCGCGTGGCCTGCCTGAACTGCGGGGCCACCGAGTCCCGCCGTGACCTGGACCTGCGGCTCGAGGCCGCCAATCCGGGCTACCTCGAGCGCGTGGCGATCGACCCGGACGCCGTGAACCCCGACGGGGACGTCTCCCTCGACCAGCACTGGGTGGAGGAGTTCACGATGGTCGGCTGCCGGGTGTGCGGCTCCGTGAAGCTCAAGCCGGACGTCGTGTACTTCGGCGAGTCCGTGCCCGCGGCGCGGCGCGCGGCCGCGGAGGCGATGGCCGACGACGGCGGCACGGTGCTCGCCGTCGGCACCTCGCTGGCCGTGATGAGCGGCTACCGGTTCGTGCTGCGGGCCGAGCGGGCCGGGCATGAGACGGGGCTGATCAACCTCGGCCCCACCCGCGCCGACGCCAAGGCCCGCTGGCGCTGGCGCGCCCCGGTCGCCGACGCGCTGGCCTGGCTCGACGCCCGCCTCTGACCCCCACCCACGTTTTCGTGCGGGAAACGGCGGACGCCGGGGCGTTTTCGTGCGGGAAATGGCGGGCGCCGGGGGTGTGGACACCGGGTGGCCCGGGGCCACGCACGACTCCTGCACAGGCGGCGCCGCCGACGTCCTCGTCCACGGTGGGTGCTCCTGAGCGGGCGGGATAGGCCGGGTTGAGCCATCGTCACGGGCATGGCCACGTCTTCCCTGCCCCTGCCGGACATCGTCGAGACCGGCCGGCCGTTCACCCGTGGCGACCTGCGCGCGGCCGGGGTCTCGGAGCGACTGGTCCGCGGCGGTGACGTGCGGCGCGTGACGCATGGGGTCCATCGGCTCCGGACTGACCACCTCGGCTCGTGGGCGGAGCTCGGCTACGCCGAGGCGCCCGCTCCCTTCGCGCCGGAGGAGACGGCCGCGGTCGTGGAGGCGAGCGGGGGAGTGGCCTCCCACCTCACGGCGCTGCTCCTGCACCGCGTGCCGCTGCCGCCGTTCCTGGCGGAGGACGGCACGGTGCACGTGTCCCGGCCACACCCGCGCGGGGCGAGCGTCCGCCCAGAGATCACCTCGCATGCCCGCCTCGTCCCGGCCGCGGATGTGACCGTCCTCCACGGGATCCGCCTGACGAGCCTGGAGCGATCCTGGGCGGATCTGGCCGCACTGCTCCGTCCAGGCATGCTCGTGCCCGTCGTGGCGGCCGGGGACGCCCTCGTCCACCGGCCGTGGTCGCCGGAGGGGCGCCGCTCACCACGGACCACGACGGCGGCCCTGCGGTCCGCGCTCCTGCGTGCCGGGCGGTTCAAGGGAGTGCGCACCGCCCGTGCCGCCCTCCAGCTGGTGCGGGTGGGCGCGGACTCCCCACAGGAGACAGCCCTGCGACTGGCCCTGCTCCACGCCGGCCTGCCCGAGCCGGAGCTCCAGCTGGTGCTGCACCCGGGCCGGGCGCGGTCGCCGGACGCGGATCTGGGGTGGCGGCAGTGGCGCATGGTGGTCCACTACGACGGCGGTCACCACCTCGACCCGGCACAGGTCGCCGTGGACGCGTGGCGAGACGAGGGCTGGGCGCGCGCGGGCTGGACGCAGATCTGGGCCACGGTGGACGACGCACGGGACGACTTCCGGCGCGTCGTCGCCGAGGTGCAGACGCACCGGGCCCGGCTCGGCGGGCGGGTGTTCGCGTCGTGAACCGCCGTTTCCCGAACGAAAACGCTCCGGAGGCCGCCGTTTCCCGAACGAAAACGCCCCGTGGGGGTCAGGCGGCGTACTGGCCGCGCATCAGCACCGCGCCGCCGTCGACGCCCTTGGCGCCCTGCACGAAGTCCAGGCCCGCGGCCGCCGCGTCGTCGGTGAGGGCGCCGATGGTGCCCATCTCCCACGCGTCGATGCCGGCGTCCACGAGCACGGAGATCGACTTCGCGGCCACCTCCGGGTCCACCACGGCCACCATGCCCACGCCGAGGTTGAGGGTGCGCTCGAGGTCGGACTGCGGAACGCGGCCGAGCTCGCCCACCAGGCGGAACACGGGCGGCAGGGACCAGGTGTCGCGCTCGACGGTCGCCATGAGGCCCTGCGGGAGCACGCGCGCCAGGTTCGCGGCCAGGCCGCCGCCGGTCACGTGGCTGAACGCGCGCACCGGCAGGTCCGAGCCGCCCTCGTGGCCGTTGAGGCGCTGCACCAGGTCGAGGCAGGCGCGGGAGTAGATGCGGGTCGGCACGAGCAGCTCCTCGCCGAGGGTGCAGCCGAGCTCGGTGACCTCGCGGTCCAGGGACCAGCCCGCGGCGTTCACCACGCGGCGCACGAGCGAGTAGCCGTTCGAGTGGATGCCGGAGGAGGCCATGCCGATCACGACGTCGCCGGACTGCACCCGCTCCGCGCCCAGGACCATGTCCGCCTCGACCACGCCGGTGGCCGCGCCCGCCACGTCGTACTCGTCTGCGGCCAGCAGGCCCGGGTGCTCGGCGGTCTCGCCGCCCACGAGCGCGGTGTCGGCCAGGCGGCAGCCCTCGGCCACGCCGCGCACGATGTCCGCGATGCGCTCGGGCACGACCTTGCCGCACGCGATGTAGTCGGTCATGAACAGGGGCTGGGCACCGACCACCACGATGTCGTCCACGACCATGCCCACGAGGTCCTGGCCGATGGTGTCGTGCTTGTCCATCGCCTGCGCGATCGCCACCTTGGTGCCGACGCCGTCCGTGGACGTGGTCAGCAGCGGCTTGCGGTACTGCAGCAGCGCGGAGGCGTCCCACATGCCGGCGAAGCCGCCGATGCCGCCCATGACCTCGGGGGTGTGGGTGGCCTTCACGGCGTCCTTCATCAGCTCGACGGCGCGGTCGCCGGCCTCCACGTCGACGCCGGCCGAGGCGTAGGTGATCGGGGCGGCGGAGGAGGGGGTCTGGTTCGGGGTCACAGCGGGGTCCTGTCCGTCTCGGTGAGCAGCTTCTCGTCGTCGGCGTCCGGGCCGGGCTCGCAGCCCGTGGCGGTCACGGTGGTGGTCTCGCCGCCCTCGTCCAGCACCACGGTGGACGCGGGCGACACGGCGACCGGCTCCAGCAGGCCCTTGCCGCGCTCGCCCTCGTCGGCCAGCGGGATCGGGTAGTCGCCGGTGAAGCAGGCGGTGCACAGGCGCTCGCGCGGCTGCCCGGTGGCCTCGATCATGCCGTCCTCGCTGATGTAGGCCAGCGAGTCGGCGCCGATGGACGCGGCGATCTGGTCCACCGCGGCGCCGTTGGCGATGAGCTCGGCGCGGGTGGCGAAGTCGATGCCGTAGAAGCAGGGCCACTTCACGGGCGGGGAGGAGATCTTCACGTGCACCTCGGCGGCGCCGGCCTCCTTGAGCATCCGCACGACGGCGCGCTGGGTGTTGCCCCGCACGATCGAGTCGTCCACCACCACGACGCGCTTGCCGGCCACCACGGTGGACTCGACGTTGAGCTTGAGGCGGATGCCGAGCTGGCGCAGCGTCTGGGACGGCTGGATGAAGGTGCGGCCCACGTACGCGTTCTTCACGAACCCCTGGCGGAACGGCAGGCCCGAGGCGTCCGCGTAGCCCACGGCGGCGGGCGTGCCGGACTCGGGCACGGGGATCACGACGTCGGCCTCGACCGGCTGCTCGAGCGCGAGGCGGCGGCCCATCTCCACGCGGGACTCGTACACGGAGCGCCCGGCGATCGTGGCGTCCGGCCGGGCGAGGTAGACGTACTCGAACACGCAGCCGGCCGGCTTGGACTCGGCGAAGCGGGTGGAGCGGATGCCCTCCTCGTCGATCGCGATCATCTCGCCGGGCTCGACCTCCCGAATGAAGGAGGCGCCGACGGTGGCGAGGGCCGACTGCTCGGAGGCCACCACCCAGCCCCGCTCGAGGCGGCCGAGCACGAGCGGGCGCACACCCTGCGGGTCGCGGGCGGCGTAGAGGGTGTGCTCGTCCATGAACACGAAGCAGTAGGCGCCGCGGATCTTCGGCAGCAGCTCGAGGGCGGTCTCCTCGAGGCGGTCCCCGGGGGCCCCGTGCAGCAGGGCCGTGACCAGAGCGGTGTCCGTGGTGTTGCCCTGCTTCATCTCACCGTGGGTGTGGCGGCCGTCCGCGGCGTGCACCATGCGCAGCAGCTCGGCGGAGTTCACGAGGTTGCCGTTGTGCGCCAGGGCGACCGTGCCGTCGTCGGCGGTGGCGCCCAGGGTGGGCTGGGCGTTGGCCCACTTGTTCACGCCGGTGGTGGAGTAGCGGCAGTGGCCGACGGCGATGTGGCCGCTCAGTGCGGTCAGGGTGGCCTCGTCGAACACCTGGGAGACCAGGCCGATGTCCTTGTAGACGGCGATGCGCCCGCCGTCCGAGACGGCGATGCCCGCGGACTCCTGGCCGCGGTGCTGGAGCGCGTACAGGCCGTAGTAGGCCAGCTTCGCGACCTCCTCGCCCGGCGCCCACACGCCGAACACGCCGCATTCGTCCTGCGGCCCCTGGTCCTGGGGGTCGAGGGCGGCGGTCAGGCGGCCGTCGCCTCGTCGGGTGCGCGGTGCGATCACTGCTCGGGGGTCCTTTCGGTGGGGGTGGCGCGGGCGGGCGGGGCACCCGCGTCCACGCGGTCCAGGCGGACGTCCGCCACGGCCGGGTCGTCGGTGCGCTCGAGGACCACGGTGCGCGCGGTCGACCGGGAGCGGCGGTCCAGCAGCAGCCACACGAGCAGTCCGAGCACTCCGGTGCCGAGCATGCTCAGCAGCGCCGCGAAGCCGAACGTCTCCGAGAAGGAGAGCGGGATGCCGGAGTACGGGTCCGCGGGCGGCGTGGGGGAGGCGTGGGCCGCGGTGGTGATCACGAGGGCGATCAGCAGGCCGAGCGCGAGCGCCACCGCGAGCACCGCGGTCAGCCGCGGGGCGCGACGGACGGTGTAGGCGCGCTGATCGGGGGTCGGCTCGGGGGCGGAGGTCATGCGCGCCAGTCTATCGAGTCGGCCGCTGGGGCCAGTCCCGGGTGCCCGCGGCGGGATCGGCACAGCTGCATCCCGCGACGCGGAACGGTGCCGACGTTCGAACGGTCGGTGCCGCCGAGAGGACTGCCGGACACCCCTCGCTCACGGCCGCACGAGCGGCAGGTGCGCGCCGAGGTCGGCCCGCACGCCCGAGGCGCGCACGCCGCCGGCCGCCGTCGCGTCCTCCCAGGTCGTCAGCCCCGTGGCCAGGGACAGCCATGTCACGGCGTCCATCTCCACCACGTTGGGCGGGGTGCCGCGGGTGTGCCGGGGCCCGGGGAGGCACTGGGCGACGCCGAAGGGCGGCACGCGCACCTCCACCGAGTTCCCGGGCACGCGGGTCGCCAGCTCCTCGAGCGCGAAGCGCACCGCCATGGCCCGCGGGGGGCGCGGCAGCGCGGCGGCCGCCGCGGGGTCCTCCTCGTGGGCGCGTGCCCACGCCAGCAGCGCCGCGTGGCCCTCGACGACAGGCACCCGGCGGCGGGGCACGGAGCCGGTGGTCACGCCCGCGCCTCGAAGGCCGGCAGGACGTCCCCCACGAGGTCCCGCACCGGCGCGGCCAGGCGGATCTCACCGACCGGCTCACCCCGGCCGAGCACCGGGGGCACGACGGCGGCCAGCACGCCCGGCAGCGTCGCCCGGTCCACGTGGTCCGGGGCGAACCGGGCCAGCAGCGCGAGCGCGACCAGGTCGCCGGCCCGCGTGCCGCCGTCGAGCGCCTTGACGGCCACGGCCGTGCCGTCCGGCGCGGCCATGACGAGCACGCCGTCCGCGCCCGCCTTGGCGAGCAGGCCGAGCTCGCGCATCACCACGGTGTTGGAGCTCGTCTCCCCGTGGACGGCCCACGGGTGCTCGAGCATCGCGGTGGCGACGGCGGCCGCGTGCGGATCCGCGTCGGCGCGGCCGGGCGCCGCGGCGACCCGCCCGATGCCGCGGGCCAGGCCCGCCAGCGAGATGACGGCGGCCGGGGCGCCACAGCCGTCCACACCGGTGTGGGCCACCGGCTCGCCGCAGTACTCGGCGATCACCGCGTCCACCTCGCGCTGCAGCGGGTGCGCCGGGTCGAGGTACGTGGCGACGTCGTGCCCGGACGCCGCGCAGGCCGCGAGGAAGCCGGCGTGCTTGCCGGAGCAGTTGAAGGCCAGCGGGGTCGCGGCGGCGGACTCGCCGTCGCGGCGGACCTGGGCGACCACCTCGGAGGTGTCCGCGGGCCAGGCCGGCGGGCACTGCAGGGCGGACGCGTCGAGGCCTGCGTCCGCGAGCATGCGCTCGGCCAGCGCCTGGTGCCGGAGCGTGCCCCGGTGGGAGCCGCACGCGATGGACAGGGCCTCGCCCTCCAGCGCCGCCCCGTGGCGCAGCGACGCGACGGCCTGGAACGGCTTCAGCGTGGAGCGCGGGTAGATCAGCGCGTCCGCGGGGCCGAGCCCGGCCAGCACCCGCCCGTCGGGGCCGGTCACGACGGCGGCGCCCGCCGTCCGGGACTCGACGAAGCCGTTGCGGACGGTCTCCACGAGCTCGACGGCGTCGGACAGGGCGAGGGTCTCGCCCGCGGGGGCGACGGTGGCGTGGGTCATGCGGTCCAGGGTAGCGAGGGCCCCGGACGCGCCGGGCGTCCGGGGCCGGTGGGCCGGGTCGGGTCCGGCGGCGTCAGCGGCTCACTCCGCGGAGAGCCGCCCGTCCACCATGGTCAGGGTGCGGTCCGTGACGGAGAGGAACTCGTGGTCGTGCGTGACCATGAGCGTCGCCACCTGCTCCTCGCGGGTCAGCGTGCCCAGCAGGTCCACGACGGCGGCCGAGCGCTCACGGTCCAGCGCGGAGGTGGGCTCGTCCACGAGCAGCAGCGTCGGGGAGGCCATCAGCGCGCGCACGATGTTCACGCGCTGCCGCTGACCGCCCGAGAGCTGGTGCGGGCGCTTGCCGGCCTGGTCGGCCAGGTCCACACGCTCGAGCAGCTCCATGGCCCGGGCCTTGGCGGCCCTGCGGTCGGCGCGGGTGGCGTCGCGGTCCAGGTGCACGGTCAGCTCGAGCTGCTCGGCGGCGGTCAGGGACGGGATGAGGTTCGGCTGCTGGAAGATCACGCCGATCTCCTGGCCGCGCAGCGCCGTGCGCTCCTTCCGGGACAGCCCGGCCATCTCGCGGCCGGCGACGGACACGCTGCCGGAGGTGGGCGTCACCAGGCCCGCGGCCACCGCCAGCAGGGAGGACTTGCCCGAGCCGGACGGGCCGACCATCGCGGTGAACGTGCCGGGGAGCAGGTCCAGGCTCACCTCGTCCAGGGCGCGCAGCACGCCGCGCTCGCCGTCCGGGTACTCCAGCACGAGGTCGCGCACGGACAGCGCGGGGGTGGCGTCGGCCGCGGCGGCGGGGCGCTCGCCGGCGACGCGGTGGGCGGCCGCGGCGGCGGGGGTGCGGAGGGCGTCGAGGTCGGCCTGCGGGGCGGTGAGGGTGGTCACGGGGAGGTCCTTTCTCCAGGCGGGGGCGAGGCGGAGCCGAGGGGGACGACGGCGCCGGGCGGCGCCGTCGTCGGGGCGCTCAGTTGCCGCCGAGGGCGACCAGCGGGTCGATCCGGGTGACGCGGTAGACCGCGATGACGGCGGCGAGCATGCCGAGCACGAGGACCCCGGCGGCGGGCACCGCGGTGGTGGCCCACGAGAGCTCGAACGGGACGGCCCGCCCCGCGAACGCGCCGATCACGGCGGCCAGCCCGGTGCCCACGGCCACGCCGCCGACGAGCACGAACGCGGCCTGCGCGAGCGAGTCCTTCAGCACCCAGCCGTTCGAGCCGCCGAGGGCCTTGAGCACCGCGATGTCGCGGGTGCGCTGCACCGTCCAGATGGACAGGAACGCGATCACCACGAGCGCCGAGATGCCGTACAGGAAGCCCTGCATGGTCATCAGGGAGCCGTTCTCGGACCGGTAGCTGGGCAGGGCGGCGTAGGAGCCCTTCACGGTCTCCGCGACGGTGCCCGCGGCGTCGTCGCCGGCGGCGGCCACGGCGTCGACGTCGGCGCCCGCGTCGAAGCGCACGAGGCCGGCGGTGCCGAGCACCGCGTCGTCGGCGGTGTGCGAGATGGCGTTCCAGTCCTCGAGCGCCAGCCACGTCACGGGGGAGTGGGAGTAGTACTCGGTCGGCACGACGTCGGCCACGGTGTAGACGAAGCCGGAGACCGCGACGGCGTCACCCGCCTGGGCGTGGAGGGAGTCGGCCACGTCCTGGCTGAGCACGATCTGCCCGAGCTCGACGCCGGCCGGCGCGTCGGAGCCGCCCGGGGTGAGACCGATGAACGCGGTGGTGGCCACGCCGGTGGTGGGCTCGCCGGACACGTCCGCGCGGCCCTGCGGGTCCGTGTCCACGGGGTGCTCGAGGCCGATGGCCCGGCCCTGGCTCACACCGAGCGGCTCGACGGAGGCCACGCCGTCCGTGGCCGCCCACGCGTCGCGCTGGGCCACGGTGAACTCGGACTGGGTGAACGACGCGGTGGGCTCCTGGCCCGCCGCACCGCCGAAGACCAGACGCTGCACGCCCTGCTCGCCGAGGCGGTCGATCGCGGCCGTGTTCTGCCCGCCCAGGCCGGCCGTGAGGCCGGAGAGCATGACGAGCAGCAGGCTGATGAGGGCCACCACGGAGCCCATGAGGGCGAACCGTCCGGTGGCGAAGCGGAGGTCGCGGAGTGCGAGGAACACGGGGCGCGTCCTTTCCTGACGAGGTCTGTCCTGAGGTTGCCTCCACGGTCTCGCGCGGGGAGGGGTCGCCACATCGCCCGCGGCGGCTGGACCCGGTCAACCGAATGGTTGATCCCGGCGGCGCAGCGGCGCGGCCCCGGGGCATCGGGCCGTTGTCGCGTCCGGGGCGCGCCCTAGGGTGGAGCCATGTCCGTCGCACCCCGCGCCGCCGTGCCCCCCGCGCCCACCGAGACCGGCACCACCGCCGTGCTCGCCGGCCTGCGCGTGGCCCTGCACGTCACGTTCGCCGCGCTGCTCACCGTGGGGCTGGCGCGCGCGCTCGCGGACCGGTCCCCGGAGGCGTCCTCCGGTCCGTTCCCGGCCACCACCCTGGTGCTGCTGACCGCCGCGCTGGCGGGCGTCTACCTGGCCGGGACCGTGCTGGAGCGGCGCCGGTGGGCCCGGGGCGACGACGTCGGCCGCGGTCCGGCGGTCGCCTGGCTGGCCCTGGTGCTGCTGCTGTGGGGCCTGCTCGTGGCCCACCACGGCGACTTCGCGTGGGTCGCCTTCCCCCTCTTCTTCGTCGTCCTGCACGTGGTCGACCGGGTGGCCCGGCAGGCCTGGGTGCGCCACGTGGTCGGGCCCGCGCTGGTGGTGGCGATGGCCGTCGTCGTGGTGGCCGGGATGGCGGCGGGCGCCGGCGGCGTGCGGGTGCCGGCCGTCATTGGTCCGCTGGTGGGCGCCGCCGTGGCCGTGGTGCTCTCCGGGGCGTACCGCGCCCTGCACGCCGAGTCCGAGCGCCAGCGTGCCGTGGCCGAGCAGCTGCGCGCCGCGCAGGCCGAGCTCGCGCGCACCGAGCACCGGGCGGGGGTGAGCGCCGAGAGGGAGCGGTTCGCCCGCGAGATCCACGACACCCTCACCCAGGGGCTGGCCTCGATCGTGCTGGTCTCGCGCGCGGCCCAGGACGCGCTCGACGCCGCCGACCCCGCCCTCGCCCGGCAGCGCATGGAGACCGTGCGCGCCACGGCCGCCGAGAACCTCGCCGAGTCCCGCCGCTTCGTCCGCGACCTGCGCGGCACCGGGGCACCGTCCCTCATCGAGGCGCTCGAACGAGCGGTCACCGGGTTCGCCGACCGGCAGGCCGCCGCCGGGACACCCGTGGCCGCGGACGTCGAGGTCGTGGGCGAGCCGGTCGCGGTCGCCGAGGCCGTGGAGACCGCCGTGCTGCGAGCCGTGCAGGCCTCCCTGGCGAACGTCGGCGCCCACGCGGGCGCCCATCGCGCCCGCGTCACGCTGGGCTACCTCGGCGACGAGCTGACGGTGGACGTGGCCGACGACGGCGCGGGGTTCGACCCGGCCGTCGTCGCGGCCCGCGCCCGGGCCGGAGCCGCCGGTGCCGACCCGGGGGTGGGGACCGGCGTGGGACTGGCGAGCGTGCGCGAGCGCCTCGCGGCGGTGGGCGGCGAGGCCACCGTCGAGTCGGCCCCCGGCGAGGGCACCGTGGTGGCGCTGCGGGTGCCGCTGGTCGCCGCCGGGGCCGGCCGGAGCGCTGATCCCGAGCAGACCGAGAGCGAGGAGACCGCATGAGCGTGCGCGTGATGCTGGTGGACGACCACCCCGTGGTCCGGGCGGGGGTGCGGGCCGTCGTCGAGGCGCACCCGGACCTGACCGTGGTGGCCGAGGCCGCCGACGGGGCGGAGGCGATCGGCGTCCTGGAGGCGGGCGAGCCCGCGGTGGACGTCGTGCTGATGGACCTGCAGATGGGCGCGGGGATGGACGGCGTGACCGCCACCCGCGCGGTGCGGGAGCGGTGGCCGGGGGTGCAGGTGCTGATCCTGACGACCTTCGACACGGAGGCGGACATCCTCGCGGCCGTGAACGCGGGCGCTGCCGGCTACCTGCTCAAGGACGCCCCGAGCGAGGAGATCGCCTCGGCGGTGCGGCAGGCGGCGGCGGGGCGCAAGGCGCTGGCCCCGCAGGTCGCGGCCACGCTGATGGGGCGCATGTCCGGCGGCTCCGAGGTGCTGTCCGAGCGGGAGATCCAGCTGCTCGAGCTGATCGCGCGGGGCGCCACGAACAAGGTGGCCGCGAAGGAGCTGTTCATCTCCGAGGCCACCGTGAAGACGCACCTGGTGCACATCTTCCAGAAGCTCGGGGTGGACAACCGCACGCGCGCCGTCGACGAGGCCCGGCGACGGCGCATCATCCGCTGACGGACAGGCCGGGGCGGCCGGCCCTGGAGGGCCCAGCCCTGCTCAGCGGCGCCGCACGTACCGGGTGATCACCGCCGCGGCGACGGCGGCCAGCGCCAGCACGCCGAGCGCGGCGGGCAGGCTGAGGTCGCCGCGCTGGACGCCGAGCCCCCGCAGCGTCCAGAAGACGATCAGGGCGCACGTGAACATCACGCCGACGAACGTCCAGGCCGAGCGCAGCCCGGGTCCCAGCCCCGCGCCGGGCCGGTGGCGGGGGTCACGGGGGTCGCCGTCGTCGCCGGGCTGACCGTGGTGGAGGGGAGGCATCGTCATGCGCTCCACCGTAGGGGCCACGGGCCGGGCCGGGCCAGGGCCACCGCGTAGGCTTGAGGCTCGTGAAGACCCTTGTGCTCGGCAACGGCGGCCGCGAACACGCGCTGCTCACCGCCCTCTCCCGTGATCCGCAGGTCAGCGCCCTCCACGCGGCGCCCGGCAACGCCGGCATGGCCGACCTCGCCACCCTCCACGCCGTCGAGGCCACCGACCCGGCCGCCGTCGTGGAGCTCGCGCGCGAGCTGGGGGCCGACCTCGTCGTCGTCGGTCCCGAGGCCCCGCTGGCCGCCGGCGTCTCCGACGCCCTGCGCGAGGCCGGGTTCGCCGTGTTCGGCCCCTCGCAGGCCGCCGCGCAGCTCGAGGCGTCCAAGGCCTTCGCCAAGGAGGTCATGTCCGCCGCGGGCGTGCCCACCGCCGGCTCCCGCGTGTGCACCACCGCCGCGGAGGCCGCCGCCGCCCTTGACGAGTTCGGCGCCCCGCACGTCGTCAAGGACGACGGTCTGGCTGCGGGCAAGGGCGTCGTGGTCACCTCCGACCGCGCCGAGGCCCTCGCCCACGCCGAGGCCTGCTTCGCCGCCGGCGGCACCGTGGTGATCGAGGACTTCCTGGACGGCCCCGAGGTCTCCCTCTTCGTGATCTGCGACGGCGAGGACGCCGTCGCCCTCACCCCCGCCCAGGACTTCAAGCGCATCCACGACGGCGACGCCGGCCCCAACACCGGCGGCATGGGCGCGTACACGCCGCTGCCGTGGCTGCCCGAGGGCTTCACGGACGAGGTGATGGACCGCGTGGCCCGCCCCGTGCTCGCCGAGATGGCCCGCCGCGGCACCCCGTTCACGGGCGTGCTGTTCTGCGGCCTGGCCGTGACCGCCAAGGGTGTGGAGGTCATCGAGTTCAACGTGCGCTTCGGCGACCCCGAGACCCAGGCCGTGCTCGCCCGCCTCGAGACGCCCCTGGGCGGGCTGCTCGCCGACGCCGCGGCCGGCCGGCTCGGCGCGGACCGTCGACTCGAGTGGAGCGACGACGTCGCCGTGGACGTGGTCATGGCCTCGGCCGGCTACCCGGCCTCCTCCTCGAAGGGCGACGTGATCAACGGGCTGGCCGACGCGGCCGGCCTCGAGGGCGTGCACGTGATCCACGCGGGCACCGCGGTGTCCGGTGAGGACGTGGTGACGGCGGGCGGCCGGGTGCTGGCCGTCGTCGGGCGCGGGGCGGACCTGGCCCAAGCGCGCGAGCGCGCCTACGCGGGCGTCGAGCGCATCCGGTTCGACGGCGCCCAGTGGCGCACGGACATCGGACTCAAGGCCGAGCGCGGCGAGATCACCGTGCCCGGGACGGAGGGAGCGAAGTGAGCGGGGAGCGCGTGGGGTTCACGGGGGCCGAGGCCCTCGAGCTGCCGGGCTGGCGGCACGTCTACTCGGGCAAGGTGCGGGACCTGTACGAGCCCGCCGACGCCGAGCCGGGGCGGTCCGCGACGCTGCTCGTGGTGGCCTCCGACCGGATCAGCGCCTACGACCACGTGCTGGAGCCGCCGATCCCGGACAAGGGCGCCATCCTCACCCGGCTGACCCTGTGGTGGTTCGAGAAGCTGGCCGAGGGCTACAACGGGGCCCACGCCGAGCCGGTCGAGCACCACGTGGTGAGCACGGACGTGCCCGCGGCCGTGGCCGGGCGGGCGATGATCGTCAAGCGCCTGGACATGTTCCCCGTGGAGTGCATCGCCCGCGGCTACCTGACCGGCTCCGGCCTGGCCGAGTACCGCGCGTCGGGCACGGTGGCCGGCCTGCCGCTGCCCGCCGGGCTCGTGGACGGCTCGCGGGTCGACCCGCCGATCTTCACGCCGTCCGCGAAGGCCGAGGTCGGCGAGCACGACGAGAACATCACGTTCGAGCAGATGGTCGAGCGCGTGGGCACCGAGGCCGCCGAGCGCCTGCGGTTCCTCACCCTGGACCTGTACGCCCGCGCCGAGGCGATCGCCCGCGAGGCCGGCATCATCCTGGCGGACACGAAGGTCGAGTTCGGCGTGGACCCGGCCACCGGCCAGGTGGTGCTGGGCGACGAGGTCCTCACCCCGGACTCCTCCCGGTTCTGGGACGCCGAGGACTACGAGCCCGGCCGCCCCCAGGCGAGCTTCGACAAGCAGTTCGTCCGCGACTGGCTCACGGGCCCCGACTCCGGTTGGGACAAGACCAGCGGGGAGGCCCCGCCGGCGCTGCCCGCCGACGTCGTGGCCAAGACCCGCGACCGCTACGTGGAGGCGTACGAGCGCCTGACGGGCCGCCCCTTCGACGCCTGACCCGGACTTTCGAACGTGGGGTAGGCCCTCTGCCACGTTCGAAAGCGCGTCGGGCGCGCCACCCGTCAGGCGAGCGAGTCCTCCCAGGCCCGGTGCAGCGCCGCGAACCGCCCGTCGGCCGCCACCAGCTCGGCGGGGCTGCCGTCCTCGACGATCCGGCCGTCGTGCATCACGAGCACCCGGTCGGCGGTCTCGACGGTGCTGAGCCGGTGGGCGATGATCAGTGCCGTCCGGTTCCCCAACAGCCGCTCCAGCCCGGCCTGCACGAGACGCTCGCTCGGCAGGTCCAGCGACGACGTCGCCTCGTCCAGGATCAGCACGGCGGGGTCCGCGAGGAACGCCCGCGCGAACGACACGAGCTGCCGCTGTCCCGCGCTCAGCCGCCCGCCGCGCTTGGCGACGTCGGTCGCGTAGCCCTCGGGCAGCCCCAGGATGAAGTCGTGCGCCCCCACCGCCCGGGCGGCCGCCTGGATCTCGGCCTCGGTGGCGTCGGGCCGGCCGAGGGCGATGTTCTCCGCGATCGACCCGGAGAACAGGAACGCCTCCTGGGTCACCATCACCACGTTGCGCCGCAGATCCGCCTGGCTGAGCTCGCGCAGCTCCACCCCGTCCAGCGTCAGCGAGCCGGCAGAGACGTCGTAGAACCGGGCGATGAGCTTGGCCAGCGTCGACTTGCCCGCACCCGTCTGGCCCACCACGGCCACGGTCTGCCCGGCCGGGATCACGAGGTCGAACTCCGGCAGCACCACCCGGTCCGGTCCGTAGCTGAACACCGCGTCCCGGAACTCCACCCGCCCGGACGCCACGCCCGTCCCCGGAGCGTCGGCCCCGGGCAGCGGCGTGGGCTCGGCGGCCTCCACCACGGTGGGCTCCTCCTCGAGCAGGCCGGAGACCTTCTCGAGCGCCGCCGTCGCGGACTGCAGCGACGAGTAGAACATCGCCACCATCTCCATGGGCTGGAACACGCGCCGTCCGGCCAGCAGGAGCGCCACGAGCACCCCCACCTCGAGGTCGCCGTCGAGCACGCGCAGGCCCCCGGTCACGAGCAGCGCCGCTACCGTGAGGTTGCCCGTCGCCACGAGCACCGGCTGCAGGATGCCGAACAGGTTGAGCGTGGCCACCATGTCGTCCCGGTAGGCCGTGGCCAAGTCGCGGTACCGCGCGTCGTTGTCCCGTTCCCGCCGGAAGGCCTGGACCGCGCGGATGCCGGTCATGGTCTCCACGAAGTGCACGATCGACCGTGCCGAGGACACCCGCGACCGCCGGTACGCCTCCTCGGACCGCACCTGGTACCAGCGCGTCACGATCGCCACCGGCACGGCCGCGCCCAGCAGCACGAGGAACGACGGCGGGTCCAGCAGCAGGATGGACGCCGCGGTGAACGACATGAACATCAGCCCGGACACGAGCGAGGACACGCCCTGGTCCAGCAGCTCCCGCAGCGCCTCCAGGTCCGAGGTCTGCCGCGAGATCACCCGCCCGGACGTGTACCGCTCGTGGAACCCGAGGCTCAGCCGCTGCGTGTGCCGGAACACGCGCAGCCGCAGGCTGAGCAGCATGGCCTGGCTGGCCCGCGCGGTGAGCCACGTGTACGCCCCCAGCAGGCCCCCGGAGACGAGGGCCGCCGCCACGTACGCCCCGCCCACGGGGACGAGGATGGGCCAGACGGACTCGCCGGCCCGCACGGCCTCGACGACGCGCGGCAGCTCCGCGTCGATCGCCCAGGCGATGATCAGCGGCCCGGCCGCCCGCGCCGCGTTGGACACGAGCACGAAGACCACGGTGACCAGCAGCGTCCCCCGGACCGGCCGCGCGAGCTCGCCGAGCAGCCGGAAGGACCGGCGCCGGATGTGGCGGCGCTCCGCGCGGGTGTAGTCGAGGTCCTCTTCGGCCCCCACGCCGCGCACGCGGCTCACGTCGGCGGCGCTCATGCCTGCTCCTCCGGTCGGCTCGAGATGATGTGCCGGTACACGGCGCTGCGGGCCAGCAGTTCGGGGTGCGTCCCCACGTCCTCGATCCGCCCGTCCGCCAGCACCGCGACCCGGTCCGCCAGGGCCACGGTGGAGGGACGATGCGCCACGATCAGGGTGGTCGTCCCGTCGAGGACCTCGCGCAGGCGCGCGGTCACGGTCTCCTCGGTGCGCACGTCGAGGGCGGAGAGGGGGTCGTCCAGCACGAGCACGTCCGGGCGCGCCGCGATCGCGCGGGCGAGGGCGATCCGCTGGCGCTGTCCGCCGGAGAGGCTGAGGCCCTCCTCGCCGATCTCGGTCTCGACGCCGTCCGCCAGGTCCGCCACGAAGCCCGCCTGCGCGGTCTCGAGCGCGAGGTCGAGCAGGGCGTCCGCCGCGGGGGAGTGGAGGCCGTCCGCGAGCACGTCCGCCGGGGCGCCGAGCAGCACGTTCTGCCGGATGGTCGCGGAGAACAGCGTGGCGTCCTCGAACGCCACGGACACCCGCCGGCGCAGCTCCTCGAGCGGCATCCGGCGCACGTCCACCCCGTCCACGCAGACGGAGCCCGCCGTGACGTCGAGCAGCCGGGGGACCAGCTGCAGCAGCGTCGACTTGCCGGCGCCGGTCGCGCCGACCAGGGCCATCGTCTCGCCGGGCACCAGCTCGAGGTCGACGCCGTCGAGCAGGTCGCGCTCCCCGCGCCCCGGGTCCGCGTCCGGCCAGCGGAAGCGCACCCCGCGGAACGCGAGCGCGCCGGTGGCCGGGGGCACGACGGCGGCCTCCCCGGTGGGCGAGGCGATGTCCACGGGCGTGGCGAGGACGTCCACGTGGCGGTCGATCGCCGTGCGGGCCGAGAGCGTCATGCCCATCAGCTGGCCCACCGACTCGACCGGCCCGGCCAGCACGGCCGCGGTGGCGAAGTAGGCGGCGAGCGCGCCCACCGTCAGCTCCCCGGTCGCCACGAGCCACAGGCCCAGGGCGAGGCCCAGGCCCAGCACCGTCTCCGGCAGGGCCACGATGAGCGCGATGAACCGGGCCAGCACCGAGGCCTTGTGCACCTCGGTGCCCTGCAGCGTGCGGGCGCGCCCGCGGAAGCCGTCGAGGGCGTGCGCGCCGCGGCCGAACGCCTTGAGGACGCGGATGCCGTGCACCGACTCCTCGACGGACGTGGCGAGGTCCCCGGCCTGGTCCTGGGAGAGCCGGGACGCGGCGCGGAAGTCGTTGCGGAACCCGAACGACGCCCACATGATCGGCACGGCCGCGGCGAGGTAGAGCAGGGCCAGCTGCCAGGACAGCAGGAACAGCAGGACGAGGCCGACGGCGATGGTCACCACGTCCACCACGAGCATGACCGAGCCGAACGCGATCCACCGCCGCAGCAGCGAGAGGTCGCCCTGGGCCCGGGAGAGCAGCTGCCCCGAGGGCCACGCGTCGTGGAACGCCACCGGCAGGCGCTGGAGCCGTTCGAACAGGGCGATGCGCGCCCGGTTCTCCACCCCGGCGGCCGGCGGGAGGATGAAGTACCGGCGCAGGCCGATGAACGCGGCCTCGGCGAGGCCGAGCACGGTGAGTAGGCCGGCGGCCCGCCACACGTCCGCGCGGGAGTCGGGGGAGGAGGGCCCGGCGAGCACAGTCTGCGTGAACACGGTGTCCACGAGCAGGTGGATGACCTGCGGGATGGCCAGGGCCACGAGGCCCGCCGCCGTGGCCGAGGCGAGCCCGAGCACCCAGCGCGCCCGCACGCCCTCGAGGTACGGTGCGATCCCGCCCAGGGCGTCACGCAGGGACGAGGCGTCGGGAGAGGTGGCGCGGGTCACGGGGCCCCACTGTACCCGCGGCCCCGGACGGGACAGGCGGCTCAGCCCCGCGGGACCAGGTCCAGCACCACGGCCTCGGGCCGGCACGCGAACCGCACGGGCGCGGACGGCGCGGTCCCCAGGCCGGCCGACACCTCGAGGGGGACGGTCCGCCCCGCGGCCGTCCACGTCGAGACCCCGGAGGCCTGTCGGCGCGGCAGGTCGCAGTTGGTGACGAGCGCACCGAGGAACGGCACGCACACCTGCCCGCCGTGGGTGTGGCCGGCGAGCAGCAGGTCGGCGCCGTCGGCGGTCATGGCGTCCAGCACGCGGCGGTACGGGGCGTGGGTGACGCCCAGCCGGAACCGCCCGTCGTCACCGGGCCGCCCGGCGTTCTCGTCGGGTGCGGCGCCGGGGAAGCCGGCCCAGGCGTCCAGACCGAGGTGCGGGTCGTCGGTGCCGGCGGCGAGGACCTCGAGCGTGGTCCCGGCGCGGGTCGGCACGGCCAGGGCGGCGCCCCGGTTCGTCAGGTCGGCCCAGCCGGCGGCGCGGAACGCGCCGAACAGGACGTCGGAGGGAAGCCGGGGCCGGTCCTCGTCCATGCGCGAGGGGCCCGCGAAGTACCGCAGGGGGTTGGCCGCCTTGGGCGCGTAGTAGTCGTTGGAGCCGGGCACGAACACGCCGGGCCGCGCCAGCAGCGGCCCGAGCGCGTCGAGCACGAGCGGCACCGACGCCGCGGCGGACACGTTGTCTCCCGTGTTGACCACGAGGTCAGGCTCGAGTGCATCCAGCCCGCGCAGCCACGCCCGCTTGGCCCGGTGCCGGGGCAGCAGGTGGATGTCCGAGAGGTGCAGCACCCGCAACGGCGCCGACCCGGCCGGCAGCACGGCCAGTCGGTGCGTGCGCACCGTCCGGGCCTCAGCCTCGGCGAGGCCCCAGGCCAGGCCGAGGCCCGCCGTCGCGGCCATCCCGACGGCGGCAGGCGCTGCGGAACGGAGCATGCGGCGGGTGGGGGAGGCGGCGGGGGGCATCGCGGTCAGAAGCCCGGGACCGCCTCGGGCAACGGCCCGCCTCGGTCCAGGTCGTCGATGTGGAACTGGCGTCCGTCCGGGTGCTCGCCGGCCTCGCCCGGGTCCTCCGACTGCGGGCCGTCCCACTCGGGCAGTTCACCCGGCGGGAACTTCTCCTTGGCCAACTGGTTGTACTCGAGCCAGGACGGGCCGTTGATGGAGGTCGAGTAGAACGGGTTGCGGACCTCGCCGTTGACGGTCTCGCCCGTCATGGACTTCAGGTTGTTGTAGCGGCCGGTCCACACGGCGGTGGCCAGCTCGCTGGTGAATCCGACGAACCACGTGGAGGACACGTTGTCGTTCGTGCCCGTCTTGCCGCCGAACTCGTAGCCGGCGCCCTCCTCGGCGATGTTGAAGCCGGCGATGTGGCGCAGGACCGGCATCAGCTCCCGGACGTGGTCCGGGTCGATGACCTGGTCGCACTGAGGGTCGGCGACGTCGTACTGGTTGCCGACGGTGTCCGTGACCTCCAGGATGGCGCGCGGCTCGCAGTACAGGCCGTTCGCGGCGATGGCGGCGTACGCGCCGGCCAAGGACAGCGGGGCCACCGAGTCCTTGCCGAGCAGGAAGGACGGGTCGTCCGGCTGCAGCGGGGAGCTGTCCAGGGCGCGGGTGATGCCCAGCTGGGTGGTGAGGCTCGTGATGTCGCACAGGTCCAGCTGGTACGCGGTGGCGACGGTCGGGGTGTTCACGGACCAGAAGAGGCCCTCGTCCACGCGCACCTGCCGCAGCATGCCCGGGATCACGTTCTTGAACTGCCAGGTGCCGCCGATCGTGGTGTAGCCGCCCGGGCGGCACGAGGCAGCGAACCGCGTGCCCGTGGGGTAGACGTTCCGGGAGGCGTCCACGGAGTCGACCAGGCGGTTGCCGTTGCGCAGCCACGTCAGTGCCACGAAGGGCTTGAGCGTGGAGCCGGCCTGGAAGCCCTGGCCGCCACCCCACTGCTTGTCCACGTTGAAGTTCAGCGAGGTGTGGCCGAGCTCGTCCTGGATGGCGTACTCGGTGTTCTGGGCCATGGTGCGGATGTTGCCGGTGCCGGCCTCCACCGAGGTGAGCGCGTGGCCGGCGCCCAGCGACTCGTTGTTGGGCACCGAGGCGCGCAGGTTCTTCTCGGTCTCCTTCTGGAGCGTCGAGTCGATCGTTGTGCGGATGGTGAGTCCGCCGCGGTCCAGCAGGGCCTGGCGGGACTGGACGTCCGGGCCGAACGTGGGGTCGGCGAGGATCTGCCGCTCCACGTAGTCGCAGAAGTAGGTGCCGAACTTGGCGTAGAGGCAGCCCGAGGGGCGGGACTCCATGACCACCTCCATCGGCTGGGCGACGGCGTGGTCGTACTCCTCCTGGGAGAGGTAGCCGTTGTCCTTCATCGCGTTCAGCACGAGGTTGCGCCGCTCCGTGGCCTCCTCCGGGTTGCGGGCCGGGTTGAACCGGGTGGGGGACTGGACCATGCCGGCCAGCGTGGCGGCCTCCCAGCTCTCCAGGTCGGCGGCGGACTTGCCGAACACGTACTGCGAGGCAGCCTCGACCCCGTAGGCGCGGCCGGAGAACAGCACGATGTTGAGGTAGCCCTCGAGGATCTCGTCCTTCGACATCTGCTTCTCGACGGCGACGGCGAGCTTGATCTCCTTGACCTTGTCCGCGATGTTCTTGGAGCCGGAGAGGGTGAGGCGGGAGTCGCCGCGGATCTGCTGCACGTTCACCAGCATGTTGTTCACGAACTGCTGGGTGAGGGTGGAGGCGCCCTGCGTGGAGTCGGAGGTGGCGTTGTTGACGGTCGCGCGAATGAGGCCGCGCGCGTCCACGCCGTCGTGATCGTAGAAGCGCTCGTCCTCGATGGCCACGATCGCGTGCTGCATGTGCTTTGAGATCTTGTCCAGTGGGACCGGGGTGCGGTTCTCCTCATAGAAGACGGCGATCTCCTCACCGTCCTCCGAGAGGATGCGCGACGGGACGGACACCGGCTCCGCGGGCAGCTCGTCCGGCAGCTCGTCCAGCATCTCCCGACCCGACGCGGCGGCGACACCGGCCAGGCCCGCGACGGGCAGCAGGAGGGCCGCCACGAGCAGGCCAGCCAGCGCCGAGAGGCCCACGAAGGCGAGGAGGCGGCCGAGGGCGCTCGAGGGCGCGGGGAAGCGGGTCGTGCGGGAGGCCATGGGCGCGAGTGTAGCGCGGGCACCTGGGACCTCTTCCGGGGTCCGCGCCGGTGGCTAGGGTGGGTCCCATGACTCAGCAGACGCAGTGGGAGTACGCCACGATCCCCCTCCTCATCCACGCGACCAAGCAGATCCTCGACCAGTGGGGCGAGGACGGCTGGGAGCTCGTCACGGTGATCCCGGGCCCCGAGGGGAACAACCCCGTGGCCTACCTCAAGCGTCCGAAGGCGGCGTGAACGTGACGGAGCAGTCCTCGGCCCCCACCTGGGGCGACGGCGCCGTCGCGGCCCGCCTCGCGGAGCTCGGCATCGACCGACCCGCCGTCGCGGCGCCGGTCGGCTCCTACGTCCCGGCCCTGCGGGACGGCGACCTCGTGCTGACCTCCGGCCAGCTCCCCTTCGTGGCCGGCGCCCTGCCCGCCACCGGCAAGGTGGGCGCGGAGGTCACCCCCGAACGCGCCCAGGAGCTCGCGCGAGCATGCGCCGTGAACGCGGTGGCCGCGGTGCACGAGCTGGTGGGCGACCTGGACCGGGTCGCCCAGGTCGTCAAGGTCGTCGGCTTCGTGGCCTCCGACCCCGCGTTCACCGGTCAGCCCGGCGTGGTGAACGGCGCCTCGGACGTGCTGGCCGAGATCTTCGGCGAGGCCGGCCGCCACGCGCGCTCCGCCGTCGGCGTGGCCGTGCTGCCCATGGACGCTCCCGTCGAGGTGGAGATCACCGTCCGTGTCCGCTGACCCGGCCGGCCTGCTGCTGCCGGTCCCGGGGCAGGAGGAGGACCTCACCCGCCAGTGGCTGGACCGGCGCTTCCGCCAGGTCCGCCCCGCCCGGCCCGGGTCGTCCGTCGTGCTCGTGCGGGACGGCGACGACGGCCCGGAGGTCTTCCTCCGTCACCGCGCGGGACGCACCCCGCTCGGCCGCGTGGGTCTGCCCGGCGGCGCGCTCATCGAGTCCGACGCCGACTCCTGCCCGTGGTACGGGCCCGAGCCCTCCCAGTGGGCCCGCACGTTCGGGACCACGGACCGGCGGCGTGCGCGGCAGCACGTGGTGGCCGCCGTCCGTGAGCTCCACGACGAGGCCGGAGTGCTCCTCGCCGGTCGCTCCGACACGGACGTCGTGTCCACGGCGCGCATCGAGACCTGGGGCGGGGGCCGCAGCTCCCTCGAGGAGGGCTCGGAGAGTCTGCCCCATCTGCTGGCCGCGCGTGGCCTCGGGGTGCGCGCCGACCTGCTGCGCCCCGTCATGCGCTGGCGATCCGCGCCCCACGTCCACCGACGCTTCGACACGGCCGTGTTCGCCACGATGACCCCACCGCTGCAGTCCGCGCCGGCATCCGAGGAACCCGGTCCCGAACTTCAGGCGTGGGTGTCCGCGCGTCGCGCGCTCGCCGGCCCGCTGCGGCTGCCCGGACCCGCCGGGGCGGAGGGCACGGCACCCTTCGACCAGGTGGCGACCCCGCTGACGCAGGTGATCGTGCGTCGGGTCGCGGCACACCGGACGGCCGCCGCCTTCCTGCTCTCCGTCACGCCCTGTGCCCGGCGCGGCCCCGTGCCGGAATACCACCTGGTCACCGAGGCCGGCGACGACGGCACCCCCCGGATGCGCGTGAAGCGGGCCACCCGGGACTGACCGGGGTGGCCCGCTCCACGGCAGGGCGGGGGGCGTCAGCGCGAACGCTGACGCAGACGCTGCAGGTCCAGGATGACCACGGCGCGGTTCTCCAGGCGGATCCAGCCGCGCTGGACGAACTCGGCCAGGGCCTTGTTCACGGTCTCGCGGGACGCGCCCACCAGCTGGGCGAGCTCCTCCTGCGTGAGGTCGTGCGCCACCAGCAGGCCGTCCGCGGCCGGCCGGCCGAAGCGGTCCGCGAGGTCCAGGAGCGCCTTGGCCACGCGGCCCGGCACGTCCGAGAACACCAGGTCCGCCAGGGACTCGTTGGTCTTGGACAGGCGCTGGGCCAGGGCCTGGAGCAGCTGGACCGACACATCCGGCGACGAGGCGATGGCGCGGCGCAGGTTCTCATGGCGCAGACCGGCCAGGCGCGTGGCGGACACCGCGGTGGCGGTGGCGTTGCGCGGGGCGGGGTTGAACAGGGCCATCTCGCCGAAGATCTCGCCGGGGCCGAGCACGGCCACGAGGTTCTCGCGGCCGTCCGAAGCGGTGCGGCCGAGCTTGATCTTGCCGGACATGATCACGTACAGCTGATCGCCCTGGTCGCCCTCGTGGAACGCGGACGCGCCGCGGGAGAGCTCCACCTCGGTCAGCTCCGAGGTGAGGATGGCGAACACCTCGTCGTCCAGGTTGGTGAACAGCGGAGCCTTCCGCAGAACCTCGAGATCCATGTGTGCGTGTCCTCTCTGTGGCCAGTTCCTCACACCGCGGCGGAGGAGCCGCCCGGTTCACTGGCGTCCATTGTGCCCCATACCCCCGTGCGGGCCGATACCCTGGATCCTCCACCGGGTGCGCGGGCCGTCCCCGTGCGTGGCCGGTGCCGTCACATCCGAAGGAGGTCGCCCATGCCGCTGGGTCTGACGTGGCTGGACGTCCTGCTCATCGTCGCGCTCGCGATGCTCCTGGTCCAGGGTCACCGTCGCGGCCTGTGGGTGGTGCTGGGCAACCTCGTCGGCCTGGTCGGCGGCGCCGCGATCGCGTTCTACGCCCTGCCTGAGGTGGCGAAGTTCGTCACCGCGCCGCAGTGGCGGTGGGCCGCGCTGATCGCCACCCTCGTCGTGCTCGTGGCGGCGGGCCAGTACGTGGGCGCCGCCATCGGCGAGGCGATCCGGTTGCGCGTGAACCTGCCGGCGCTGCGACTCGTCGACCGCCTGCTCGGCGCGCTCGCCACCGGTCTCGCGGGCGCCCTCGTCCTCTGGCTCGTGGCGTTCTCCATCGCGGCCTCCGGCTCCACCGCGGTCACCCGTGAGGTGACCCGCTCGCGGGTGATCGCAGCGCTGGACACCGTGATGCCCGACTCGCTCCTGGCCTGGGCCGCCCGCTCGCGTTCCGCCGTCGCCGACCTGGACGTGCTGCCGGAGCTCGAGCTGCCCGCCCCCGTCCCGGAGACCGACGACGGCGTCCGCGCCGCTCCGGCCCCGGCCGCGACGCCGGGTCTGCCCTCGGCCGCCTCCTCCCCGTCCGCCCCGCCCGCGACGTCCGCCGCGGCGACCCCCGAGGAGCCCGACGACGCCGCCGCGGCCTCGTCGTCCACGTCCGCCGCGCCGTCGGCCACGACGACCGCCCCCGCCTCGTCGACGTCGACGGCCGCCCCCTCGACTCCCGCCGCCTCCTCGGCGTCGGCCGCCGTCGTCCGGCTGACCGGGACGGCCGCGCAGTGCAACCAGGTGCAGAGCGGCTCGGGCGTGGCCGTGGCCCCGGACCGCGTGCTCACGAACGCGCACGTGGTCCTCGGCGTGGACGCCCCCACCGTGACGGACCGCGCCCGCGGCGTGCACGCGGCGCGGATCGTCCACCTGGACACGGCGCACGACCTCGCCGTCCTGGCGGTCGACGACGCGGACCTGCCCGTCATGCCGGTCGGGGCCGAGCTGACGGGCGGCGCGTCGGCCTCCGTCCTGGGGTACCCCGACGGCGGCCCGTTCGCCTCCACCCCCGCGACCGTGCAGGCTGTCGGCGAGGTGCCGCTCGGCGACGTCCTGACCGGGGCCGCGAGCATGGTGGACGTCTACACCCTCGCGGCGGACATCCGCCACGGCTACTCGGGCGGCCCGGTGGTGGACGCCGCCGGGAACCTGGCCGGTCTGGTGTTCGCCCGGGCCCCGGGCTCGGACGCCGTCGGCTACGCCCTGACGGCGGACACCATCGCCCCCGTCGTCGCCGCGGCCCCGGGGATGACAGCCACGGTCCCCTCGGGGGACTGCGTCCCGGGCGGCTGAGCCGGCGCCGCGCCACGCGCCTGACGCCCGCATTCCGGACCGGACTGTCCGGTAACGGCCCGCGTCGACTATTGTGGCATCCGTCACACTCGAGTTTCCCCGACCCTCGGAGGTCCTGCATGTCCAGCACCGTCTCCGCGCCCGCCACGGCGCCGAAGCGCACCCGGGAGGAGTTCACCGGCCGGTGGGCCTTCATCCTGGCGGCCATCGGCTCCGCCGTGGGCCTCGGCAACATCTGGCGCTTCCCCTACGTCGCCTATGAGAACGGCGGTGGCGCGTTCGTCATCCCCTACCTGATCGCGCTGCTCACGGCGGGCATCCCGCTGCTGTTCTTCGACTACGCGATCGGCCACCGCTTCCGCGGCTCCGCGCCTCTGGCGTTCCGGCGCCTGTCCCGGTGGACCGAGACCGTCGGCTGGTGGCAGGTGCTCATCTGCGTCGTCATCGGGATCTACTACGCCGCGATCATCGGCTGGGCGATCATGTACACCTGGTTCTCCGTGGACCAGCGGTGGGGCGAGGACCCGGAGACCTTCCTCATGGGCGACTACCTGCGGGTCGCCGACGACCCGTCCCCGTCCTTCGACTTCGTCTCGGGCGTCTTCTGGCCCATGCTCGCCGTCTGGGTGATCACGCTGCTCATCATGGGCTTCGGCGTGCGCCGGGGCGTGGCCCTGGCCTCGATGGTCGGCATCCCGCTGCTCATCGTGATGTTCCTGATCCTCGTCGGCATCGCCCTCACCCTGCCGGGCGCCGCCCAGGGCCTGGACGCCCTGTTCACGCCGAACTGGGCCGCGCTCGCTGACCCCGGCGTCTGGATCGCCGCCTACGGCCAGATCTTCTTCTCGCTGTCCGTCGGTTTCGGCATCATGATCACCTACGCCTCCTACCTCAACCGCCGGACGAACCTTACCGGCTCCGGCCTGGTCGTCGGCTTCTCCAACTCGGGCTTCGAGATCCTAGCCGGCATCGGCGTGTTCTCCGCCCTGGGCTTCATGGCGCAGGCCTCCGGCGTGTCCGTGTCCGAGGTGGCCGGCAGCGGCATCGGCCTGGCGTTCATCGCCTTCCCCACCCTGATCTCGCAGGCCCCGCTCGGCGCCCTGATCGGCGTGCTGTTCTTCGGCTCGCTCGTGGTCGCCGGCTTCACCTCGCTGATCTCGATCCTCGAGGTCGTCATCTCCGCCGTGAAGGACAAGCTCGGCTGGGGCCGCTGGACGGCCACGATCGTCGTGATCGGCCTGTCCGGGGTGGTCTCCCTCGCCCTGTTCTCCACCACCACGGGCCTGCAGATGCTCGACACCATGGACGCGTTCGCCAACAACTTCGGCATCGTGGGCGCGGCGCTCCTGTCGGTGCTCCTGGTCACCGGCGCACTGGGCTCGGCCCGCCGCATCACGGCGCACCTCAACGCCGTCTCCTCCTTCAAGGTCGGCCGCGGGTACGTGCTGCTGATCGGCGTGCTCATGCCGATCGTGCTCGCCTACATCTGGCTCTCCTGGATCATGAAGGTGATCGCGGAGGGCTATGAGGGCTACCCGGGCGACTTCCTCGGCGTCTTCGGCTGGGGCATCGCGCTCGGCTCCGTCGCCCTGGCCGTCCTGCTCTCCCTGATCCCGTGGTCCCGCAAGTCCAACCTCTACGCGGAGGACCTGGACAGCGAGATCCACGGCGACCTCATCCCGCACAACGCCGTGCCCGAGGGCACCGTCCCCACCGGCGCCCTGCCGGTGGTGCCCGCGGCCACCACCCGGAAGGAGCTCTGACCGATGAGCACCGCAGCGATCGTCATGATGTCCCTGGCCATCCTCCTGGTGTGGGGCGGCCTCGCGGTCTCCGCCATCCACCTGCTCCGCCACCCGGACGACTCCTCGGGCGACCTCGCCATCGAGGACGAGCTGGCCCCCGCCGTGCGGGAGCGCGAGGATGGCCGTCTCGACGCGCGGCACCGGTGAGTCGATGAGGCTCCCCGGTCCGTTCGCGGCGGCCCCGGTCGCCGACGGGGCCGCGGGCGTGGTCTCCGCCTCCCTGCCGGTCGTGGCGGTGGACGCGAGCCTGCCGGCCCCGCCCTACCGGCAGATCGTGGACGCGGTCCTGGCCGGCGTCGCCTCCGGATCCCTGGCCCGCGGGGACCGACTGCCGCCCGTGCGCGTGCTCGCCGCCGAGCTCGGCGTGGCACCGGGCACCGTGGCCCGGGCCTACAAGGAGCTCGAGGCGCACGGCACCATCCGCACCCGGGGTCGCGCGGGCACGTTCGTGGCCGCCTCGGCGGACGCCCGCGCCGACGCCGCGCACCAGGCCGTGCGGCGCTGTCTGGACACCCTGCTCGAGCGCCTCGGGTACACGCCCGACGAGGCCGTGGAGCTGGTCCGCCGGGACGCGGCCGCCCGCGCCTGAGGCGGGCCCGCCCACCGACGACGCCGCCCCGGACCGCACGCAGCGTGCGGTCCGGGGCGGCGTCGTCGTGCCGGCTCAGGCCTTCGGGGCGAGCGTCTCCACGATGCGCTGCATGACCGTGGGGTCGGCCAGCGTGGTGGAGTCGCCCGGGTCGCGGCCCTCGGCCACGTCCTTGAGCAGACGGCGCATGATCTTGCCGGAGCGCGTCTTGGGCAGCTCGGGGACCACGAGCACGCGCTTGGGCTTGGCGATGGGTCCGATGTCCTTGCCCACGTGCTGCCGCAGCTCCTCCTCGACCTCGGCGACGTCGCGGTCGGCCGCGACGGCGACCGCGGTGAGCAGGACGAACGCCACGACCGCCTCGCCCGTGGTCTCATCCTTCGCGCCGACCACCGCGGACTCGGCCACGGACGGGTGCGCCACGAGGGAGGACTCGATCTCGGTGGTGGACAGGCGGTGGCCGGAGACGTTCATGACGTCGTCCACGCGGCCCAGCAGCCAGATGTCGCCGTCCTCGTCGTAGCGGGCGCCGTCGCCGGCGAAGTACATGCCGGGGAAGCGGGACCAGTAGGTCTCCTTGAAGCGCTCCCGGTCGCCCCAGATGCCGCGCAGCATGGACGGCCACGGCTCGCGCACCACGAGGAAGCCCGCGCTCGTGTCCGTCATGGGCTCGCCGAGCTCGTCCACGACCTCCAGCACGACGCCGGGCACCGGCCTCTGGGCGGAACCGGGCTTGAGGGTGGTCACGCCGGGCAGCGGGGTGAGCATGTGGGCGCCTGTCTCGGTCTGCCACCAGGTGTCCACGATGGGGCAGCGGCCGGCGCCGATGACCTCGTGGTACCAGCGCCAGGCCTCCGGGTTGATGGCCTCGCCCACGGAGCCGAGCACGCGCAGGCTGGAGAGGTCGTACTCGTCCGGGATGTGCCGGCCCCACTTCATGAACGTGCGGATCGCCGTCGGCGCCGTGTAGAGGATGCTCACGCCGTACTTCTGCACGATCTCCCACCAGCGGCCCTGGTGCGGGGAGTCCGGGGTGCCCTCGTAGATCACCTGGGTGGCGCCGTTGACCAGCGGCGCATAGGCGACGTAGGAGTGCCCGGTGACCCAGCCGACGTCGGCGGTGCACCAGAAGACGTCCGACTCCGGGTGCAGGTCGAAGGTGTCGTGGTGGGTGGCCGCGGCCTGCACGAGGTAGCCGCCGGTGGTGTGCAGGATGCCCTTCGGCTTCCCGGTGGTACCGGAGGTGTAGAGGATGTAGAGCGGGTGCTCGGCGTCGTGCCACACGAGCTCGTGCTCGTCGGACTGGGCGTCCACGACGTCGTGCCACCACAGGTCGCGGCCCTCGGTCATCTCGACCTCGGCCTCGTTGCGGCGGACCACGAGCACGTGCTCGGCCGTGTGGCCGGGCGCGGAGAGGGCCTGGTCCACGGCGGGCTTGAGCATGGAGGGCTTGCCGCGGCGGAAGGAGCCGTCGGCCGTGACGACGAGCTTGGCCTCGGCGTCGTCCACGCGGGAGCGCAGGGCGTCGGAGGAGAAGCCGCCGAAGACCACGGAGTGGACCGCGCCGATGCGCGCGCACGCGAGCATCGTGATGACGGCCTCGGGGATCATCGGCAGGTAGACGGCCACGCGGTCGCCCTTGGTCACGCCGAGGGACTCGAACGCGTTGGCGGCGCGCCGGACCTCGGCGGCCAGGTCGGCGTAGGTGTAGGTGCGGGTGTCACCGGGCTCGCCCTCGAAGTGGATGGCCACGCGGTCGCCGTGGCCGGCCTCGACGTGGCGGTCCAGGGCGTTGTACGCGGCGTTGGTGGTGCCGCCGACGAACCACTTCGCGAAGGGTGCATCGGACCAGTCCAGGACGTCGGTGAAGTCCTGCTCCCAGTGCAGGACCTCGCGGGCGCGGCGGGCCCAATAGGCCAGGCGGTCCTCGGCGGCCTCCTCGTACAGGTCGGCTCCGGCCACCGCCTGGGCGGCGAACTCGGCCGGGGGCGGGAACGTGGGGATCTGCTCGTCCATCGACGGGGTCCTTTCGGGGTGGTGCGGTCGGTGCGAGACGCGGATGTGACGCGTCCCACACTAGTCTCCCGCCTCAGCATGCCGCGCGCGGCGTCGTCGCCACAAATCTTCGGGTCCTGTGTGTCGCATCGCGCCCGGAAGCGGGGGCCGACCCCGGTGTGGACGTCGGCACGCGCCCCGCTCCCTAGGATGGTCGGACCTGAGCGGATCGCACGAGGGCGGGAGGACGCGCGGATGGAGACGGAGCCGACGGACACGCCGACCGGGGAGACCCGGCTGGCCCTGGTGCGCCGGGCGCGGCGGATCAACCGGATCCTGGCCGAGACGTACCCGTACGCCGTCGCCGAGCTGGACTTCGAGACGCCGTTCGAGCTGCTCGTGGCCACGGTGCTGTCCGCCCAGACCACCGACGTGCGGGTCAACGCGGCCACGCCGGCGCTGTTCGCCCGCTTCCCGGACGCCCACGCGATGGCCGCGGCCACCGAGCCCGAGCTGCAGGAGCTCGTGCGCTCCACGGGGTTCTACCGGAACAAGGCCTCCGCGATCCTGCGGCTGTCCCAGGAGCTCGTGGCCCGGCACGACGGCGAGGTCCCCGCCCGTCTCGAGGACCTCGTGGCGCTGCCCGGGGTGGGCCGCAAGACCGCGTTCGTGGTGCTCGGCAACGCCTTCGGCCAGCCCGGGATCACCGTGGACACGCACGTCGGCCGGCTCGCCCGGCGCCTGGGGTTCACGGACGAGACCGACCCGGTGAAGGTCGAGCACGCCGTGGGCGCCCTGTTCCCGCGCCGGGACTGGACGATGCTCTCCCACCGGCTGATCTTCCACGGCCGCCGCGTGTGCCACGCGCGCCGCCCGGCGTGCGGGGCGTGCCCGATCGCCCGCTGGTGCCCGTCCTACGGCGAGGGGGAGACCGACCCCGAGCGGGCGCGCGCCCTGCTGGCCTACGAGCTCAAGCCCGGCCGGGAGGAGCTGCTCGAGCTCCTGCGCGCGGGGCGGACGCGCCGGGAGCTGCGCGCCCTCGGCCACGGGCTGGAGGCCTGAGCGCCCGGCCTGCCCGCTCAGCCTTCGGTGAGACCCGCGAGGATCGCGGCGACCGCCCGGCGCGCGTGAGCCCCCACGCCCGCGAGCGTGGCCGAGGCGGCCCCGCACCAGTCGTCGTAGCCGAGCAGGTGCAGCCCCGGCACGTCCACCGAGGCGGTCGGCAGTGCACGCTCCGTCGCCGGCGCCCCGGAGGGGTGGCGGGTCAGCTCGAGGCCCCGCAGATGGCGCAGGTCCGCCCGGAAGCTCGTGCACCAGACGATGTCGTCCACCGGGTGCTCGGCGCCGCGCACCCGGGCCGCGGCGCGGTTGGCGGCGGGCCAGCCGTGGCTCGCGCCGGCGTCGTGGTCCCAGCGGACGCCGTCCGGCGTGAGCGCGGTGGGCGCGGGGACCGCGTGGAGCCCGGCCCCGTCGCGGGCGCGGATCACCGAGGGCACCATGACGATGTCCCCGAGGTCGCCCACGCGCGCCTCGGAGCGGCCCAGCACGCGCGCCGAGGCCCGATCGAAGAGCACCCGCCCGTCCACGTCGTCCGGCATGAACCGGGGCGGACGCCGGGTGGCCCACGTGGTGGCGACACCCGCCAGCAGCAGGTCCGCCGCGATCTGGGCGCCCGAGTTGCCGCCGCCCACCACGAGGACGTGCCGCCCGGTGAACGCGTCGGGGGAGCGGTACGCGGCGGAATGCCGCTGCGTGCCGCCGAAGTGGTCGACGCCCGGGAGGGCCGGCAAGAACGGGCGGGTGAACGAGCCGGTGGCGGAGACCACCGCGCGGGCGCTCAGGGCCGTGCCGTCCTCGAGCCGCAGGGTGAACGGAGGGGACGCGGCGGCGTCGTGCGTCACCTCCGCGACACGCACGCCCCGGCGCACCGGCAGCCCGTAGCGGTCCTCGTAGTCGGCCAGGTAGGCGACGACGTGCCCGGCGTCCGGGGTGCCGGGGCCGGGCGACGGCGGCATGGGTCGGCCCGGCAGGGAGGAGTGCTCGGCGGGGGAGAACAGGCGCAGGGAGTCCCAGTGGTGCGGCCACGCGCCGCCGGGCTGGGCGGAGGCGTCGAGCAGGACGAACGACGGCGGCGGGCCCGGCCGGCGCCCGCGGCCGACGTCCCGCGCGGCCCGCGCCAGGAAGTAGCCGGCCGCCAGTCCGGCCTGGCCGGCGCCGATCACCGCGACGTCCACCGGATCCGAGGACGCGGTGGCCGCTGGGGGCGAGGTCAGGGGAGCCGTCATGCCCCGAGGCTACGACCGGCGGCTAGCGTGGGGGCCATGCCTGAGACCCCCGCGAGCCCCCGCCCGACCTCCCGCGACGCCGCCGGGACGTCCGAGGCGTCGCTGACGGGTGCGCGGGACCAGCTGGCGGACCTCGTGGCCCGGTGGGGCACGGCCCCTGCGGACGCGCCCGGTCACCACGACCCGGCCTCGCTCACCACAATCCCGCCCGAGGCCGTGCCGATGTGGGGCTTCGACTGGCCCCGGTCCGGCGATCCGCGCCCCTCCGCCGTGCTGATCCTGTTCGGCGCCCTCGACGACGTCCCCGCCCGTCACGACGCCGAGCGCGTGCACCCGCACGTGGACGTGCTGCTGACCCAGCGCGCCGCCACCCTGCGCCAGCACGCCGGGCAGATCGCGTTCCCCGGCGGTCGCGTCGACCCCGAGGACGCCGACGTCGTGGCCACGGCCCTGCGCGAGGCGCAGGAGGAGACCGGCTTGGACCCGGCCGGCGTGGAGGTCCTGGGCGTGCTGCCGGCGGTGCCGGTGGTGGTCTCGGGGCACGTGGTGCACCCGGTGCTCGGGTGGTGGCGGGACCCCAGTCGCGTGGCGGTGGTCGACCAGGCCGAGGCCGCGGCCGTGTTCCGGATGCCGGTCGCGGACCTGGTGGACCCCGCGAACCGGTGCCGCGTGGCCCGGCCCGGCGGCCGCCGCGGCGAGACGCCGGGCTTCCTCGTGGGCGAGCGCCTGGTGTGGGGGTTCACGGCGGCGCTGCTGGACCGTGTGCTGGCACTGCTGGGCTGGGACGTGCCGTGGAACGACTCCCGCGTGCGTGACGCGCGGACCCACCGGATCCTGCGCGGCTGACGGCTGCGCGCCGCCGCCCGCTCCTGCACAGGCGCCGGTGGGCGGGCCCGTGTCCCCAGCGGCGGGGCCGGGGGCGCAGGCGCCCGGGCGGGACGGTGGACTGGACGGGCCGGCGGCCGCGGACCGCGGCCGCCGCCCCGACCCGCAGGAGGCCCGCCATGCGCCCGTTCGTCCCCGCCGCCCCGGCCCGCCCGCCCCGGGGCCGCCGCCGCCCCGCCCCGCCCGAGGGCAGCCGACGGTTCCCGTGGCCCCGCACTGACCCGGCCGAGCCGGAACGCACGCAGGTCGCCGCGCCGCCGCTGGCCGCACCCGCAGCGGGCCCCGGCGGGCTGGACGCCGCCGTCGTGCGCCGGCGCGTGGCCGAGGCCCGTGCGTCGGCCGCAGACGGGGCGGAGCTGCCGCTGGTCCCGCTGATCGCCGAGGCCCTCGACGCGCCGATCGACGACCCGCGCGTGGCGGCGCTGGTCGATGAGCTCGACGGCTTCGGCCCGCTCGCACCCTGGGTGCGCACCCCGGGCGTGACCGACGTGCTCGTGGACGGCGCGGGCGCGGTGTGGACCGACGGGGACGAGGGCCTCGTCCGCCGCCCCGGTCGGCTCGACCCCGAGACCGCCCGGGCGCTCGCGGTGCGGCTGCTGCACCGGGCCGGCCGCCGCCTCGACGCGGCGGTGCCGCTGGCCGACGCCCGCGTGGGCGGCGTGCGCGTCCACGCGGTCCTGCCCCCGGTCAGCGGCGGCGGCACTTTGCTGAGCCTGCGGATCCCGGCCGCGACGACGCCGTCGCTGACCGCGCTGGCCGACGGCTGGCCGGACGGCGCCCTCTGGGCCGACGCCCTCGAGGCGCTCGTGTGCGACCGTGCCACCGTCCTGGTCAGCGGCGCGACCGGGGCGGGCAAGACCACGCTGCTCTCCGCGGCCCTCGGCCGGGTGCCGGGGGACGAACGGATCGTCGTCGTGGAGGACACGGCCGAGGCCGCGCCCGATCACCCGCACGTGGTCGCACTGCAGTGCCGCGCCGCCAACGCGGAGGGCGCCGGCGAGGTCGGACTGGCCGAGCTCGTCCGCCACGCGCTGCGGATGCGGCCGGACCGGCTCGTGGTCGGCGAGTGCCGCGGCGCCGAGGTGGCCGACGTCCTCACCGCCCTGAACACGGGACATCAGGGTGCGTGGGGCACCCTGCACGCCAACGCCGCCGCCGAGGTGCCCGCCCGGCTGACGGCCATGGCCTCCCTGGCCGGCTGGCGGCCCGAGACGGTGGCCGCGCAGGCCCGCGCCGGCGTGGACGCCGTGCTGCACATCGCCCGCGACGGCCACGGGCGGCATCCAGTCGAACTCGCCGTCCCGGACCCGCGCGCCGACGGGTTCGCCCTGCTGCCCGCCCTCACGTGGCGGCCCGGGACGGAGGCGGCGGGTGGGCGGACCGTCGAGGGACCCGGCGTGCCCGCGCTCGCGGCCCGGCTGGCGGGGCGGTGCGGCCGGTGAGCACGACGACGGCGGCCGGGCAGGCACGACGGTCGCGCGCTGGGCGTGCCGAGCCGCTGCTGCCCTGGTGGGCGGGGCGGGCGAGGCCGGAGGAGGAGACGGAGGTGCTCGTCGGCGCGCTGCGCCGCTGGGCCGCCCTCGTCGCGGCCGGCCTGACCGAGGAGCAGGCCTGGCGGGAGACCGCGTGCACCCTGCCCGCCTGCGGGTCGGGCCCGGGCGAGGCGGGTGCCGCATGCTGTGCCCATCACCGCGCCCGACGCCGGGCCGAGGCGCTGGCCTGGGATGTGCCGGCGTCGCATGCGCCGACCGGGGAGGCGGCGCGCGGCGGCGGGACCCTGCCCTGGCGGACCCCCGCACGGGACCCGGGCTGGGCGCTGGTCGACGCGGCGCTCGCGGCCGGGGCCCGGGCGGGTGCCGCTCCCGCTGCCGTGGCCCGGCGGCTGGCCCACAGTCTCGAGGCGGACGTGGACGCGGCCCGGGCCCGCCGCTCGGCCGCGGCGGGGCCGGGCGCGACGTCCCGACTGCTGCAGTGGCTGCCCCTGGGCGGCCTCGGCCTCGCGTGGCTGCTCGGCACCTCCCCGTGGGACCTGGCCCGCTCGCCCTTCGGTGCCGTGGTCGCCGCGGTGGGGCTGCTGTTCTGGCTGGCCGGGCGGTCCTGGACGCGCCTGCTGCTGCGTGCTGCCGCGCGCGAACCGGCGGCGGTGGGCGCCGCCGTCGTGCTGGACGTGTTGGCGGCGCTGCTCAGCGCCGGCCGATCCCTGCCCGCCGCGCTGGACGACCTCGGCCGAACCCTGCCGGGCGCCCGCGGCCTGCGCGCCACGGCGGCGCTGCTGCTCTGGGGCCGGGACTGGGACGAGGCGTGGGCGGGGCTCGACACGGACCCGGTGTGGATCGAGACCGCCGCCCGGCTGCGGCCGCTGCACCGGTCCGGGATGGCCGGCGCCCGCACGCTGGCCGAGACCGCCGCCGCCGTCCGTCAGCAGACCCGGCGGGCCGATGAACGGGCGGCCGAGGAGCTCGCCGTGCGCCTGGTGATGCCGCTGGGGCTGTGCCTGCTGCCGGCCTTCGTGTGCTGGGGCGTGGTGCCCGTCGTCATGGCCCTGCTCGGGGCGGGACCGGGCTGAGGCGGCGGCGACGCCGGGGCGTCCGGTCCTGCACAGGGCCCCGATCGCCCCGGCCCATCCCCGGATCCGCGCCGCCCCCGGCGCGCGAGCCCCGGAGCGGGCCAGCCTGGGACCAGCGGCCCGGCCGGGCCGTCATCACCGCCCCGCACCGCGGGGCCCACTCCAGGAGGACCACCATGACCCACCGCTCCCACTCCGCCCAGCCCGCCGTCACCCGCCCGAGCGGCCGCAATCGCCTCGCGCGCGTCGTCGACGCCGCGGGCGAGGAGACCGGCGCGATCACGGCCGAGTACGGCATCCTCACGCTCGCCGCCGTGGGCTTCGCGGGCGTGCTGGCCGTCGTGCTCACCAGCCCGGACGTGCAGTCGCTGCTCGTGGACCTCGTCTCCGGGGCGCTCCAGCGTGACTGAGCACCCGACCTCCGCCTCGCCGTCCGGGCGCCGCACGGGCGCCCGGACGGCGGGGCGGCCCCGCGCGCTCCGGGGCGGCGAGACCGGGGCCGTCACGGCCGAGTACGCGGTGCTGCTGCCCGTGATCGCGTTCGTGCTCGTGTCCGTCCTGCTGGCCGGGGCCGCCGCGGTGCAGCAGGTGCGGGGTCAGGACGCGGCGGCGTCGGCCGCCCGCATCCTCGCCCGGGGCGACGACGAGGCGGCGGCCCGGGACGCCGTGGCGCGCATGGCCGGCGACGACGCCTCGCTCTCGCACACCGTCGAGGGCGGGTGGGTGACCGTCGAGGTCGTCCAGCCCGGCCCCGGGCCGCTCGCCTGGGCCGAGGTGCTCACCCTCACCGCGCACGCCGCCGCCCCCGACCAGCGGCCCGGAACGCCCGCCGCCGGGCCGGAGGACCGGTCATGACCCGTGGGAGGGCGCCCGCGCGGGGCGAACGCGGCTCGGGCACCGTGTCCGTCCTGGGCACGGCCGCTCTGGGGGCGGGGCTGCTGCTGGCTGTCGCGGCGCTGGGGCAGGCCTCGGCCACCGGCTCCCGGGCGGCCGGGGCTGCCGATCTGGCGGCGCTCGCCGCCTCCGACGCCCGGCGCGGGCTCTCCGACCACGAGCCGTGCGTGCTGGCCGGGCGGACCGCCGAACGCAACGGGGCCGCCGTCGTGGCGTGCGAGGTGCGCGAGGACGGGACCGTGCGCGTCGCGGTCGAGCTCGCCCGCGCCCCGCTGCCGGCGGCCACGGCCGATGCCGTCGCGGGTCCGCCGCGGTCTCAGGCCCCGGGCGCCGCGTCCGTGGCCCCGCCGGAGGACCCGCCGGAGGCGCCGCCGCCCGAGCCGTCGGTCGAGGCGTCCGCCGGGACGAGGTGATCGGCGTGGTCCATCAGGAACCGCAGGACGGTCAGCGCGCCGGCCTTGTCCAGTGGGCTGTTGCGGTTGCCGCACTTGGGGGACTGCACGCAGGACGGGCAGCCCTCCGCGCACTCGCAGGCCGCGATGGCCCCCGCCGTCGCCTCGACCCAGCGTCGCGCCTGCTCGAAGCCGCGTTCGGCGAAGCCCGCCCCGCCGGGCCGGCCGTCGTAGACGAACACGGCGGGGGAGCCGGTGTCCGGGTGCAGGACCATCGAGACGCCTCCGATGTCCCAGCGGTCGTTCGAGGCGACGAGCGGCATCATGCCGATCATCGCGTGCTCGGCCGCGTGCAGGGCGCCGGGAAGGCGATCCGTGGTCAGTCCCGCGGCGATGAGCTCGTCCGAGGCCGCCTGGAACCACACCGCCGAGGTGAACAGGTCCCGCGCCGGCAGGTCGAGGGGCTCCTCGCCGAGCACCTCCCCGGAGGCCAGGGCCTTGCGCTGGAAGGACACCACCTGGGTGCGGACCTGCACATCCCCGAGGCACCAGCGCAGGGTGCCCTCCCGCGCGTCCAGGCGGCGGTGCACCGCCACGATCTCGACCTCCGTGACGTCCCGGGCCTGCGTGGTGAAGTCCGGCCAGGCGCGCGTGACCACCACCGCGTGCGCGTCCTCGTCCAGCTCCTCCACGAGGTACGTGCGGTCCTGGTGCACGTACACCGCGCCGGGATGCGCCTGGTAGTGGGTCTGGGGCGAGTCCATCGTGCCCAGCAGGGCACCGGACTCGGCGTCGATGATGTCCATGGGCCCGCCGCCGTCGTCCCGCAGGGAGACCATGCCGGCGGCGTGCTCGGGGTGCGTCCAGAACCAGCCGGCCGGCCGGCGGCGCAGCAGCCCCTGCTCGACCAGCACGTCCAGCAGGGCGCGCACCCGCTCCGGCTCCCCGAACCAGCCGAACGCCTCGGGCGTGATCGGCAGCTCCGCGGCGGCCGCGCACAGCTGGGGGCCGAGCAGGTGCGGGTTCTCCGGGTCCACCACGGTGTCCTCCACGCCCAGGTCGAACACGGCCTCCGGGTGGTCCACCACGAACGTGTCCAGGGGGTCGTCCGAGGCCACGAAGAACGCGAGCGCGTCCTGGCCGCCGCGCCCGGCGCGGCCGATCTGCTGGAAGAACGACGCGCGGGTGCCCGGCCAGCCGGCCACCACCACCGCGTCCAGCCCCGCGACGTCGATGCCCATCTCCAGCGCCGGCGTCGAGGCCATGCCCAGCAGCCGACCCGAGCGCAGGTCCGCCTCCAGCTCCCGCCGCTCCTCGGGCAGATAGCCCGAGCGGTAGGCCGCGATCCGCGTGCCGAGCCCCGGCTCGACCTCCTCGAGCTGCCGCTTGGCCGCGCTGGCGATGGCCTCGGCCCCGCGCCGCGAGCGGATGAACGCCAGCGTGCGCACCTGCTGCAGGGCCAGGTCCGTGACCAGGTCGGCGGCGGCGGCCATCGCCGAGCGGCGGACGGGCGCGCCGTTCTCGCCCCGACGGTCCGTCAGCTCCGGCTCCCAGAACGCCACCGTGACCGCCCCGTGCGGGGACGCGTCCTCGGTGACGGCCGTGGCCGGCGCCCCGATCAGTCGGGCGAAGTGCCCGGCCGGATCCGCCGACGTCGCCGACGCCCCGATGAACACGGTCTCCGGACGGTCCCCGCGGTAGTGGGCGGCGATGCGCCGCAGCCGGCGCAGCAGGATGCCCACCTGCGAGCCGAAGACGCCCCGGTAGGTGTGCGACTCGTCCACCACCACGAACGCGAGGTTCCGGAAGAACGCGGCCCACCGCTCGTGGTGCGGCAGGATCCCCACGTGGAGCATGTCCGGGTTGGTCATGAGCACGGTGGCGTGCTCGCGGGCCCAGATCCGGTCCTGCGGTGCGGTGTCGCCGTCGTAGGGGGCCGCGCGCAGCCCCGGGGCGCCGTCCCGCTCGAGGGCGCGCCAGGAGGTCAGCTGGTCCGCCGCGAGGGCCTTGGTGGGGGCGAGGTAGAGCGCGGTGGCCCGGGGGTCGGCGGCCAGCCGGGTGCCGACCGCCAGCTGGTAGCCCAGCGACTTGCCCGACGCCGTGCCCGTGGCGAGCACGGTGTGCGTCCCCGCGCCGGCCAGGGCCGCGGCGCGCACCTGGTGCAGCCACGGCCGCTCGACGCCGCGCGCCGCGAACGCCCCGACCAGGCCCTCCGGAGCGTCCGCGGGCCAGTCCGTGTGCCGGGCCTGCCGTGCGGGCAGCTCGGTGACGTGGCGGATCTGCTCGGGCAGCCCGGTCCGGCCCAGCGCCGCACGGAGTCCGGCCCCCGCCGGGATGTCCGGGCGCAGGTCGCCGGGTGCCGTGACGGACAGCCCGGCCACGACGTCGGCCACCATCTCACCGACGGGCTGCGGCTCCGGTCCGGAGGAGTCCGGGGCGGCGTCGTCGACGGGCGGCGCGGCGTCCGCCGTGCCGGGCGGCCCCCAGCCGCCCGCGGGATCCGCCCAGGGATCGTGCTCCGGGAGGTGGCCGGTCACGCCCCCATGGTGCCGGTGTGCTCGGCGGTGGGGTTGTCCTCGGCCAGGCCGCGACCCCAGATGGACACGGGGCCGAGGTCGGTCCAGGCCAGGTGGCGGTACAGCTTCTGCCCGTCCGGGGAGGCGACGAGCAGGCCGCGGCTGATCTCACCCTCGCTCATGACCTCGGAGGTGAGATAGCGCATCACGAGGGAGCCGAGGCCGCGACGACGGTGGTTCGGGGACGTCCAGATCCGGTCGTAGACGGCGGTGCCGTCCTCCTCGGTGACCCAGCCGAGGGCGGCGAGCTCCTCCTCGCCCTCCGGCGCGGTCGAGGCGCCGACGGCCAGGATGCGCAGGCGACGACTGCCCTCCATCGGCTGGTCCACGCGGGCCTCATAGCCCTCGGGCAGCAGCGGGGGCTCCACGTCCTGCAGCTCGGGGTCCATGTCCATGGTCATGAAGCGCTCCGGCTCGGCCTGGGCCTTCAGACCCATGGCCTTGGGGTCCTCGCCGGCGTCGCCGAACACGGTGAGCAGGATCTGCTCCTGGTCCCGCACCGCCTCGCGCAGGTCCTCCAGCTCCGCGCGGGAGGGGTTCACCACCACGTGCTCCCACGTGGCCGGCACATCCACCGTGGCGCGACCGGAGCCGCCGGGGATCATGTGGGCGGGGCGGGGGGTGCGCAGGGCCGCGCGTCGCCCCGCCTCCTGGCTGACGCGGTAGCCGCGCGATCGCGACCAGGCCGCGAACCAGATGTCGACCAGTGCCGGATCCAGATGCTCAGTCATGTCTGAAGGGTAAGGCGTGAGGCCGGTGCGGGCCAGGCCCCGCCCGTCCCTCACGGCCGTCACGTCCGGGGTCGCGCACTAGCCTGGACCTCGATGAGCACCGCCGCCCTCTCCCGCATCGCGCTGTACTACCGGTTCACCCCGCTCGCCGACCCCGAGGCGGTGCGGCTGTGGCAGCGCACGCTCGCCGCGTCCCTCGGCCTGACCGGCCGGATCATCGTGTCGCCGCAGGGGATCAACGGGACCGTCGGCGGGCCGGTCGACGCGGTCAAGCGCTACGTGCGCGGCACGCGGGAGCATCCGGCGTTCCGGGATCTCGAGGTGAAGTGGTCGGACGGCTCGGCGGCGGACTTCCCCCGCCTCTCCGTCAAGCTCAAGCCCGAGCTCGTCGCGTTCGGGGCCCCCGAGCGCGTCACCGTGGACGCGGGCGGCGTCGTCGGCACGGGGGAGCGGCTCACCCCCGCCCAGGTGGACGCGCTCGTCGCCGAGCGCGCCGGCACCGCCAACCCCGTGCGCTTCCTCGACGGCCGCAACACGGTCGAGGCGGCCATCGGCCGCTTCGACGGGGCCGTGGTCCCGGACGCGCACACCACCCGCGACCTGCTCGCCGCCGTCGACTCCGGGGCCCTGGACCACCTCAAGGACGCGCCGCTGATCACCTACTGCACGGGCGGCGTGCGCTGCGAGGTCCTCTCGGCCCTGCTCAAGGACCGCGGCTTCGCCGAGGTCTACCAGCTCGACGGCGGCATCGTCCGCTACGGCGAGGCCCGTGGCGACGCCGGACTGTGGCGGGGCGAGCTGGCCGTGTTCGACCGGCGCCTGTCCACCCGCTTCACCGCCGACGCCGAGACCATCGGCCGGTGCGTCGCGTGCGAGGCACCGACCTCGGCGCTGCGCAACTGCGCCGACCCGGCCTGCACCACGCTCGAGGTCCGCTGTGCGGCCTGCGCCGCCGACGACCCCGAGCACCGCTGTCCTGTCTGCGCCCACCGCCCCCACCCCGCTGAGAGGACCGAGGCATGAGTCCCGTCCCGACACCCCCGTCGCCCCCCGCCCCGCGGCTGACCCCGGCCACGGCCGTGGCCCTCGCCGCGGATCTGGCGGCCCTGCCGTTCACCACCGCCGCCGTCGAGGGGCTGCTCGGACCCGTGGCCACGCTCGCCCTGGACCGCGAGCACGCCGAGGCCGCCCGCCGCGTCGTCGCCGGTCACCTGGCGGGCCCCGGCCGGCCCGACGACGCAGCCGGCCCCGGCGACCGGTATGGCACGCGGGGCCTCGCCGCCGCCGTCGGGGCCTGGCTGCTCGGCGACCCCGTCCCCGCCGCCGACCTCGACGCCGCGCTGCCCCGCCTCGGCCTGGCCGGGGCCGTGGCGGCCGGGCTCGTCGTCGAGGGGCCGGACGGGCGCGTGCGCGGCGCGGTGGACCTCTCGCCGTACGAGGCGGACGAGCCGGGCCGGATGTGGATCGCCTCGGACCTGACGGCCCTGCAGCGGCGCGGCCCGCTGCCTCCCGAGCACGTGCTCGGCGTCGGCCGGGCCTCCCTCACGCTCGCCGGCGCCACGCAGCGCCGTCCCGTGGCCCGCGCCCTCGACGTGGGGGTGGGCTGCGGGATCCAGACCCTGCACCTGCTCGCCCACGCCGACCACGTCACCGCCACGGACCTGTCCGAGCGCGCCCTGGCCTTCACCCGGTTCAACCTGCTGCTCAACGCGGACGTGCTCGGCCTCGACCGGGAGCGGCTCGAGGACCGGGTCCGGCTGGCGGCCGGCGATCTGCTGGCGCCGGTGGCGGGGGAGCGGTTCGACCTCGTGGTCTCGAACCCGCCGTTCGTGATCACCCCGCGCACGGACCCGGACGCGCCCGTGCTGACCTACCGCGACGGCGGCCGCGAGGGCGACCGGATCGTCGCGGAGCTGATCGCGGCCCTGCCGGACGTGCTCGCCGAGGGCGGCACCGCGCAGCTGCTCGCCAACTGGGAGATCCCGGCGGGAGACACCGCCGACGCCGACACCGCACCCTGGGACGCGCGCCCGCGCTCGTGGGTGGCGTCGGGGATGCAGGCCTGGTTCATCCAGCGCGACCGGCAGGACCCCGCGGGCTACGCGGAGACGTGGCTGCAGGACTCCTCACTCGAGCTCGACCCGCCCGCCTATGAGGCCGCCTACCGTGGGTACCTGGACGACTTCGCCGCGCGCGGGGTCGCGGGCGTGGGCTTCGGCCACGTGTGGCTGCGTCGGCCCGCCGCGGACGGCTCCCAGGGCCGGGGGTGGGTGGTCGCCGAGGAGCTGACCCAGGCCGTGGACGAGGCCCTCGGCACCGCGTGGGCCGCCGCCGTCGCCCGCCGGGACCGGCTCACCGCCGGCGCCGGGGCGGGGGACGCCGTCGGGGACCCGGCCCTGGCCGCGCTGCGCGGCCTGCACCTGCGCGTGGCCGCGGACGTCACGGAGGAGCGCCACCAGCGGTTCGGGGCGGAGCACCCCGAGGTGATCCTGGCCCGGCAGGGCTCCGGGTTCCGGCGCGTGGCGCGCCTGGACACCGCGACGGCGGGCGTGCTGTCCGCCTCCGACGGTGAGCTGTCCGTGGGGCAGCTGGTGGGCGCGGTCGCCGCGCTGCTGGAGCTGGACGACGTCGGGCGGGCCGGCCTGCTGGCCGCGCTGCGGGAGCTGTACGAGGACGGGTTCCTGGTGGAGGGCTGACGATCGGGCGGTGGCGGGCGCGGGGACGCCGGGCGTTATCGTGGGCACCGCGCCCCCTACGATGTGGGGACGTCCGCCCGACGCCGGCGTGCACCGCGCACCGGCCCGGAACCACCGCCTTCCCCGTCCGAGGAGGACCCCCTTGTCCACGTCATCCGCTTCCGTGACCGCTCCCGTGCCCGAGGGCAAGAAGCTGGTCATCGTGGAGTCCCCGGCCAAGAGCAAGTCCATCGCGAAGTACCTCAACGCGGTGGGCTCCGGCTGGGTGGTGGACTCCTCCGTGGGGCACATCCGCGACCTGCCCAAGCCCTCGGACCTGCCGGCGGACATGAAGAAGGGCCCGTTCGGGAAGTTCGCCGTGGACACGGAGCACGGCTTCACCCCGTACTACGTGGTGCACCCGGACAAGAAGAAGAAGGTCGCGGAGCTCAAGCGCGAGCTCAAGGACGCCGAGGCCCTCTACCTCGCCACGGATGCGGACCGGGAGGGCGAGGCCATCGCCTGGCACCTGCTGGACACCCTCAAGCCCACGGTGCCGGTGTACCGGATGACCTTCGGGGAGATCACCCAGGAGGGCGTGCGCCGAGGCCTGGAGAACATCCGCGAGCTGGACACGGCCCTCGTGGACGCCCAGGAGACGCGCCGCATCCTCGACCGCCTGTTCGGCTACGAGCTCTCGCCGGTGCTGTGGCGCAAGGTCTCCCGCGGGCTCTCGGCGGGCCGCGTGCAGTCGGTGGCCACCCGCCTCGTCGTCGAGCGCGAGCGGGAGCGCATGGCCTTCGTCTCCGCCCACTACTGGGGCGTGGAGGGCACCTTCACGGTGGCCGAGGGCGCGCAGGCCGCGGACGCCGTGGGCAGCTCGTTCACGGCCCGCCTCAGCACGGTGGACGGCGAGCGCGTGGCCACGGGCCGCGACTTCGACGACGCCGGGCGGCTCAAGGCCTCCGCCGGCAAGAAGGTGACCCACCTGGACGAGGCCGGCGCCCGCTCGCTGGCCGAGGGTCTGCGCGGGGCGGACTTCACGGTCGACTCGGTGGAGGACAAGCCGTACACCCGCCGCCCGGCCGCCCCCTTCACCACCTCCACGCTGCAACAGGAGGCCGCCCGCAAGCTCCGCATGAGCTCCCGCGTCTCCATGCAGGTGGCCCAGCGCCTGTACGAGAACGGCTACATCACGTACATGCGCACGGACTCGGTGAACCTCTCGCAGGAAGCCGTGCAGGCCGCCCGGCGCCAGGCCACCGAGCTCTACGGGGCGGACGCCGTGCCGGCCCAGCCGCGCGTCTACGCCAAGCGCAACGAGACCGCGCAGGAGGCCCACGAGGCCATCCGGCCCGCGGGGGACTCCTTCCGGACCCCGGCCCAGGTCAAGGCCGAGCTGCGCCCGGACGAGTTCCGCCTGTACGAGCTGATCTGGAAGCGCACCGTGGCCTCGCAGATGGCCGATGCCAAGGGCTACACCGCCACGCTGCGGCTCTCGGCCACCGCGCAGGACGGCCGCCTCGCGCAGTTCAGCGCCTCGGGCACCGTCATCACGTTCAAGGGCTTCCTCGACGCGTACGAGGAGGGTCGGGACGCCGAGGTCGACGGCGAGAACGCGGAGGCCAAGGACCGCCGCCTGCCGCAGGTGGCCCAGGGCGAGCGCCTCACCGGTGACCCGATCGAGGCCACCGGGCACGAGACCTCCCCGCCGGCCCGCTACACCGAGGCGTCGATCGTCGCCGAGCTGGAGCGCCGCGAGATCGGGCGTCCCTCCACGTACGCCCCGACGATCTCCACGATCATGGACCGCGGCTACGTGTCCAAGCGCGGCACCGCGCTCGTCCCGTCGTGGACCGCGTTCGCGGTGATCGGCCTGCTCGAGGACTACTTCGCGAAGTACGTGGACTACGACTTCACGGCCCGCATGGAGGACGACCTCGACCGGATCGCCGCGGGCGAACTCGGCCGCGAGGCCTGGCTGCAGACCTTCTACTTCGGGGCCCCCGCCGCGGAGACGGAGAAGGGCGTCGAGGGCCTCAAGCACGTGGTGGACAACCTCGGCGAGATCGACGCGCGGGCCGTGAACTCGCTGCCGATCACCGAGGACATCACCCTGCGGGTGGGCCAGTACGGTCCGTACCTGGAGCGGTCGCTGCCGGCCGACGCGGAGGCGGGCGCCACCCCGCCGCGCGCCAACGTCCCCGAGGACCTGGCCCCGGACGAGCTCACCCCGGCCAAGGCCGAGGAGCTGTTCGCCACCGCCCAGCCCTCCGAGCGCGAGCTCGGCACGGACCCGGAGACGGGCCGGACCATCGTCGCCAAGGACGGGCGCTACGGGCCCTACGTCACCGAGGTCATCCCCGAGATGACCGAGGAGGAGCTGCAGGCCTGGCTCGACGCCCAGCCCACCGAGTACTACAAGAACGGCAAGCCCAAGCCGAAGAAGAAGCCGGCCAAGGAGAAGCCCCGCACCGGCTCCCTCTTCACGAGCATGTCCGTGGACACCGTGACCCTCGAGCAGGCGCTGCAGCTGATGTCCCTGCCGCGCGTCGTGGGCGCGGACGCCGAGGGCGAGGTCATCACCGCCCAGAACGGCCGCTTCGGGCCCTACCTGAAGAAGGGCTCGGACTCGCGCTCGCTCGAGTCCGAGGACCAGATCTTCAGCATCACGCAGGAGCAGGCCCTCGAGATCTACGCCCAGCCGAAGCAGCGTGGCCGCGGGGCCGCCAAGCCGCCGCTGGCCGAGTTCGGCGAGGACCCGGTCTCCGGCAAGAAGGTCACCGTGAAGGAGGGCCGCTTCGGCCCGTACGTCACGGACGGGGTCACCAACATCACCGTCCCGCGCGGCCGCCAGCCCGAGGAGCTCACGGCGGAGGAGGCCTACCAGCTGCTCGCGGACAAGCGCGCCAAGGGCCCGGCCACCCGCGGCGGCGCCAAGAAGCCGGCGGCGCGCAAGACCCCGGCCAAGAAGACCACCGCGCGGAAGAAGGCCTGAGCGCCATGCGCCTCGGCGTCCTGGACATCGGATCCAACACCGTCCACCTGCTGCTCGTGGACGCCCACCCGGGGGCCCGCCCCGTCGCCTACGCGGAGCACAAGCGCTCCCTTCCGTTGATCCGCTACCAGGACGCCGACGGGGCGATCACGGAGGAGGGTCAGCGGGAGCTCGTGGACTTCGTCCGGGAGGCCGCCGCGTTCGCGGAGGAGCATCGGGCGGAGGACATGATCTCGTTCTGCACCTCGGCGATCCGCGAGTCCGCGAACGGCGCCGCCGTGCTGGCCCGCGTGCAGGCCGAGACCGGTGTGCACCTCTCCGAGCTCACGGGGGACCAGGAGTCGGCCATGACGTACTTCGCCGTGCGCCGCTGGCAGGGCTGGGACGCCGGCTCCATCCTGAACTTCGACATCGGCGGCGGTTCCTTCGAGATCGCCTACGGCCAGGACGAGCTGCCCTCGCACGCCCTGTCCCTGCCGCTGGGCGCCGGCCGCCTCACCCGCGACTGGGTGCCCGAGGACCCGCCCAGCCCCAAGGCGGTGAAGAAGCTCCGCAAGCACGTGGAGAAGCGACTCGAGGAGGCCTACGCGGACTTCCCGCGCATCGAGTCGCCCGTGGTGGTCACCGCCACCTCGAAGACGTTCCGCTCCCTCGCCCGGATCACCGGGGCGGCGCCGTCGGCGGCGGGGCCCTTCGTGAAGCGGCACCTGCGCGCGGACGACCTGCACCTGTGGGTGAACCGCCTCGCGGCGATGACCATCGCGGAGCGGGCGGAGCTGCCCGGCGTCTCGGACGTGCGCGCGCACCAGGTGTTCGCGGGGGCGATCGTCGCGCTGACGGCCATGCGCACGTTCGGCATCGCCCAGCTCGAGATCTGCCCGTGGGCGCTGCGCGAGGGCCTGATCCTCAACCGCCTCGACGCGCTCATGCTCGAGGGCCACCTCACCCGGGACGGCCTGCCCGGCGTCGGCCACGTGAACCTCAACCCGGACACCCTCCTGCCGGGACTGAGCCTGGGGGTGCGCTGAGCATGGCGGACGCCACCGCGCACCTGGCCCCCGCGGCGCGCTTCGGCGCGGACATCCCCGTGACCCTGTCCTCCTCGTCCGTGTTCCCCCTGGGCACCCAGGACGTGTTCGCCACCGCCGAGGACCTCGGCTACGACGGCGTGGAGGTCATGGTCACGCACAACGCGTGGAGCCAGGACGCGCGGCGGCTGACGCGGCTGTCCGAGCGTCACGGGATGCCCATCGACTCCATCCACGCCCCCACCCTGCTGTTCACGCAGCAGGTCTGGGGCTCCGCGTGGTCCAAGATCCGCCGCTCCGTGGAGCTGGCGCAGGCCGTGGGTGCGGCCACCGTGGTCGCCCACCCGCCGTTCCGCTGGCAGGGCACGTACGCGGTGCGCTTCGCCGAGGGCATCCACGAGCTCATGGCGGAGACCGGTGTGGTGATCGCGGTGGAGAACATGTACCCGTGGCGGGCCTACGGCCGCGAGGCCAAGATGTACCTGCCGCACTGGAACCCGCTGCCCGAGCCGTACGAGCACATCTGCTGGGACTTCTCCCACGCGGCCATCGCGCGGGCGGACTCCCTGGCGGCCGTCCGCGAGCTCGGCCCGCGGCTGCGGCACGTCCACCTCACCGACGGCAACGACTCCGGCAAGGACGACCACCTGGTCCCCGGCGAGGGCACGCAGCGCGTGGCCGAGACCCTGCGCCACCTGGCGACCGAGGGCCTGGCCGGCGCGGTGTGCGTGGAGGTGGGCACCCGCGGCGTGGAGTACGCGGGCCAGCGCGAGGAGAAGCTGGCCGCCTCGCTCGCGTTCGCGCGCGAGCACCTGGCCGCCGGCGGGACCGACCACCACGACGACGACGGCGTTCCGCGCCCGACCACGAAGGAGACGGACCGACCATGAAGCTGACCATCCTGGGCCTGGGCACCATGACCGGCGCGATCCTCGCCGGAGCCCTCGACGCCGGCGCCGTGCGCGCCGAGGACGTCACCGCCACCACCCGCTCCGCCGCCTCCGCCGAGAAGGCCGCCGCGCAGCACGGCGTCACCGTGACCTCCCAGGAGCGGGACGAACGCGCCAACCATGCCGCGGTCGCTGAGGCGGACATCGTCCTGGTGGGCGTGAAGCCGAAGGACATGGTCGCCACCCTCACGGACCTGGCGCCGTCGCTGCGCCCCGAGACCGTGGTGGTGTCCGTGGCAGCCGGCGTCACCGCCGCGACCATGGCCGCCGTGCTGCCCGCGGGGCAGCCGATCGTGCGGACCATGCCGAACACGCCCCTGACGGTGGGCTCCGGCGTCGTGGGCGTGGCCCCCGGGCCGGGCGTCACCGAGGAGCAGGCCACCGCCGTGCGTGCTCTCTTCGAGGGCTGCGGCCTGGTGGTGCCGGTGGCCGAGGAGCAGCTCTCCGCCGTGGTGGCCACCGCCGGCTCCGCCCCGGCCTACGTGTTCCTGCTGGCCGAGCTGATCGCCGCCCACGGTGCGGAGATGGGACTGGACGCCGCCTCCGCCGAGGCCATGGCCGCGGCCACCGTCAAGGGCGCCGGCATCATGCTCCAGCAGGAGGGGGCCAGGGCCGAGGCTCTGCGCAAGGCCGTGATGAGCCCGAACGGCACCACCGAGAAGGCCGTGGAGGCGTTCCTGGACGGCGGCATGGGCGACCTCGTGAACCGTGCCATGGACGCGGCCGCGCAGCGCGACAAGGAGATGGCCGAGGAGTTCGGGGCCTGACGGCTCCGGCGTGCCTCAGGGCCGGGCGGCGAACCGGTCGATGAGGTCGGTGTGGCCCGAGACGATGAGGGTGTCGCGCGGGCCCACCCGGGTGTCCGGCTGGGCGTAGGTGAAGTCCTCGCCCGGGGTCTTCACGCCCACCACGGTCACGCCGTACTTGGAGCGCACGTGGGACTCGGCGAGCGTGAAGCCCACGCACTCGGCCGGCGGGTACATCTTCACGATCGCGAAGTCGTCGTCGAACTCGATGAAGTCGAGCATGCGCCCGTTCACGAGGTGGGCGGCGCGCACGCCGGCGTCGTGCTCCGGGAAGATCACATGGTTCGCCCCGATCCGCTTGAGGATCGTGCCGTGCGCCTCGCTGATCGCCTTCACCCAGATGTGCGGGATCTCCAGGTCCACGAGGTTCACGGTGATCAGCACCGATGCCTCGATGGAGGTGCCCACGCCGACCACCGCCGTCGAGAAGTCCTGCGCACCGAGCTGGCGCAGGGCCTCGGAGTCGGTGGCGTCCGCCTCCACCACGTGGGTCAGCGAGGGGGCGTAGCGCTGCACGAGGACGGGGTCCCGCTCGACGGCGAGCACCTCGCGCCCCTGTGCGACGAGCTCCTCGGCCGTGGCGGCGCCGAAGCGGCCCAGCCCCACGACGAGCACGGGGGCGTTGGGATCGGTGCGCTGCGGGGTGTCAGCCAATGACCGGCCTCTCGACGGGGTAGCGGTAGAGCACGCGCCGCTGGCGCAGGGCCAGGGCGGCGGCGAACGTGATCGTACCAACGCGGCCCGCGAACATCATGGCCGTCAGGACGTACTTGCCGGCCGGTGGGCTCTCCGCGGAGACGCCCACGGAGAGCCCGCACGTGCCGAACGCGGAGATCACCTCGAACAGGGGTCGCTGGAGGGACTCGTCGGTGATGTGCACCAGCGCCAGAGTGGCCACGAGCACGAGGGTGGCCCCGAGTGCGAGCACCGCGATGGCCACGCGCAGGGACTCGGGGGCGATCGTGCGGCCGTGCGCCGTCACCTCGCGGTCGCCGCGCGCCTCCGCCACGATCGCGAGGAACATGATCGCCAGCGTGGTCACCTTGATGCCGCCCGCGGTGGAGGCGGACCCACCGCCCACGAACATCAGCGCGTCCATGAGCAGCAGGGACTCGGGCTGGTGCGCGTTCGTGTCGTCGATCGCGAAGCCTCCGGAGCGGGTCATCACGGAGCCGAACAGGGAGTGCCCGACCCGCTGCCAGAAGCCCATGCCGGCCTGGGTCGCCGGGTTGCCCGCCTCGAAGAAGAAGAGGGCGACGGCGCCGAGCACCAGCAGGGCCAGCGTCACCTCGACCGTGAGCTTGGTGTGCAGGTTCCACTCCCGGAACCGCCACCCCTTCTCCAGCAGCACCATGACCACGGGGAAGCCGAGCGCGCCGAGGAACACGCCGACGCCGAGCACCGTGATGATCACCGGGTCGTGCATGATCTCCGGCAGGCCGTCCACGTGCAGGGTGAACCCCGCGTTGTTGAAGGCGCTGACCGAGTAGAAGACACCGTGCCACAGGCCGGTGAGCCACGAGCCGGAGATGGCCGCGAACCGCGGCACGAGGACGAGCGCCAGCGCGGCCTCCGCGGTCAGCACCGTCACGACGACGACGCGCAGCAGCTGGCCGACCTCGCCGAGACTGCCGGAGGTCATGCCCGCCTGCTGCGTCGCCAGCTTCGACCTCAGGCCCAGATGCCGGGAGACGGCCAACGTGAGCAGCGAGGCCATCGAGAGGATGCCCAGGCCGCCGATCTGGATGGCCACGAGGATGACCACCTGGCCCGCGGGGGACCAGTGCTCGGCCGTGTTGACGGTGGTCAGACCGGTCACGGAGAAGGCGGAGACCGCGGTGAACATGGCGTCGTGCAGGGGGGTGGCGTGGCCGTCCGCCGCGGCCCACGGCAGGGCGAGGAGCCCGGTGAACACCAGGGCCATGAGGGCGAAGGCGGAGAGGGCGGCGCGGGCCGGGGAGCCGCCCACCACCGAGCTGACGGCACGGCCCGAGCGCCGCAGCGCCGTGCGCAGGTCGGTCGAGGACTCCAGCGTGGAGGCCTGGCCGGGCCGGGGGAGTCCGCCGGGCCGGCGCACCCCGCCGTGGCGGCGGGCGTGCGGGGTCGGACGGGGACCTGCCACGGGGCACCTCCTGCGAGGGGGACGGGGGACGGGGAACGGACCGGCTCCCAGTATCGCGCGCCCCTGAGGCCCGCGCGTCACGCGGGTGAGACATCCGAGGCGCTCGTCGCCACCGTGCCGCCCGGAGCCCTAGGCTGGACCGTGATGAGCACCACGTCCACCCCTCCCGCTCCCACCCCCGCCGCTGTGGTGTGGGACTCCAGCCTGCTCCGCTACCGGTTCAGCGCGGAACACCCGATGGCGCCCCTGCGGCTGGACCTCACGCACCGGCTCGTGGAGGCGTTCGGCCTGCTGGACGCGCCCCACGTGCGGATCGTGGAGCCGCCCGTGGCCACGGACGAGCAGCTCGCCCTCGTCCACGACCCCGAGTACGTCGCCGCCGTCCGCCGGGCCGCGGCGACGTCGTCGGCCGAGGACGGCCGCTTCGGCCTGGGCACCGAGGACTGTCCCGTGTTCCCGGACCTGCACGAGTCCGCCGCCCGGATCGCGGGCGGCTCCCTCGTCGCCGCGGAGGCGATCTGGTCCGGCGAGGTGGACCGCGCCGTGAACTTCGCCGGCGGCATGCACCACGCCGCCCGGTCCTCGGCGTCCGGGTTCTGCATCTACAACGACTGCGCCGTGGCCATCCAGCGCCTGCTGGACCTCGGCGCGGAGCGCGTCGCCTACGTCGACGTGGACGCGCACCACGGCGACGGCACGCAGTCGATCTTCTACGACGACCCCCGCGTGCTCACCATCTCCCTGCACGAGACGGGCATCAGCCTGTTCCCGGGCACGGGCTTCGCCAACGAGATCGGCGGCTCGGCCGCTCAGGGCACAGCGGTGAACGTCGCGCTGCCCCCGCGCACCGGCGACGCCGGCTTCCTGCGCGCCGCCCACGCCGTGGTCCCCCCGCTGCTGCAGGCGTTCGCCCCGGACGTGCTGGTCAGCCAGCACGGCTGCGACGGTCACCGCACGGACCCGCTCGCCGACCTGCGGCTGAGCGTGGACGGCCAGCGCCAGCTCGCGTTCGACGTCGGCGACTGGGCCGACCGGTTCGCGCACGGCCGGTGGCTGGCCACCGGGGGCGGCGGCTACAACCCGCTGCGGGTGGTGCCGCGCGCGTGGGCCCACCTGACCGCCGCCGTCCTGCAGACCCCGATCCCGGTGAAGAGCGAGATCCCCGCCGCCTGGATCGAGCACGTCCGGACCCTCACCGCGGACGAGCTGACCGGGGACATGTCCGTGCACGAGGGGGACGACGCCGAGCGGATCCCCACCGTGATGGGCGAGGACGCGGATGTGTGGTGGCGCTCGTGGGAGGTGGGCTACGACCCGGCCGACCCGGTGGACCAGTCGATCATGGCCACGCGCCGCGAGGTGTTCCCGCTGCACGGGCTGGACCCCTGGTTCGACTGAGCCGGCCCGCGTCCCGGTTCGACCGCGGCCCGTGCGGCCGGTATTGTGGCCGAGAACGTTTCCAGGCGTTCCACATCCGGTGGAATGCGGGTCGGCGTGTCCGGCGCCCCGGATGCCTGCGGTCCCACGACCGCCGACCCTCGCCCCGATTCAAGGAGTCCCCATGGGATCTGTGATCAAGAAGCGCCGCAAGCGCATGTCGAAGAAGAAGCACCGCAAGCTGCTTCGCAAGACCCGTCACCAGCGTCGCAACAAGAAGTGACGCCCGCGCCCTCCGGGCGCTGACGAGACGAAGCCGTCGTCCCCTTCCGAGAGGACGGCGGCTTCGTCGTGGACGGCGATCCGTAGAGTGGGTCCATGACCGCCGACCTGCCCGCCGCCACCGCCCGCGTCCAGCTGCTCGTGAAGCCCGGCTGTCACCTGTGCGCCGAGGCCGAGGCCACGGTGGCGCAGGTGTGCGTCGCGCGGGGCGAGGCCTGGGAGGCCGTCGACGGCGCCGCGCACCCGGCCCTGCTCGAGCGGTTCGCGGACGAGGTGCCGGTGCTGTTCGTCGACGGCGTCCAGCGCGACTTCTGGCGCGTGGACCCGGCCCGCCTGGTCCGGCTCCTGGACGCCCCGCGGGCCTGAGCGGGCTCAGCGGCGCGCGAAGCGCTGCCAGGCCTTCAGCCGCATGTACTCCGTGGCGTCCGGGCGGTAGGCGAGCACGATGCCGGCGACGCCGAGACCCACCCACACGAGGTCCAGCGGGCTGAACGCCCCCATCACGGCGTTGGAGACCAGCACCAGCACGGACAGGGACGCCAGCACCGTTCCGACGATGCGCGCGGTGCGCGAGCCGCCGCGGATCGCGAACGCCACCCACAGGTAGACGAGGAACGCGAGCACGCCGAACACGGCCGCCGTCGTGGCGAGGGCCGGAAGCATCCCGTCCGTCATGGCGCGCATCTGCTCCGCCTGGTCGGCGGGCAGATCCATCTGCTCGACGGACCGGTCCAGCTCCTGCTGGATCGCGGCCTGGCCTTCCGGCTGGGTGATGGCGAAGGCCGCCAGCAGGGTCGTCGCCAGCAGCAGGAGGCCGCCCGAGACGATCAGCCAGAACGCGGCCGTCAGGGAACGCGGCCGCGGGGGCAGCTCGACCGGGCCGGGAGACTGCCAGCCGGCCGGGCCGTGGGGGGAGGGGGCCTGGGGCATCCCCGCCTGGCCCGGGGCGCCGTACGGAGCCGCCGGCGGTGCGCCGTAGGGGTTCTGGCCGTACGGGCTCGCGCCCGCCGGGTCGGGGGAGCCCGGGGTCGGCCCCTGCGGGGCGGCGCCGTACGGGTCGGTGCCGTACGGGTTCTGGCTGCCGTGGGGATCGGTGGGCGAGGTGCCGGACATGGGGCCTCCTAGCGACGCCGACGCTCGCGGCGTCTCGGTGCGGACGGGGGTGGCGGCGCGGTCGCGCCGAGGTGTGCCCCACGCTACCGCCGGGGCCACCGGTCCGCCTCTGCCAGACTGGCCCCATGCAGACGCTCGCCACCGTCCACCTGGTCCGCCACGGAGAAGTCCACAACCCCGATCGTGTCCTCTACGGCCGCCTGCCGGAGTTCGGGCTCTCGGAGCTCGGCCACGAGATGGCCCGGGGCGTGGCCGCGTGGTTCGCGGAGCGCGCCGCGCAGACCGGCCGTGCGCCCGCCGTCGTCGCCGCCTCCCCGTTGACCCGCGCACAGCAGACCGCCGTGCCCATCGCGGCCGCGTTCGACCTGCCGCTGGTCACCGAGCCGGACCTGATCGAGGCGGAGAACGCCTTCGAGGGCATGTCCCAGGTGGCGGCGTCGCTGAAGCGCAACCCGCGGCTGTGGCCCCGGCTGCGCAATCCCCTGCGCCCGTCCTGGGGCGAGCCGTACCGCGCGCAGGCCGCCCGGATGCTGGCCGTCGTCGACCGGCTCCGCGGCGAGGCCGTGGCCGCCGAGGGGCCCGGCGCCGAGTCCGTGCTCGTCTCGCACCAGCTGCCGATCTGGGTGACGCGCCTGGCCGTCGAGGGCCGTCCGCTGTGGCACGACCCGCGCCGCCGTGAGTGCTCGCTGACCTCCGTGACCTCGCTCGTGTACGAGGAAGGGCGCAGGGTGCCGCGCGTCGAGTACCACGAGCCGAACCAGGCCCTGCTGAAGGACGCCTCCTCCCTGCCGGGCGCCTGAGGCCCCGACGGCGGCCGGCGTCGACGGCGCCGTCCGCGGCCTCCCACGGGGTGGGGGTGTGACGTCCAGGGTTCAGTCAGAATGCGGGGCGGGCAGTAGACTCCCCAGGTCCCCGGAATCCAGCCCCGCGCGTCCCCTGGAGGGCAGCCCGCCATGCAGACCCCCCGTCCGTCCCGTCGCACCGTGCTGACCGGCCTCTCGCTGCTCGGCCTCGCGCCCGTCCTCGCGGCGTGCTCGGGGGACGACTCGCTGACGCAGCAGGCCGGCAACGCGGACGGCAAGAACTACATCGCCGGAGACGGCTCCGTCCTGGAGATCGCCCCCGCCGAGCGCGGCGCCCCCGTGGAGTTCGCCGCCGAGCTCTTCGACGGCACCCCCGTGACCGGCGCGAGCCTGCGCGGCGCCCCGGCCCTGCTGAACTTCTGGTACGCCGCATGCGCCCCGTGCCGCGTGGAGGCCCCCCACCTCGTGGCCCTGCACGAGCAGTTCGCCCCGCAGGGGGTGCGGTTCCTCGGCGTGAACGTCCGGGACACCGCCACCACCGCGCAGGCCTTCGAGCGCACCTTCGAGATCCCCTACCCGTCCATCGAGGACGCCCGCGGGGACGTGCTCCTGAACATGACCGACTACGTGCCCCCGCAGGCCGTGCCCTCCACCCTCGTCCTGGACGTCGAGGGCCGCGTGGCCGCCCGCGTGCTCGGCGCCGTGGAGGAGTCCACCCTGCGCGCCCTGCTCACCACCGTGGTGGACGAGGCCGCGGCCTGACCCGGCCGCCGTGTCCATGCAGAGCAACCCCTTCGCCGAGATCGCCCTCGACGGCTCCCTGCTGCTGGCCGCGCCGATCGCCGTGCTGGCCGGCCTGATCTCCTTCCTCTCCCCGTGCGTGCTGCCGCTCGTGCCCGGCTACCTCGGGTACGTCACCGGCCTCGGCGGGGACGTGCTCACCAGCCGCCGCCGCGGGCGCCTCGTGCTCGGCTCCGTGCTGTTCGTGCTCGGGTTCGCCGTGGTGTTCGTGGGCATCACCGTGGTGTTCACCCAGGCCATGGTCTGGCTGCGGCGCGACGGCGCCTGGGTCACCCCCGTGCTCGGCGTGCTCGTGATGCTCATGGGCCTCGTGTTCCTCGGCGGCGGCGGCCGGCTTCAGCAGGAGCGCCGCGTCCACTTCAAGCCCGCCGCCGGCCTGGTCGGCGCGCCCCTGCTGGGCATGACCTTCGGCCTGGGCTGGGCGCCGTGCATCGGCCCCACCATGGCCGCCGTCCTGGCCATGTCCACGGCCAGCTCCGGCTCCGTGGGCCGCGGCGCCCTGCTCGCCTTCCTCTACTGCCTCGGCCTGGGCCTGCCGTTCGTGCTCATGGCCCTCGGCATGGAGCGCGGCATGCGGGCCCTCGGGTTCTTCACGCGGCACCGCGTGCTGATCATGCGCCTCGGCGGCGCCCTGCTGATCGCGCTGGGCCTGCTCATGGTCACCGGCGTCTGGACCGCCTGGACCACGCAGCTGCAGCTGTGGTTCGCCAACGAATGGGAGATGCCCCTGTGAGCTCCAAGGCCGCCCGGACGCGCTCCGAGCCCGTCACCCTGCCGCGCCTCGGCCTGGCGGGCACCCTGCGCTGGATCTGGACCCAGCTGACCAGCATGAGCACCGCGCTCATGCTGCTGCTCCTGCTCGCCGTCGCCGCCGTGCCCGGCTCCCTCGTGCCCCAGCGCCGTGCCGGCCCCGAGATCGTGGACCAGTGGATCGAGGACAACCCCGTGTGGGGCCCCGTCCTGGACGCCCTGCAGTTCTTCGACGTCTACAACTCCGTCTGGTTCTCGGCCATCTACCTGCTGCTGTTCGTCTCCCTCGTGGGCTGCGTGTGGCCGCGCGCCATCCAGCACGCCAAGGCCCTGCGCCAGCCCCCGGCCCGCACCCCCCGCAACCTGACGCGCCTGCCGGCCTCCGGCGTCGTCGTCCTCGAGGAGGGCGGCCCGAGCCCCGAGGAGGCCGTGGCCAGAGCCCAGGCGTGGCTGCGCAAGCGCCGCTACCGCGTGGAGCGGCGCCTCGAGGACGGCGGCGCCTCCGTGGGCGCCGAGCGCGGCTACCTGCGCGAGATCGGCAACATCCTGTTCCACGTCTCGCTGATCGGCGTGCTCGTGTTCATGGCCTACGGCGGCATGACCAAGTACGGCGGGCAGAAGATCATCGTGGAGGGCGAGGGCTTCGCCAACAACCTCGTGGCCTACGACTCCTTCACCCCCGGCACCTACTTCAGCGCGGACGACCTCCAGCCGTTCTCCCTCACCCTCGACTCCTTCGACGCCGTGTTCGACCGCGAGTCCGAGACCCACTACGGCCAGCCGCTGGACTACACCGCCGTCATGGACGTCCGCGAGGGCTCCGGCGGCGAGCTCCAGCGCCAGATCCTCAAGGTCAACCAGCCGCTGGACATCGACGGCGTGCGCGTCTACCTCGTGGGCAACGGCTACGCGCCCGTGGTGACCATCCGCGACGGCGCCGGGGACGTGGCCTTCCAGGGCCCCGTGGTCACCCGCGTGTTCGACCAGAACTACGGCTCGCAGGCCACCATCAAGGTCCCCGACGCGCGGCCGGATCAGCTGGGCTTCGTCGGCTTCTTCCTGCCCACGGCGGTGGAGGACGAGAAGGGCGCCGCCTTCTCGGCCGACCCCGAGCTGCTCAACCCGGAGCTGCAGCTGAACTCGTACTACGGGGACCTCGGCCTGGACACCGGCCGCCCGCAGAACGTGTACGTGCTGGACACCGCATCCCTCACCGAGCTCAACAGCCGCACCAACGAGAACGGCGGCATCGTGCTCAGCCCGGGCCAGACGTATGAGCTGCCCGAGGGCAAGGGCTCCATCAGCTTCGACGGCGTCCGCCGCTACGTCGGCCTGGACATCCACTACGACCCGGGCAAGTGGGGCGTCGGCGTGTTCGCCGGCACCGCCCTGCTCGGCCTGGCGATCAGTCTGTTCGTCCGCCGTCGCCGCGTGTGGGTGCGTGCCCGCACCGACGACGACGGCCGCACCCGCGTGGAGTACGCGCTGCTCGCCCGCGGCGAGGAGTTCGGTCTCCACGAGGAGCACGTGGCCCTGCGCGCCGCCATGGAGAAGTGGTGGCCCATCGTCGCCGCCACCGAGACGGCCGACGACGCCGCGGCCGGTGCCGCCCCCCAGTCCACCCCCACCGCCCCCGAGACCCCCGCCGGCCCCGCCGACGCCCGATCAGGAGACTGACAGTGTTCAACCCCACGGCCCCCGTGAACGAGCAGCTGGCGCTGTACAGCGACCTCTTCATGCTCATCGCCGCGCTCGTGTACGCGGCGGCGTTCATCCTGTTCACCATCGACATGGCCACCGCCTCGGCCACCATCCGCCGCCTCGAGGCCGACCTCGCGGCCCAGCGCGGGCAGGTGCGCACCGCTCCGGCCCGCGAGACCGTGGGGGTCGCCGTCGGCGGGTCCACGGCGGTCGGCGCGAGCGCCTCCGACGCGGCCCGTCCGACCGGCGCCGCCGAGCGCGGCGTCGACGCGGACGGCGCCCTCGTGGACGAGGACATGGACTACACGGGCGGCGGCCGCCGCCCGGTCGCCAACGTGGCGGTGGCCGTGCTGGCCGTCGGCTGGGCGCTGCACGCGTTCGCCGTCGTCGCCCGCGGCCTCGCCGCCTCCCGCGTGCCGTGGGGCAACCTGTACGAGTTCATGACCACGGGCGCGCTCGTGATCACGACCGTCTACCTGCTGTTCCTCTTGCGCAAGGATCTGCGCTTCGTGGGCACGTTCGTCACCGGCATCGTCGTGGCGATGATGTGCGCGGCCACCATGGGCTTCCCGACGCCGGTGGGCCACCTCCAGCCGCCGCTGCAGACGCCGTGGCTCGTCATCCACGTGTCCATCGCCGTGCTTGCCAGCTCGCTGTTCGCGCTGACCGCCGCGATGTCCGTGCTGCAGCTGCTGCAGGACCGCGCGGAGAAGCGCGCTGCGGCGGGCGAGCGCTCGTGGGCGTTCCTGCGCCTCGTGCCGGCCGCGCAGGGGCTCGAGAACTGGTCCTACCGCCTCAACGCGATCGCCTTCGTGATGTGGACGTTCACCGTGATCGCCGGCGCCATCTGGGCCGAGGCCGCGTGGGGCCGCTACTGGAACTGGGACACCAAGGAGGTCTGGTCCTTCGTGATCTGGGTGGTCTACGCGGCGTACCTGCACGCCCGGGCCACCCGCGGCTGGACCGGTGCCCGCGCGGCCTGGCTGAGCATCGTGGGCTTCCTGTGCATCGTGTTCAACTACACGATCGTCAACACGTACTTCCCGGGCCTGCACTCGTACGCGGGTCTGCCCGGCTGAGTCCGGCGGGGCCCCTCAGGCGCGCGGCCCGTCGCCCTCCGGGTCGGCGTCGTCGTCGCCCTGCTCCCGACGACGGCGCAGCTCCTCCTCGCGGGCGCGCAGCTCGGCCTCGCGGCGGTCCAGGTCCTGCTCGCGGGCGTCCTGGCGGCGCTGCACGCGCAGGCTGCGCAGGAAGGCCTCGTCGTCGTCCGGGGCCCCGGTGGGCCGGGGCGCGGGGCGGCTGCCCGCGCCGGCCGGGCGGGCGCGGCCGAGCAGCAGCCACAGCAGCGGCCCCACGAGCGGCACGAGCACGATGACCGCCACCCACGCCGTCTTCGGCAGGCTGCGCACCTCGCGGGCGGGGGTGAGCAGCGCCTCGAACAGCGCGTAGAGGGTCAGTCCGGCGAGGATGATCGCGGCGGGGATGATGAAGCGGCCCATCCCGCCAGTCTAGGCGCGGGCTGTGGGGTCGGCGGGCGGGCGGGGCGTCCGTCCTCGTAGGATGGACCGGTGCGCATCTTCTTCTACGGTCTGGTCCGCGTGGTCGTCTTCGTCGCCCTGTGGGCACTGTTCTACTACGTGATGGACCTCGGGATGATCTTCGGAGTGATCGCGGCCACGATCCTGACGTTCGCGGTCAGCTACCTCTTCCTCGGCCGCCTGCGCACGGGGGCCACCGAGGACCTGTCCGCCGCGTGGGAGGGCCGTCCGGGCCGCCGGGGCCGCACCGAGACCGCCGACGCGGACGCCGAGGACGCCTACACCGAGGGCCGCTTCCGGGAGTGAGCCCCGCGGGGCGACGGCGCGGACCCCGCCGCCGACGCCGCGGTCATCCCGTACGGCTCAGAGCAGCGCGCCGAGGGTGAACGTGATCGCGTAGACGATCCCGATCACGCCGGTCGCCCGCAGCACCGGGATCAGCGCCCGGCGATCCTGTGCGCGCAGCACCGTGCGGATCGGCCGGATCGCGAGCAGGCCGCCGATCGGCACGAGCAGCAGCCCCGGGTGCACCGCCACCCAGAACAGCGGCAGCAGCAGGGCGACGGCCAGCATGACGCCGTAGGACGCCCGCGCGGGTCCGTCGCCCAGACGGGCGGCCAGCGTCATCTTCCCGACCTCGCGGTCCGTGGGGATGTCCCGGATGTTGTTGACCATGAGCAGGGCCGTGGAGATCAGCCCGCAGCCGATCGCGCCGGCCCAGGCCAGGCCGCTGACGGCGTCGGCCTGGGTGTACGTGGTGCCGAGGACGGCCACCAGCCCGAAGAACACGAACACGAACACCTCACCGAGGCCGAGGTACCCGTACGGCCGCTTCCCGCCGGTATAGAACCACGCGGCCAGCACGCAGGCGACGCCGACCAGCAGGAACCACCAGTGCCCCGAGAGCAGGATGAGCCCCAGGCCGGCCAGCCCGGCGAGGCCGAAGAACGCGAAGGCCGCCTGCTTCACCCGGACCGCGGGCACGAGCCCGGAGACGGTGAGCCGGAAGGGGCCGACGCGCTCGTCGTCGGTGCCGCGGATGCCGTCCGAGTAGTCGTTGGCGTAGTTCACGCCGATCTGCAGCGCGAGCGACACCACGAGGGCCAGCAGCGCCGCACCGAGGTGGAAGGAGCCGAGCTCCGCGGCGGCGGCCGAGCCGACGATCACGGGGGCGATCGCCATGGGCAGCGTGCGCAGGCGCGCGGCGGCGACCCAGTGGGAGAGCGTGGCGGCCATGGGCGGGGGTTCCTCCTGGGGAGCGGGGTGGGCAGCGGCGCGCGGCGGGCCGGGTCGACGGCGGCGCGCGGCCGGGGCCCGACGTCGGCCGGGCCCGGGTCATTCTCCCACGCGGGCGGGGCGTCGCTCAGCTGGCGGTGAACCGGGCGGCCAGGGCCTGCCGGTCCGTCTTGCCGGTCGAGAGCAGGGGCAGGGCGTCGAGGACGAGCCACGTCTTGGGCACCGCGGCCGCACCCAGCGCCGCGCGCACGTGGGCGCGCAGGACGGCCTCGTCGGGGGCCGCGGCCGGGTGGGCGGGCACGACGGCGGCGCACAGCCGCGCGCCCCACTCGGGATCCGGCACGCCGGCCACGTGGGCCGCCGCGACGCCCGGGTGCGCCTCGAGCACCGCGGTCACCGCCGCCGCGGACACCTTCACCCCGCCCGTGATGACGACGTCGTCCAGGCGGCCGGTCACGGCCAGCCGCACGCCGCCGTCGTCGGTGAGGGAGAGCACGCCCGTGTCCTCGGTCAGGAAGGCGCGGGCGCCGTCCGCGGCGGGGACGAAGTGGGCGGCGGTGCGGGCGGGGTCGTCGAGGTAGCCGGCCGCCACCATGGGCCCGGCCAGGCGCACGCGCGGCGGGGCGTCGGGGTCGTCCGGGGCCACCGCGACGGCGACGCCGGGCAGCGGCACGCCGTCGTAGACGCAGCCGCCGCACGTCTCGGCCATGCCGTAGGTGGCGGTGAGACGCACCCCCGCCGCCTCGGCCGCGGCCCGCAGCGCGGGATCGAGCCGGGCGCCGCCCACGAGCACACGGTCGAAGGAGCGCAGGGCCGCCCGCCCGGCCGGGTCGGCGTCGGCCGCGAGGAGGCGGGCGAGCTGGGTGGGGACGAGCGAGACGAGTCGGGGGCCGGCGTCGTCGGGCAGGGCGGCCGCCCCGGTGGCGAACGCCGCGGGCGTGAAGGGGCCCGGTGGCAGGGCCACGGGTGCGGTCCCGGCCGCGATCGAGCGGGAGAGCACGGCGAGCCCGGCCACGTAGTGCACGCCGAGGGCCAGCAGCCACGCCCCCTCGCCCCCGAGCCGCCGGGCCGTGGCCGCGGCCGAGGCGCGCAGGGCCGCGCCGGTCAGGACGATCTGCTTCGGCGTGCCCGTGGACCCGGAGGTGCGCACCACGGCGACAGCGTCCGGGTCCCCGCAGCGGCGCGGGTCGCGGGCCTCGGGCCGGGGGAGCGCGGCGCCGTCGGCGGTCAGCTCGACGGGGGCGCCGCCGTCGAAGGCCGCGGCGAGGGCGTCCGTGGCGCGGGCGAGGGCGTCGGCGGTGGCGGGCATGGCCCCGAGTGTAGGAGGCCCGGCGGTCGAACGGACCCGCCCGGCGGACCGGATCCGCCCGCCCGGTCAGAGCAGGAACGGCACGGTGGCGATCTTGACCACCATGATCAGCGCGAACAGCTGGGCGTACCCCTCGGTCACGCGGGCGTCGGTGGACCGGGAGAGCGCGTAGTCCAGGATCGCCGGCTGGCCCGTGATGCCCGCCAGCGCCCCGAACGTGCGATCCACGGACTGCCCCAGCAGCCGTGCCGCGGCGATGAGCAGGGCCGCGGTCAGCGCGGTGAGCACGGCGGACATCAGGATGGCCAGCCCGCCGACCCGGGTGAACACCGTCTCGAGGAACGCCGGGCCGGCGGCCAGGCCCACCACGCCCAGGAAGAGCATGAGGCCGAACTGCCGCAGCGTCAGCGCGATCTCCGTGGACGGCTCCCACACCGTGGGTCCCGTTCGGCCGATCGCCCCGAGGGCGAGGCCGACGAGGATGCACCCGGCCGCCGGGCCGAGGGAGAAGGAGGCCCCGCCCGGAAGCGGGATCGTCACCATGCCCAGCAGGTAGCCCAGCGCCATGCCCGTGCCCAGGGAGATCCAGTCCAGGTTCGAGAGCCCCCGGGTCGAGTTGCCGAAGAAGTCGCGCACCGCCTCCATCCGCGGCGCGGTGGTCACGATGAGCACCCGGTCGCCGACCTTGAGCTCGGTCTGCGGGGTGGCCAGCGACTCGACGTCGTCGCGCCGCAGCCGGGCGACGTCGGTGCCGAAGCGCTCGCGCAGGGACAGCGTGCCCAGGCGGCGATCGGCCAGGGCGCGGGCCGTGACGATGACCATGGAGGTCTGCAGCGGGTTCATCACCTGCGCCGGGTCGGCGTCGGTGCGGCGGCCGAAGGCCTCCACGGCCGCGTCGATGTTCTTCTCCGTGCCGTCCAGGACGACCTCGTCCCCGGGTTCGATCCGGTCGGCGGAGCCGGCGATCCGGGCCACGCCGCCGTGGCGCAGCGCCACCACGCGCACCAGCCCGTCGGAGATCCCCGGGATCTCCCGCACGGCGAGGGCGGAGGTGGCGGCCGCGGCGGTGAAGCGCAGCTTGCCGTCGGTCACCGGCGCCGGATCGCGCGGGGAGCTGCCCCACGGGCGGGCGGCGAGCAGGGTGATCGCGATGATGGTGCCGACCACGCCCACCAGGTAGGACAGCCCGTAGCCCACGGCCGGGGCCTGCCCGCCGGTGAGCTGGTTCGCCAGCGCCATCGCCGGCGTCGCGGTGAGCGAACCCGTCCACACGCCGATCGCCGTCGGCAGGTCCATGTGCAGCAGCGCGGCCAGCGGGTGCACCGTGAAGGCGGTGAGGACCACCACGACGACGGCGGCCAGCATCAGGGGCAGGTTGCGGCGCAGGTCCCGGAAGAACACCTTGCCGGCGCCGAGCCCGATCAGGTAGGCGAACAGGGCCAGGCCGAAGCTCTGGAACAGGGCCAGCCGGTCGCCGACGTCGGGCAGCACCGCCCCGACGAGCAGGCCCACGAACAGTGCTCCCGAGGCGCCGAGGCGGATCTTGCCCAGGGGGATGGTGCCGACGGCGGCGCCCAGGGCGACGGTGGCCATGAGGACGAGGATGGGCTGGTCGTTGAGCAGCGCGAGCATGGGCGGGTCTCCGTCCTGCCGTGGTGGTCGGTCAGAAGTGGTACGGGAAGGCGGACCAGTCCGGGTCGCGCTTCTGCAGGAACGCGTCCCGGCCCTCCACGGCCTCGTCCGTCATGTAGGCCATGCGCGTGGCCTCGCCGGCGAAGACCTGCTGGCCGGCCATGCCGTCGTCGGGAAGGTTGAACGCGAACTTGAGCATGCGCAGGGCCTGCGGGGACTGACGGTTGATGTCCGCGGCGTACTCGAGGGCGACCTCCTCGAGGCGCTCGTGGTCCACCGCCTCATTCACCGCGCCCATGGCCACCATCTCCTCGGCCGAGTACTCGCGCGCCGTGAAGAAGATCTCCCGGGCGCGCTTCTGGCCCACCTGCCGGGCGAGCAGGGCCGAGCCGTAGCCGGCGTCGAAGGAGCCCACGGTGGCGTCCGTCTGCTTGAACTTCCCGTGCTCGCGGGAGGCCAGGGTGAGGTCCGCGACCACGTGGAGCGAATGACCGCCGCCGGCCGCCCAGCCGTTCACGACGGCGATGATCGCCTTGGGGGAGGTGCGCATCAGGCGCTGAACCTCGAGGATGTGGAGGCGTCCGGCGCGGGCCGGGTCGATGGTCTCGGCCGTCTCCCCCTCGGCGTAGCGGTAGCCGTCGCGGCCGCGGATGCGCTGGTCCCCGCCCGAGCAGAACGCGTGGCCGCCGTCCTTGGGGGAGGGGCCGTTGCCGGTGAGCAGCACCGTGCCGACGTCCGGGGTCATGCGGGCGTGGTCGAGGGCGCGGTAGAGCTCGTCCACGGTGCCGGGGCGGAACGCGTTGCGGACCTCGGGGCGGTCGAAGGCGATGCGCACCGTCGGCAGGTCGCCCACCCAGCGGCCGTCGGCGTCGCGCTCCACCTGGCGGTGGTAGGTCAGGTCCTCGAAGTCGAAGCCCTCGACCACGCGCCAGCGCGTGGGGTCGAAGATGTCGGAGACCTTGTCCGGAAGCCGGTCGCGGTCCGGGTGCTCGGGGCTGTGTGGGGTCATGGCATCGAGTCTAGGTGTCCCCCCGGACCCCCACCGCTCGAGGTGATGTGTGTCACCGTGGGGGACGGGGGCCGGCGACGGTGCCCGAACGCGGGCGGGCGCCGCCGTGGGCTCCTCGCTCAAAACGTCTGGGCGAACTCAGGAGAGAAACGCAGCATGCTTTTCCATATTATTTCATCAAATCCTGTCGCATCCACCACTTCAACCTGCCCTTTAAAGCACCCGTTTCCCGAATGAAAGTGTTCTGGGAAATTCCCAGTTCCCAAATAGAATCGGGGCTCGAGGGGAAATTGACTAAGCGCCCGGGTGCGCGAAGCCGACCAAGTGCTCGTGTGGCAACAGGCAATCGGCCAGCTTGTGTACCAGAGGCGCGAGGGCGGCTGGGGTCTCCTCCCTGAATCGGACGACCTCAGCAGGCAAAAAAGGTCAGGCCGGTGAGGAAGATCTGCTGGGCCGTCGTTCCATCGGTGGACGCGAAGTACAGAGTGAAGGAGTTGATCGGGCCGGCGTAGGTGACCCTGGACCGGTTCGCCACGGTGTCGGACGTGACCTCACCGGCTGACACGGCGCTCACGGGCGATCCGGTCGTCCCGTTGCCCTGCAGGGGGGGGCCGTTGGTCACGCTGGTGGGTTCGGGGTCGAGCACGATGGCGTCACGGTACCGACTGCGCAGCCAGTCGACGTCGGCAATCGTGAACTGGAGGTTGGTCACGGGGCGGCTGAACGTGATCGTGAGTCTCTGCCCGCCAGAGCCGGACTGCTGGAGCAGCAGACCGTCCGCCCTCAGGTCTCCGAGTCCGTTGTAGCCCTGGTTGATGCCGCCGGCCGAGGTGAGGTTGTTGGGCGTCAGAGACTTGCCGCTGTCGGCGACGGTGTTCAGGGACAGGGTGATGGGAGTGCGGCCTGCGGCTGACCACGTGTAGGTGGACGGGGGCGTCCCATAAACGTTGGCCTGGGTGAACCTGCCCGTGAACGCGGCCGGGTTCGCGCATGAGACGGCGAAAGCCGGGGCTGCGGCGGCGGCTGCCACGGCCGGAACAGTCCAGGCCAGTCCGTGGGCCACGGTACGGCGGGACAGGGAAGGGGGCGAGGCGGGTGACTGAGGGTCCGTGAAGGACATGGGTTTCTCCGATGGTAGGGGAGCCGCCCGGCGGGCAGGTTGCCCAGCGTCAGCGCAGCGTTCGATTCACGGTGCTTCAAAGCATAGGGGTATCGCTGGCATCCTCGATAATCGGTGAGGGCTGCAGCTCCCCGGAGAGAGGGGCCGGATCGCCGGGCGGGCCGGTCAGTCCACCCGCGCCGTCGCCCCCAGCGCCGTCAGAAGGAACGCGTACTCCCACGCGGTGTCCTCCCAGCCCTGGTACCGGCCGGACGCGCCGCCGTGGCCGCCGTCCATCTCGGTGCGCAGCAGGATCGGGGCGCCGCCCTCGGCCAGGGGCGTGGCCTGGTCGCTCGTCACCGTCCGCCGCAGCTGGGCCACCCACTTGGCCGGCTCCACGTAGTGCACGCGGGTGTCGTTCAGGCTCGTCACGGCCGCGATCGCCGGGTAGTCCACCGCCCGCACGTTCTCGTACGGGGTGTAGGCGCGCATGGCCTCATACACGGCCGCGTCCTCGATCGGGTTGCCCCACTCCTCCCACTCGAGCGCGGACAGCGGCAGCTCCGGGTCGAGGATCGTGGTGAGCGCATCCACGAACGGCACCACCGCCAGGCACGCCCGGTACAGCTCCGGCGCGAGGTTCAGCACCGCGCCCATGAGCAGGCCGCCGGCCGAGCCGCCCATGCAGGCCACGCGCGCCGGGTCCGCCCAGCCGAGGTCCACGAGGTGCCGGGTGGCGTCCACGAAGTCTGTGAAGGAGTGCCGCTTGGCCAGCTTCTTGCCGTCCTCGTACCAGCGCCGGCCCAGTTCGCCGCCGCCGCGCACGTGCGCGACCGCGAACACCACGCCCCGGTCCAGCATGGACAGCCGGGCCACACCCAGCACGGGGTCCATGGACATCTCGTAGGAGCCGTAGCCGTACACCACGCACGGGGCCGTCCCGTCCGGCTTCACGTCGCGGCGCCGGATCACGGTGACGGGGATCCGCACGTCCTCCCCGGTCACCGACGACGGCTCGGACGCCGGCGCCCACACGCGCTCGGCCACGTAGTCGGCCGGGTCGTAGCCGGGCACCTCCGTCTCGCGGCGCCGGTGCACCTCGCCGGTCGCCGCCGAGACGTCCAGCACGCGCGCGGGCGTGATCCAGGACGTGTAGGCCAGCCGCAGGAACGGGGACTCGGCCGCCGTCGCGGACAGGTGGCACGCGTAGAGCTCCTCGTCGAACGCGGGCTCGCGCCAGTGCGCGGCCTGCCCGGCCAGCACGGCGTCCAGCCCGGCGACGACGACGCGCGGGGTCGTCTCCCGGCGCACGGCCAGGGCGGCGTGGGTCAGGGTGACCATGACGCCGTCGACCTTCACGTCCTCGCGGTGCGGCACGACGGTGCGCCAGGCGCCCCGGTCGGCGACGTCCGCCTCGGCGACCACCGAGAGCATCCCGTTGGGCGCGGAGACGGGGGCGCCGTCGTCGTCCAGGGCGCGGTCGTGGACCACGAGCAGCCGGCGGACGCCGTCGGCGTCGGTGACGGGCTCGACGTCGGCGAGCATCCGCCACGCGCGGGGGATCAGCACACGCGGGGCGGGCAGGGGCGTGGCAGGGTCCTCCGGCAGGTCGACCACGAGGGTCTCGGAGACCTCCGAGTTGCCGACGCCGATCAGCAGCTGGGTGCGGTCGGCGACGCCCTCGAAGCCGGTCCACATGCCCGGATCGGCCTCCTCGTGCAGGAGCACGTCCTCGGCCGGGTCGGCGCCGAGCACGTGGGCCTTGACCTGGTACGGCCGCCACGAGTCGTCCCACACGGTGTAGAACACGCGGGTGCCCGAGCGGTCGAAGCGGACGCCGTGGGCCACGTTCTCGACCGCGTCCGGCAGGTCCTCGCCCGTGGCGATCTCACGCACGCGCAGGGTGAAGCGCTCGTCGCCGGTGTGGTCCACGGCGTAGGCCACCCGGGTGGCGTCCGGGCTGATGTGCAGGCCGCCGAGCGCGAAGAACGGGTGACCCTCGGCCTCGGCGTTGCCGTCCAGAATCACCTGCTCGCCCGGCAGGGCGGCGTCCGGGGTGATGACGGGCGGGGTCCAGTCGGCCTCGAGGTCGCCGGTGTCGCGTGCGGGCACGCGGCAGTGGATCGGGTACTCGGCGCCCTCGCGGGTGCGCACGAAGTACCACCAGCCGTCCCGGCGGGCGGGCACGGAGCGGTCCGTCTCCACCGTGCGGGCCTTGATCTCGCCGACGATCGCCTCGCGCAGCGGCGCCTGCTCCGCGGTCACGGCCTCGGTGTACGCGTTCTCGGCGGCCAGGTGCTCGAGCACGCGGGGCTCCGCCTTGCCGCGCAGCCACTCGAAGTCGTCCTGGAACGTGTGGCCGTGGTGGCGGCGGGTCACGGGCTCGGCGGAGACGGGCGGCGGGACGGGGGCGTGCGAAGTGGTCTGGGGCATGCGGCCCATCCCATCACGCCGCGCGGGGCGGGGCCGACACCCCGCGCCGCACACGACGACGGCGGCGCACCGGGCCGGTGCGCCGCCGTCGGGGGTGGCGGGTCAGTTCAGGCCGAGGGCCGCCCGGACCACGCCGAGCCCGAAGTACGCGACGAACGCGAGCGCCACGAACCACAGCAGCGGGTGCACCTCGCGGCCGCGGCCCTGGCCCGTGCGGATCACCGCGTAGGCCACCACGCCGGCGCCGATGCCGTTGACGATCGAGTAGGTGAACGGCATGAGGATGAACGTGAGGAACGCCGGGAAGGCCGCGCCCGGGTCGGACCAGTCGATCTGCACCACGTGCTGGCACATCATGAACCCGACCACCACGAGCGCGGGGGCCACGGCCTCGAACGGCACGAGGTGGATGAGCGGGGAGAGGAACACGGCCGCGAGGAAGAACAGGCCCGTGAACACGGAGGCCAGGCCGGTCCGGGCGCCCTCGCCGATGCCGGTGCCGGACTCCACGAAGATCTGGTGCGCCGAGCCGGAGGCGCCGCCGCCCACGGCGACCGCGAGCGCGTCCGCGGCGAGCACCCGGTTCAGGTCGGGGATGGAGCCGTCCGGGTTCACGGTGCCGGCCTCGCGGGCCAGGCCCACGGAGACGCCCATCGCGTCGAAGAACACGGAGAGCAGGATCGCGAACACGAGCAGGGAGGCCATCAGCCCGCCCACGGAGGTGAAGGCGCCGAACAGGTCCACGCTGCCGAGCAGGTGCAGGTCCGGGGCGGTCCACTCGGGCAGGGAGGGGGCGATCAGGGACCAGCCGGTGGGCACGGCGTTCCCGTCGGCGTCCACGGAGGGGCCGATGTGGAACACGGCCTCCAGCACGTTGGCGAGGATCGTCGCCACGACGATGCCGATCAGGATGGCGCCGCGCACCTTGCGGATCACGAGGACCGCGGTCAGCAGCAGCCCGACGACGAAGACCAGCACGGGCCAGCCCTCGAGCTCGCCGCCCGTGCCCAGGCCCACCGGGACCGTGGTGTCGGCGGCGTCCGGCAGCCGACGCACGAACCCGGCGTTGACGAGGCCGATCAGCGCGATGAACAGGCCGATGCCCACCACGATGCCGGACTTCAGCGCCTCCGGGACCGCGTCGAACACGGCGCGGCGGAAGCCGGTCACCACGAGCACCAGCATCACGAGACCGGCGAGGGTGACGAGGCCCATCAGCTGGGGCCAGGTGAGTCCCGGCGTCGTGGCGATGGTGATGGAGACGAACGCGGAGACGCCCAGGCCCGCGGCCACCGCGAACGGGTGCCGCGCCCACACGCCCATGACGATGGTCATGACGCCCGCCACGAGCGCAGTCACGGCGGCCACGGCGGGGATGCCCAGGGTGTTCCCGGCCGAGTCGGGCCCGGACAGGATCAGCGGGTTCAGCACCACGATGTAGCTCATCGCCAGGAACGTGGCGAGGCCGCCGCGGAACTCCTGGCCCACCGACGAGCCGCGCTCGGTGATGCGGAAATACCGGTCCAGGGCGCCGCGGGGAGCGGCGGGCGACGGGGCGGGCGAGGGCGGTGGAGAGGCGGTGCGGGAGGCCATGGCACCAGCGTAGTGACCCGGTCCCACGACGATCGCGCGCGTGCCGTCCCGCTACGCTCGCGGGCATGCGTCCCCGCTCCGCCTCCGCCGCCCGCACCCGGGAGGCGCTGCGCGGCGCCGTGCAGATCTACGCCCCCTCCACCGTCTACGCCGTCGGCCTGGGCGCCATGACGCCCGCGCTCGCGGTGGCGGCGCTGGCCCTCGGCCTGGACGCGGCGCGGGCGGCCGCCGTCGTGCTGCTGGTGGGGCTCGGCTCGCTCGTGGCCAACGGGCCGGCCTCGGCGCTCGCGGCCCGGGCGGGGGAGCGGGTCACCATGGTCGTCTCCGCCGTGCTCGGCACGGCCGGCGCGGGCCTGGCCTGGGCGACGACGGCCGGGGTGTCCTCCGGGCCGTCGGCGGCGGGGGTGGCCGAGCCGGGGCGGCTGGCGCTGTTCCTGGCCGCGGTGCTCGCCGTGGGCATGGCCGGGGCCGGGTTCAACCTGGCCCGGCAGGCGTACCTGGCGGTGGCGGTGCCGGCCACGCACCGGGCCCGCGCGATGTCCACGCTCGGCGGGACCGTGCGGATCGGGACGTTCCTGGGCCCGTTCCTGGGTGCCGCCGCGCAGGCCCCGCTCGGGCTGGACGGCGCGTTCGCCGCGGCCGCCGCGGCCATGGCCGTCGGCGCCCTGCTGTGCCTGCGGATCCGGGATCTGCCGGTGCCGGCGTCCGGTCCGGCGGCGGGGGAGGAGCCCGGCCCGGCCGGTCGACCCCGGCTGCTGGACGTGGCGCGCGCCCGGCGCGGGGCGCTGCTCACGGCCGGCTTCGGTGTCGTGGCCGTCTCCGCCGCCCGCGCGGCGCGCAACGCCGTCATCCCGCTGTGGGCCACGCACCTGGGCCTGGACGCGGCGACGGCGTCGCTCGTCTTCGGCCTGGCCGGCGCGGCGGACCTGCTGCTCTTCTACCCCTCGGGCCGGCTCATGGACCGCTTCGGCCGGCGCGCCGTGGCGGTGCCGTGCCTGACCCTGCTGGGGGCGGGATTCCTGGCGATCAGCCTCACCCGGGATCCGACGGCGTTCGCGGCGGCGGCGGTGCTGCTGGGCATCGGCAACGGCTTCGGCGCGGGGATCGTGATGACCCTCGGGGCGGACCACTCGCCGCCGAACGCGCGCGCCCAGTTCCTCGGTCTGTGGCGCTCGATGTCCGACGCGGGGATGCTCGCCGGGCCGCTGCTGCTCTCCGGGGCGACCGCCGCGGCCGGGCTGGCCGTCGGCGTCGGCTCCCTCGCGGTCGTCTGCGGGGTCGGAGCGGTCGTGTTCGCCGCGGTGCTGCCGCGCGGGCCGGGGGCCGTGGCGGACCCGCCGCCCGTCGTCGGGCGCTCCCGCTGACCGGGGGCGCCGGACCGTCGGCTCAGTCGGCGGTCTCGTCCGGGGGGATGGTCTGCCCGGAGGCCTGGTCGTCGAAGACCATGTACGTCTGCGTGTCGACGACGCTCGGCAGGGTCTGCAGTTCGTCGAAGATCACACGGCGCAGGTCGGCGGGGTCCCGCGCGCGGACCAGCAGGATCACGTCCATGTTCCCGCCCACGAGGGAGACGTGGGAGACCTCGGGGATGGCCAGAAGCGTGGCGCGCAGCTCTCGCCAGTCGTGCTGACGCAGCTTCATGGTCACGTGGGCGGAGGCCCCGAAGCCGACCTTGACGGGGTCGACCCGCACGGTGAAGCCTGTGATCACGCCCGCGTCCTGCAGGCGGTTCAGACGCGAGTAGCAGTGCGCGCGGGAGATGTGCACGCGCTCGGCCAGGGCCGCGACGGACATCCGCCCGTCCTGCGTCAGTTCGCGGACGATCGCGCGGTCCACGCGGTCCAGCGGCTCGGCGGCCATGGCTCCTCCTGGGGCGGGGCGGACGGGGTCGGCCACGCGGCGGCGGACCGTCTACGTGGCACGAGTCACAATAGCAGTTCGTCCGATGGAGTGCCTGGTTTGCACCCGATTGTCTCGTGATCACGGGCGAGCGCGCGACACATTGATCCTCTTGGGCACACTGAAGGCCACAGATCGAGAGGACCCGCCATGAGTGACCCCACCCCCGCCGTGCCCGGGGCCGTCCGGACCGACGAGGCCGAGACCCGCCCGAACGCCGGCGCCGCCTTCGGCATCTCCCTCGAGGAGTACCTGCTCCCCGCCGCCCGCCGCATCCAGCTGATCGGCGAGGACGGCACTCTGCTGGCCCCGGAGGAGCAGGGCACCGAGCCCGGCCACGAGTATCCCCTGCCCTCCGACGAGGAGCTGCTGGCCGCCTACCGCCACCTCGTCATCGGCCGCCGCGTCAACGACCAGGCCTACGCCCTGGTGCGCCAGGGTCGCATGGCCGTCTATCCCTCCTCGCATGGCCAGGAGGCCTCCGAGGTCGCCGCCGCCGTCTGCCTGGGCGAGGACGACTGGCTGTTCCCGACCTACCGCGACACCGTGGCCGTGATCGCCCGCGGCGTCCCGCCGCTCGAGGTGATGGTGGCCTACCAGGGCACCTGGCATCAGGGCTACGACCCCCAGAAGCACCACGTCTCCATCCAGTCCACGCCCCTGACCACCCAGATGCTGCACGCCGTCGGGATGGCCAAGGCCGCCCGCCTGCGCGGCGAGGAGGTCGTGTGCCTGGCCATGGTCGGCGACGGCGGCACCTCCGAGGGCGACTTCCACGAGGCGCTGAACTTCGCGGCCGTGTTCAAGCTGCCGGTGATCTTCTTCGTGCAGAACAACAAGTTCGCCATCTCCGTGCCGTTCGCCAAGCAGTCGGCCGCCCCGTCCCTGGCCCACAAGGCCGTGGGCTACGGCCTGGCCGGCGAGCGCGTGGACGGCAACGACCTCGGCGCCCTGCTGGCCGTGCTGGGCCGCGCCGTGGAGCTGTGCCGGCAGGGCCAGGGCCCCTTCCTCGTGGAGGCGGACACCTACCGCATGCAGGCGCACACCAACACGGACGACCCCTCGCGCTACCGCGACGAGGCCGAGGTGAAGGAGTGGGAGGCGCGCGACCCGCTGCGCCGCATGACCGCCTACCTCGAGTCCACCGGTGCCCTCACCGAGGAGGTCTCGGCCCAGATCGCCCGCGACGCCGAGGACGTCGCGCAGCAGCTGCGTGACGCCATGAACGCCGAGACGGAGCTCGATCCGCTCGAGCTGTTCGACCACGTCTACTCCGTGCAGACCCCGCAGCTCGCCGCCCAGCGCGCGCAGCTGGCCGAGGAGCTGTCCCGTTCCGAGAACCAGGAGGCCTGAGCATGGCGACCCTGACCTTCGCCGCCGCGCTCAACGCGGCGCTGGCCGACGAGATGGCCGCCGACGACATGGTGGTGGTGTTCGGCGAGGACGTCGGCACCCTCGGCGGCGTCTTCCGCATCACGGACGGGCTGACCGCGCGCTTCGGCGAGGAGCGCTGCTTCGACACCCCGCTGGCCGAGTCCGGCATCGCGGGCATGGCCGTGGGCATGGCCCTCGGCGGCGCCCGCCCCGTGATCGAGATGCAGTTCGACGCGTTCGCGTACCCGGCCTTCGAGCAGATCGCCTCGCACGTGGCCAAGATGCGCAACCGCACCAAGGGCGCCACGCCCATGCCGATCACCCTCCGCATCCCCTACGGCGGCGGCATCGGCGGCGTGGAGCACCACTGCGACTCCTCCGAGTCCTACTACGCGCACACCCCGGGCCTGAAGGTGTACACCCCGGCCTCGGTGAAGGACGCGTACATGATGCTGCGCTCGGCCATCCGCCTGGACGACCCGGTGGTCTTCATGGAGCCCAAGAAGATGTACTGGACCAAGGCCGAGCTCGACCTCGATCAGCTGCGCGCCGAGTTCGAGGAGGGCTGGGCCCGCGTCGAGGACAAGAAGGAGCACGGTGAGGCCTGGGCGCGCGCCGCCGTCGTCCGCGAGGGCACGGACGTCACCCTCGTCTCCTACGGCCCCTCCGTCCCCACCTGCCTCGCCGCCGCCCACGCGGCCGCGGAGGAGGGGCTCTCGGTGGAGGTCGTGGACCTGCGCACCGTGAACCCGCTGGACGAGGACACGATGGCCGCCTCGGTCGCCAAGACCGGCCGCGCCGTCGTCGTCGCCGAGCCGCAGGGCTTCGCGTCCGTGGCCTCCGAGCTGGTGGCCCGGATCCAGCAGCGCTGCTTCCACTCGCTGGCGGCGCCCGTGGGCCGCGTGACCGGCTTCGACATCCCGTTCCCCGCGCCGAAGCTCGAGGAGCACCACCTGCCGAACATCGACCGCATCCTGGACGCGATCGACGACCTGAACTGGGACCTGGACGCGATCGACGACCTGAACTGGGACCTGGACGCCGAGGAGGCCCGCGCATGAGCAACACCTTCCTGCTGCCCGACCTGGGCGAGGGCCTGACCGAGGCCGACATCGTCCGCTGGCTCGTCGCCGAGGGCGACACCGTGGCCGTCGACCAGCCCATGGTCGAGGTCGAGACCGCCAAGGCCCTCGTCGAGGTGCCGAGCCCGTACGCCGGCACCGTGCTGACCCTGCACGGCGCCGAGGGCGAGACCATGGACGTCGGCAGCCCGCTGATCACCATCGGCGCGGCCGGCGAGTCCGGTGAGGGCTCCGCGCCCGTCGCCGGCACCGAGACCCTCGCCGTCCCGCCGTCGACCGGTGCGGCGGCGGCCGAGGCCGCCCGCCCGGGCGCGCTGAGCTACCGCGAGGAGGAGATGGCCGGCGTCCAGCCGAAGCCGGACAAGGCCCGCGGCGGCGACGGCGACGTCGCCGGCTCCGACGACGAGGCCTCCGGCGCCGTGCTCATCGGCTACGGCACCTCCGGCCACAGGGCCACCTCCCGCAGCCGTCCGTCCAAGCGCGGCCGCGGCGCCGCCCGCCCGACACCGGCCCCCACGGCCGGGGCCGGCGCCCCGCGCGTGACCTCCCCGATCGTCCGCAAGCTCGCCCGCGAGAAGGGCGTGGACGTGGCCGCGCTGACCGGCACGGGCCCGGACGGCCTGATCACCCGCGCCGACGTGCTCGCCGCGGCCGAGGGCTCCGCGCCGCAGACCGCCCCGACCCCGGCCCCGTCGGCCGCCGCCCCGGCGGCCGCGGCCACCGCGCAGCCGGGCGCCGTGGACGGGCGGACCGGCCTGGCCGTCGTCGCCCGCACCCCGATCTCGGGGGTGCGCAAGGTGATCGCGGACCAGCTCTCCCGCTCGCGCCGCGAGGTCCCGGAGGTCACGGCGTGGCTGGACGTCGACGTCACCGCCCTGCTCGAGCTGCGGGCCGCGCTCAAGGCGAAGGACCCGGAGAACGCGCCCTCGCTGCTCGGCCTGATTGCCCGCTTCACCCTGGCCGGCCTGCGCCGGTACCCGGTGATGAACGCGCGCATCGAGGCCGGGGCGGACGGCCAGGACGAGATCGTGGAGGTCGACGGCGTCCACCTCGGCCTGGCCGTGCAGACCGACCGCGGCCTCATGGTGCCGTCCGTCGAGCACGCGGAGAAGCTGTCCGCGGACGAGCTCACCGCCGCGATCAACGACACCGTCAGCCGCGCCCGCGCGGGCAGGGCCGCCCCGGCCGAGCTCACCCGCGGCACGTTCACGCTGAACAACTACGGCCCGCTGGGCACGGACGGCGCCACGCCGATCATCAACGTGCCCGAGGCCGGGATGCTCGGCATCGGCCGGATCATCGACCGCCCGTGGGTCGTGGACGGGGAGATCGTGGTCCGCAAGGTCACCGAGATGACCGTGACCTTCGACCACCGCGTCACCGACGGCGCCACCGCGAGCGCGTTCCTCACGTTCGTGGCGGACTGCCTCCACGACCCGACGGCGGCCCTCGCCCGGATCTGATCCGGACGATCCCGGCCCGCCTCGACCCCTGACGAGCCCTGCGATGTGGCGGCCATTCCTCGCGGATGGCCGCCACATCGCAGGGCTCGTCGTCTGGTGGGGGTGCGGTGAGCGTGCGGGGAGGGGTCAGTCCGCGCGGCCGCGGCGGAAGGCCGTGCCGAGTGCGCCCCACAGCAGGACCGCGGGGGAGGTGCTGAGCAGGATCCCGGCCGGCTCGGCCGCCGGGTGGGGGCCGGCGCCGCTGGTCGCGGGGGTGTCGAGGGTGAGGGCCAGCAGCGTCAGCCCGGCCGCCAGGCCCGCGACGCCCAGGGACCAGAGCGTGGCCTCCACGCCGCGGGCGCCGCGCGGTGCGGGCCGCGGTGCGCCGTCGTACCGGGCGAACGGCACGGCGAGCAGGCCCCAGGCGGCGGACACGAGCGCCGCGGCGGCCATGTCCGACGGCCGGTGCCAGGCCTCCGTGTAGGCGACGGCGCCGGTGCAGGAGCTCACCACGGCGCCGAGGACGGTGGTGAGAGGTCGCCACCGGGCGGGCACGAGCAGCAGCGCGGCCACCGCGGCGCCCGTCGCGAGCGTCATGTGGCCCGAGGGCAGTGAGTTGCCGCCGGACCACGGGACCCCGTCGGCGTGCTCGGGCCGCGGAAGCGCCGCCTTGAGCAGCTGCGTGGTGAGGTTGGACCCGGCCAGCACGAGGAGGGCGAGCAGCCCCCGCCGCCGCCACCGGGCCACGGCGAGCGCGCCGAGCGAGGCCAGCGCCATGCCGACCGCCAACGCGAGCGGCAGGATCCGCACCACCTGGGAGGTCACGTCCGGCACGGTGTCCGCGTAGCGCTCCTCGACGGCGCGGAACACCTGGTACTCGAGCACCTGGCCGGCGGAGGACCACACCAGGGCGGCGTAGACCAGCACGACGCCGGCCACGCACGCGGCCAGCGCCAGCCACCACGTCCACGAGGGGAGGCGGCGGGGGGCGCGGGCGGTGGGGGGCATGGGTTCCATTGTGTCGGACGCGCAGCCGTCATGCAGGCTTCATCGGACGGTCACGCCCCCGTCGCCGTCCCGTCCTCCGCGCCCCTGAGCCGCCTGCCTAGCCTGGGGCCATGACCCGCGTGCCCCCCGCCCACGGACATCGCCCGGCCCTCCGCGACTCCACCGGCTCGGCTCACGGCCCGGGCGTCGAGCCGGGCGCCCGGCCCCGTCTCTCGGCCGAGGACCTGCTGGCCGCCCGGGACGCCCTGGCCCCCTTCGGCCGGCTGAGCCGGCAGGAGCCCATCGAGTGGGCCGCCGAGGAGCCCCTCGCCCCGGACCTGGCCGACTTCTACCGCTACGTGGGACCGGAGTGGCTGGAGATCGACACCCTCGGCCTGCCCGTGATGTTCTTCCCGCTGGACCGCCTGTGGGACGAGCAGGCCGGCTACCGGTGGAACCCCCGAACCGGTGCGCTGCTGGTGGACTGGAACGACGACTGGACCGTGGTGGCCAAGCAGGGCGCCGACCCGTTCATCCACGCGGCCTCCACCGGCCAGGTGCTCATGGCCCCGGGAGACGAGGGCTGGGAGGACCGCCTGGACGAGCCGCGACCGGTCTTCCGCGACCTCACCGAGATGACCCGCGCGCTCGCGGCCGTGGGCACGGCGTGGGCGCGCTTCGACGACCCGTTCACCGCCGACTGGCACCTCACCGAGGAGGTGACGGCCGCCGTCGTCGCCGGCCTGGAGGGGGTGCTCGGCGCCCACGACCGCGCCGTGGACCTGGCCCGTGCCCTCGGCTACCTCGGCGCCGTCTGAGCGTCGGCGCCGACACAGACAGTCCCACCCCGCCGGCGCCCGTCGGAACGGGAGCCGAGCGCCCTTCCTACACTGGCCGCATGAGCACCGCCCCCGCCCTGCCCCCGCTGCCCGGCGCGCCGGGCGGTCCCGCCCTGCCGAGCGTCGAGGAGCTGCTGGCCGACGCCGTCGCGGTCGCCCTGCCGATGCGCGTGCGGTTCCGCGGCACGGACCTGCGCCACGCCCTGCTGCTGCGCGGTCCGGCGGGCTGGGCCGAGTTCTCCCCGTTCCCGGAGTACGGTCCGCACGAGTGCGCCGCGTGGCTGGCCGCCGCGATCGAGGCCGGCTGGCAGGGTTGGCCCACCCCGGTCCGCGAGACGGTCCCCGTCAACGCCACCGTGCCCGCGGTGGACGCGGCCGACGTCGAGGCCGTCCTGGCCCGCTACGGCGACGGCATCACCGCGGTCAAGGTCAAGGTGGCCGAGCACGGCCCCGAGGGCGGACTCGTCCCCGGCAGCCGCGAGGCCGACCTGGCCCGAGTGCGGCGGGTGCGCGCGCTGCTGCCCCACGCGCAGATCCGCGTCGACGCCAACGCCGGCTGGACGCCCGCCGAGGCCGTCGACGTGCTCACCGCGCTGGCCGACGTCGGCCTCGAGTACGCCGAGCAGCCCGTGCCCGGCATCACCGCCCTCGCGGAGGTCCGCGCGGAGCTGCGTGCCCGGGGCGTCCCCACCCTGATCGCCGCGGACGAGGCGGTCCGCAAGGCCGAGGACCCGCTCGCCGTCGCGGCCGCCGGGGCCGCGGACCTGATCGTGGTGAAGGTCCAGCCGCTCGGGGGCGTGCGCCGCGCCGCGGCGATCGTGGCGGCCGCGGGGCTGCCCGCGGTGGTCTCCTCCGCGCTGGACACCTCCGTGGGCATCGCCGGCGGCGCCGCGCTCGCCGCCTGCCTGCCGTCCCTGCCGCACGCGTGCGGGCTCGGCACCGCGGCCCTCTTCGAGCACGACGTCGTCGCCCCGGCCTGGCGCCCGCGCGCGGGGGCCCTCCCGGCGCCGGGGGAGCGGGCACCCGCCCCCGACCCGGAGCTGCTCGACCGCGTCCGGGCGGACGGGGCGCGGCAGGCGTGGTGGGCCGACCGCGTGCGCGCGGCCCACGCGGTGCTGGCCGCGCAGGGCTGACGGGCCCGCCCGGTCCCCGTCGGCGCGGGGAAGGTGAACCGGATTACAGCACGTCGACGGGACGAAATCCGGTGGCCGGGAAGAGTTCAACTCGCGGCCACCTGGGCGTGGCTCGCCGCTCGGAGCGAGGGGCCAAGGTGATGGCGGCCCCGGCCGGTCTCACCCCCGGGGTCGCCTCCGGCCCGGCACCGGAGCCCGAACCATCCCCACGACGCGAAGGACCCCGTCATGCTGAAGCGCCTCCTCCCCATGGCCGGCCACACCCGTGGCAACCGCTCCGCCGTCACGTGCGAGCTCAAGTGCGGCAACGCGTGCGCCCACCCGGTGCCCAACACCTCGGCGAACCCGACCTTCCAGCAGATCGCGGAGACCGCCATCTCCCGCCGCTCCGCCCTGGTCGGCGGCACCGGCCTCGCCGCCGCCGTCGTCATCGGCTCCCAGGTGGCCCAGGCCCCCGAGGCGCTCGCGGACAACGGCCGGCGTCCGACCGGCGGCGGCAAGCTCCCCTTCGAGCCCATCGCGCCGGTGACCCGCACCGTGGACACCATGACCGTGCCGGAGGGCTACGACTGGGGCACCGTGATCCGCTGGGGCGACCCGCTGTTCGCCGACTCCCCGGAGTTCGACATCGAGCACCAGACCGGTGCGTCGCAGGCCGCCCAGTTCGGCTACAACAACGACTACCTGAACATCATCACCGACGGCGGCAACGACCGCTCCGGCTACCTCGTCTCCAACCACGAGTACACCAACGAGAACATCATGTTCTCCCCGGAGTACATCGCCTCGAACTTCGAGGACGTCGTCAACGTCGGCCTCCAGGCCCACGGCCTGTCGATCGTGGACCTCAAGCGCGCCAAGCGCGGCGCGCAGTGGGAGTACGTCCGCGGCGGCCGCCGCAACCGCCGCATCACCGGCACCACCGAGTTCGAGGTCCGCGGCCCGGCCGCCGGCCACGCGCTGCTCACGACCGTCGAGGACCCGACCGGCACCCGCGTGCTGGGCACCCTGAACAACTGCTCCGGCGGCACCACCCCGTGGGGCACCGTGCTCTCCGGCGAGGAGAACTTCAACCAGTACTTCAAGGGTCGCGGCACCGCCGAGGAGAAGCGCTACGGCATCTCCGCCTCCGCCACCAGCCGCGGCTGGGAGAAGGTCCACGACCGCTTCGACCTGACCAAGCCCGGCTACGAGAACGAGGCCAACCGCTTCGGCTGGGTCGTCGAGATCGACCCCGAGGACCCGACCTCCACGCCCGTGAAGCACACCCTCCTGGGCCGCTTCAAGCACGAGGCCGGCACCGCCGTGATCGCCCCGTCCGGCCACGCCGTGGTCTACTCCGGCGACGACGAGCGCCACGACTACCTGTACAAGTTCGTCTCCGCCGAGAAGGTCCGCGAGGGCGACAAGAAGCACAACATGCGCCTGATGGACAAGGGCACCCTCTACGTGGCCAAGTTCTCCGGCGACTCCCCGGCCGCCCAGATCGACGGCAGGGGCACCCTGCCCTCGGATGGCGCCTTCGACGGCTCCGGAGAGTGGATCGCCCTGGCCGACGAGAAGACGTCCTTCGTCCCGGGCATGTCCCTGGCCGAGGTCCTCGTCTACACCCGCCTCGCGGCAGACAAGATGGGTGCCACCAAGATGGACCGCCCGGAGGACGTCGAGACCAACCCGGTCACCGGCAAGGTCTACGCGGCCCTGACCAACAACACCAAGCGCACCGCCGTGGACGAGGCCAACCCGGTCATCGGCAACCGCGACGGCCACGTCATCGAGATCACCGAGCAGGGCGGGGATCACACCTCCACCGCCTTCACCTGGGTCATCCTGCTGCTCGCCGGCGACCCGGCGGTCTCCTCCTCGGCCTACTTCGCCGGCTACCCGAAGGAGAAGGTCTCCCCGATCTCCTGCCCGGACAACCTGGCGTTCGACTCCGAGGGCAACCTCTGGATCTCCACCGACGGCCAGCCCGGCACCATCGGCTACGCCGACGCGCTGCACAAGGTCACCCTCGACGGCGCCGAGCGCGGCCGCGTCCAGCAGTTCCTCGCCGTCCCGCGCGACGCCGAGACCTGCGGCCCCGTGATCCACGACCGCGACAACTCCGTGTTCGTCAACGTCCAGCACCCGGGCGAGGACGGCACCTGGGGCGCGCACACCTCCTACTTCCCGGACTTCCTGAGCCCGGCCGGCCCGGTCCAGGTGGGCGACAAGGTCGCAGCCCCGCGTCCGTGCGTCGTCCAGGTGTTCAACGCCACCGGCAACAACGGCATCGGCAAGGGCGCCGGCAAGGAGAAGGGCAACAAGGGCAAGGGCAACAACGGCAAGGGCAAGGGCAACGGCAACGGCAACGGCAAGGGCCCGAAGGGCTGACCCCCGCCTCCGCGAGGACCCTCGACGAGGCCGTCACGGTCGGCGCCACCGCGTCACCGTGGCGGCCTCGCCGCGTCCGGGGCCCGTCCGCGCCCGGGCCTAGACTGGTGGCCACCATGACCTCCGTCGACTCCCTCTCCGTGGCGCGCGCCGTCGCCACCGCCCTGATCGACGCCGGCATGCGGGACGCGGTGGTCTGCCCCGGCTCCCGCTCCGCCCCGCTGGCCTACGCGCTCGCGGCCCTCGAGCACGCCGGCGAGGTCCGCCTGCACGTGCGGGTGGACGAGCGTTCGGCCGGCTTCCTCGCCCACGGGCTCTCGCTGGCCTCGGGGCGCCCGGTGGGCGTGCTGACCACCTCGGGCACCGCCGTCGGGAACCTGCTGCCCGCCCTGATGGAGTCCTTCCACGCCGGCACGCGCGTGATCGCGCTGACCGCGGATCGTCCGCCCGAGCTGCACGGCACCGGCGCGAACCAGACCACGGACCAGAGGGACGTGTTCGGCACGCACGTCCGCCATGCTGCCTCCCTCGGCTGCGACGCGGCCGACGGCGTGGACGCCGAGCACCATCTGCGCCACGTGCGGGCCACCGTGCGCCGGGCCCTGCTGGCGGCCGAGGGGGTCGTCGCCGAGGCCGGTTCCGACGACGGCGCGCCCGGTCCGGTGACGATGGCAGAGGCCCCGGCCGGGCCCGTCCACCTGAACCTGCACTTCCGCGACCCGCTCGTGCCGAGCCCTGAGGAGGCGGCCGCCGTGGGTGCCGCCGCGGCGCCGCACGTCCCTGTTCCGGCCGTGGCCCCGACCGGCCCGAGCCCGGCCGCCGCCGCGTCGACCTACCGGGCGCCCGGGGCGGTGCTCTCGGGCCTGCCCGAGCTGGACGTCGCCCGCCTGGACCAGCGGCGCACCGTCGTGCTGGCCTGCCACGGCGCCGGCCCCGTGGCTGCGGCCTTCGCGCTGTCCCTGGGCCTGCCCCTGCTGGCCGAGCCGTCGTCGAACGCGCGGTTCTCCGCCAACGCCATCGCTGCCTATCCGCTCCTGCTGGGCGCGGCCGGCGGGCGCGGCTCGGACGCGCACCCCCTGGCCGCCCACATCGAACGGGTCGTGCTGTTCGGTCGGCCCACGCTCACCCGGACGGTCAACGCGCTGCTGGCCCGCCCCGACGTCGCCACGGCCCTGCACGCCCCCGAGCCCGCACCGTGGTTCGAGCCGGGCCGGCGCCGGGAGACGCCCGTGGAGACCCTCGAGGAGCTCGCTGCCTTCGCCGGGCAGGGCGAGCCCGGCTGGCTCGCCGCGTGGCAGCACGCCTCGATGCGCGCCCAGGCCGCCGTGGAGGACGTGCTCGTGGCCACCGACGCCGGCGACCGGCTCAGCCCGCAGACGGTGGCGCACGTGAGCGCCGCCACGGTCCGGGGCCCGCTCGTGCTGGGCTCGTCCTCGGTGATCCGGGACGTGGACCTGACCTGGCGGCCCCCCTCGGCGCCGGACGCGGAGGTGTACGCCAACCGCGGGCTCGCCGGGATCGACGGGACCGTCTCCACGGCCGCGGGTGTCGCACTGGCGCGCGGACGGCGGACCGTGGCCCTGCTCGGCGACCTCACCGCCCTGCACGAGGCGGGCGGCCTGCTGGTGGGCCCCACCGAAACCGAGCCGGACCTCGACCTCGTGGTCGTCAACGACGACGGCGGGGCGATCTTCGCGAGCCTCGAACACGGGGCCGTGGCCGAGGCGCCCGGCATGGCGGAGCCCGTCGAGCGGCTCTTCGGCACCCCGCACGGCGTGGACCTGGCCGCCCTGGCCGCCGCGTACGGCGTCCCGCACACGCGGGTCACCGACCGCGTCGACCTCGTCCGGGCCCTGTCCGACCCGGTGCGCGGCCGGCGCCTGCTCGAGGTCCGCTGTGACCGCGCCGACCGCCCGCGCGTCGCCGCCGCCCTGGCCGCGGCGGTGCGCGCCACGTTCCCGCCCGCGTGCCCCGTCCCGGACCCCGCGCCGGACGCCGGCCCGGCCCCCGCCCCGCCCACCGCCGAGCTCGCCGCCGAGCTCGCCGCCGAGGAGGCCCCCCAGTGACCGACACGCCGACGTCGCCCGCGCCCGACTCGACCCCCGCCGTCGTGCGCCGTGCCGACGTGCTGATCTCTGGCTGCGGTCCCGCCGGCGCCACCGCCGCCGCCCACCTCGCCGCGGCGGGGCTGGACGTGGTGGTGCTCGAGAAGACCGCGCACCCGCGCGAGAAGGTCTGCGGCGACGGCCTCACCCCGCAGGCGGTCCGGGAGCTGCAGCTGCTCGGGGTGCCCCACCGGGGCGAGCCCGGCGACGACGGCGGCTGGCGCGTCATCCGCGGCCTGCGGCTGCGCGCGGGCGAGCGCAGCGTGGACGTGCCGTGGGCGCCCACCCAGACCTGGCCGGACTACGCGCTCACCCGCACCCGCCGGGACTTCGACGCCCTCCTGGCGGACCTGGCGCGCACCCGCGGCGCCGAGGTCCGCGAGCGGCACGCCGTCACCGGCGTCGTGCGGGACGAGGCCGGACGCGTGGTCGGGCTGGACGCGGAGCTGATCGCGCCGAACGGCCGCAAGACCGGGGAGACCGCCCGCTTCACCGCACCGATCGTGCTCGCGTGCGACGGCGTCTCCGCCCGCGCCGCCGTCTCCGCGGGCCTGCACCGCCGCGAGGACCGGCCCATGGGCGTGGCCGTGCGGGCCTACTACACCGCCGGCGCCGCCGTCGACGGGGCGATCCCCGCCCCGCCCGGCGACCGGGGGGAGTGGATGGAGTCCTGGCTGCGCCTGCCGGATGCCGAGGGCAACCCGCTGCCCGGCTACGGCTGGCTGTTCCCGCTCGCGGACGGCACCGTGAACGTGGGCCTGGGCATCCTGGACACCTCCCCGCAGTTCGGGAAGCTGGACTACCGCGGGCTGCTGAAGTCCTGGACCGGGGCGCTCACCGCGGACTGGGGGATCGCCGAGCAGACGCGCACCTCGCGGATCCTCGGCGCGGCCCTGCCCATGGCGTTCAACCGCACCCCCCAGCACGTGCCGGGCATGCTCCTGGTGGGCGACGCGGCCGGCATGGTCTCCCCGTTCAACGGCGAGGGCATCGGATTCGCGATGGAAGCGGCCCGCCTCGCCGCGGACCTGGCGGTGCAGGCGCACGCGGCCGGGACCGACGGCGCCGCGGACGCGATCCTGTCCCGTTACCCGGTGATCACCCAGCATCTGTGGGGCCGACACTTCGCCCTCGGCGCCCGGTTCGCCCGCCTGATCGGCGATCCGCGGGTGATGAAGGCGGCGCTGGGCGCCGGGATGGCCGCGCCCCCGCTGCTGCGGGCCGCGGTGAAGGTCATGGGCAACACGGTGGACGCGCGGGGCGGCGACGCCGTCGACCGGGCCGTCCGCGTGCTCGAGGCGCTCACCCCCGCGCTGACGACCGCGGGCGGCGCGCCGTTGGGTAGGCTTGCCCGGTGACCACCGCAGACCCCGGCTTCGCCCTGCCCTCCGGCTTCGAACCCCTCGCCGAGCACGGCCGTGTCCTGGAGGTCGTGCTCACCGCGCTCGAGCAGGTCGAGGAGCAGCTGGACAGCGCCCTCGGCTTCGACGACCTGTTCTCCGACACCGCCGCCCACCACCTGATGGCCGCCGGCGGCAAGCGGGTCCGTCCGGTCCTGACGGTGCTCGCCTCCCTCCTGGGCGATCCCGCCCTGGCCTCGGGCGAGGTCGCCGACGTGGACGCGCCCGCCCGCCAGGCCGCCGTCGTGATGGAGCTGACGCACCTGGCCACGCTGTACCACGACGACGTGATGGACGAGGCTCCCGTGCGCCGCGGCGCCCCCGCCGCCCACCGGCTGTGGGGCAACTCGGCGGCGATCCTGGCCGGCGACCTGATCTTCGCCCGCGCCTCCCAGCTCATGGCCGAGCTCGGCCCGCGGCCCGTGCAGATCCAGGCGGACACCTTCGAACGCCTCGTGCAGGGCCAGCTGTGGGAGACTCGCGGCCCGGCCGAGGGTGCGGACCCGATCGAGCACTACTACGCCGTGCTCTCCGGCAAGACCGGCTCGCTGATCGCCGCGGCCGGCATGCTCGGCGCGCTGCTGGGCGGGGCCGACGAGGCCGCCGTCCAGGTGATGCGCGCGTACGGCGAGAAGGTGGGCCTGGCCTTCCAGCTCGCCGACGACCTGATCGACCTCACCGGCGACGCCGAGCGGATTGGCAAGGTCCCCGGCACGGACCTGCGCGAGCGCGTGCCCACCCTGACCACGCTGCTGCTGGCCCGCGCGGCGCAGGGCGAGGGGCCGGAGGCGGAGGACGCCCGCCGGGTGCGCGCGCTCGTGGACGGGCCGCTCGACACCGACGAGCAGCTGGCCGCCGCCGTCGCCGCGCTCACGGGCCACCCCGCCATCGACGAGGCGTGGGCGATCACCCGCGACTGGGCGGAGCAGGCCAAGCAGGCGCTCGCCCCGTTGCCGGACTCCGCCGTGAAGACGGCGCTCGAGGCGTTCGCCGACTACGTGGTGGGGCGTTCGGCCTGACGCCGCGGTCCGGGGCGTCGCCGCCCCGATCCGGGGCGGCCGCTCAGTCCAGGCGGGTCGGGGCGGGGTCCAGCGCGGCCGCGAGCTCCCGGGCCTTGAGGGCGCGGACCTCCGGGGCCACCGGGTGGCGCAGCTGCCGGTAGAGCATGTCCCCCTCGAAGCGCGGGAACACGTGCAGGTGGTAGTGCCACACGTGCTGGTTGCCGGCGGGCTCGTTGTGCTGGCGCGTGGAGACCCCCTCCGGGGCCCACGCGCGCTTCATGGCCAGCGCCACCTGCTGGGCCATCAGGGCGATGCGCTGCAGCACGCGCGGGGGCAGGTCGTAGAGGTTCTCGTAGTGCTCGGCCGGGCAGACCATGGCGTGGCCCTCGTGGTCGCCGAACCCGTCCACGGCGATCAGCACGAGCAGGTCCTCGTCCTGGTAGACGGTGTCCCCGAGCTCGCAGCGGTTGCCCGGGTCGGAGACGTCGCCGGCCACGAGCCCGCAGAACGGGCAGACGTAGCCGTCCGGGGCGTGGGAGACCGGGGCGGGCGCGGTCACCGGGCCGGCCCCTCGTCGTCGTCCTCGGGGTCCTCGAAGGTCCACGCGAGCAGGTCCGTCAGGAACTCGCTGAAGGTGCCGCCCTCGTCCTGCCAGTCACCCTCGGGGGCGTCGGCGCCGGCGGAGCGCCGCCACACCAGCGGGTCCGGCAACGCCAGGTTGTCCACCGGCAGGCCCCACACGACCGTCTCGTCCGCGTCCTCCAGGAACATGAGGAAGCCGTCCCGCACCTCGAGGTCCTCGGGGTCCCACACGTAGTGGTCCGTCTCCATGAGGTCGCCGCAGTTGCCCAGGGCGAGGTAGAACTCGCGGAGCGCGGCCGGGATCATGAGCCCGGCGCCGAGCTGCTCCGCCGCGGGGGACTGGGCCAGCCGGGCGTCGACGTCGGCGGGGGCGAGGCCGTCGTCCTCGGCCCAGGCGTCGCCCAGCAGGTCCGGGACGAGCCGCTGGAAGGCCGGGAGGTACACGGGGGCGGGGGGCTTGGCGGGCATGCCGCCAGTCTAGGTGTTGTGGGTCATGAGGTTCTTGCCACGAGGCGCCGGCTGAGATGAGACGAGTGGGCCTCTCCCGCAGGATGGAAGTTCCTCAACAACCCACCTGCCAGAAGAGACCCACTCATGACTCACGCTAACGCACCCCTGACCCCCACCGGCCGACTCAGGATGGTCCACCGCCACCTGCACGACGGGATCCCGCAGGCACACGTGGCCGCCGAGTTCCGGGTGAGCCGGCCCACGGTGGCCACTTGGGTCGCCCGCTACCGCGCCCAGGGAGAAGCCGGCCTTCAGGACCTGCCCAGCCGGCCGCACCGTTCACCTGCCCAGCTCGATCCGGTCTTGGTCGCCCGGATCCACGCCCTGCGGCGGGAGCGCAAGTGGTCCGCACGGCGCATCCATCACCACCTCGTCTCCGAGGGCCACCGGGTGTGTCTTCGTACCGTGGGACGGTGGCTGCACCGACTCGGGATCTCCCGCCTACGGGACCTGACCCCGGCCGGAGAAGACCTGCGCCAACGACCCCAGAAGATCACCGCCCGCGGCCCGGGGCACATGGTGCACCTGGATGTGAAGAAGATCGGGAAGATCCCAGACGGGGGCGGCTGGCGTGCTCACGGACGTGACAGTGAAGCAGGCCGTGCTTCCAAGCGCGGGCCTGGCCGGCGGGTCGGCTACACCTACCTGCACTCGGCGATCGACGGGTACACCCGCCTGGCGTACACCGAGGCGTTGGAGGACGAGAAGGCGGTGACCACGATCGGGTTCTTCTGCCGGGCGCGGGCGTTCTTCGCCGCCCACGGCATCACCGTGGACCGGGTGGTCACGGACAACGGGAACAACTACCGGGCCGTGGACTTCACCGCCAAGGTGGTCTCGCTCGGGGGCCGGCACCACCGGATCCGCCCCTACACCCCGCGCCATAACGGGAAGGTCGAACGGTACAACCGGCTGATGGTCGATGAGGTCCTCTACGCCCGCCCGTATACCTCAGAGACAGCTCGGCGTGAGGCGCTGGCCGTGTGGGTGAACCACTACAACTACCATCGGCCTCATACCTCCTGCGGGGACGCTCCTCCGGCCTCGTTGGCCCCGGCCCGAGTCAACAACGTCATGCCCTCCTACATCTAGGCGTGCGCGCCCTGCCCGGCCCGGACCGCCCGACGCTGCAGGCGGGAGGCGTGCAGCTGGTCGAGGGTGAAGACCGCCAGCGAGAGCCAGATGAGCCCGAAGCCCGCCCAGCGGGCCGCGGGCATCTGCTCGCCGAGGACCGTGACCGCCACGAGGAACTGCAGGATGGGCGCTGTGTACTGCAGCATCCCGAGCGTGGTCAGCGTCAGGGAGCGGGCCGCCGCCGAGAACAGGATGAGCGGCACGGCGGTGAGCACGCCGAGCCCGGCCATGAGCCAGAAGTGGCCGGGCCCCTCGGTGACGGTGGTGAGCAGCCCGGCCTGCGCCAGGAGCACGCTGCCCACCACGAACACGGGGATCAGCACCACGGTCTCGGCGGTCATCGCGGTCACCGCGTGCACGGGGGAGGGGAAGCGCTTCTTCACGAAGCCGTAGAGCCCGAACGAGGTGGCCAGCCCGAGCGCGATCCACGGCACCTGCCCCATCGCCGCGGACATCACGACGACGGCGGCCACCGCGATCCCGACGGCCACCCACTGGCCCCGCCGCAGCCGCTCCCCGAGGAACAGCACGCCGAGCAGGACGTTCACCAGCGGGTTCATGAAGTAGCCCAGCGACGCCTGGAGCACGTTGCCCGTGGTGACCGAGACCGCGTACAGCAGCCAGTTCACCGCGATGATCCCGGCGGCCAGACCCGTGGTGCCCCAGCGGCCGGGCGTGGCCAGCGCCGTCCCCAGCTCGCGCAGGCGACGCATCACGGTCAGCAGCAGCAGGCAGAAGATCAGGGCGAAGCCGATGCGCACCACCACGATCTCCAGGGCCCCGGCGGGCGCGAGCACCGCCATGTAGAGCGGCAGCAGGCCCCACACGAAGTAGGCGGTGAAGCCGAGGGCCAGCCCGCGCGGGTCGTCGGCCGGGGCCGGGGAGAGGATCGGCAGGGCGCCGGTGTCCGGGGCGGCGGCCGAGGCGGGCACGCCGGGGCGCGGGGAGGGGGAGGGGCTCACGCGGACCACTGTACGGTCCGGGTGAGCACTCTCACCCAGGTTCCTCCCGGTCACGGCGGTAGACTGGGAGGTCGATCCCGCGCGCCGGTGCCGGGCCTCGCCCCGCACTCCGCCGGCGTGCCCCGCCGTCGTCGAAAAGGACCCACCCGCCGTGACCGTTCGCCCTGACCGCCCGTTGCGCATCGCCATCATCGGTGCCGGACCCGCCGGGGTGTACACGGCGGACATCCTGACCAAGGAGGAGCGGGACTTCCGGGTCAGCATCGACCTGTTCGACCGGTACCCGGCCCCGTTCGGTCTGATCCGTTACGGGGTGGCCCCGGACCATCCGCGCATCAAGGGCATCGTGACCGCCCTGCACAAGGTCATGGACCGCGGGGACATCCGTTTCCTGGGGAACGTGGACTACGGCACGGACCTGAGCCTGGCGGATCTGCGTCGGCACTATGACGCGATCGTGTTCTCCACCGGGGCGGTGCGGGACGCGGCCCTGGATGTGCCGGGGGTGGAGTTGGCCGGCTCGTTCGGTGGCGCGGACTTCGCGTCCTGGTATGACGGGCACCCGGACGTGCCGCGGCATTGGCCGTTGGAGGCCACGCAGGTGGCGGTGATCGGCAACGGGAACGTGGCCCTGGATGTGGCCCGGATCCTGTCCAAGCATGCCGAGGACCTGCTGCCCACCGAGATCCCGGACAACGTGTACCGGGACCTGGCCGCCTCCCCGGTCACGGATGTGCACGTGTTCGGTCGGCGCGGGCCGGCGCAGGTGAAGTTCACCCCGTTGGAGCTGCGGGAGCTGGCGCACTCCCGGGATGTGGACATCGTGCTGTACGAGGAGGACTTCGACTTCGATGAGGCCTCGGAGAAGGCGATCGAGGAGAACAACCAGGTCCGCACCATGGTGGGCACGTTGACGAACTGGCTGATGGAGCAGGAGGACCGTCAGCAGAGTGCCTCGCGTCGGCTGCACCTGCACTTCCTGCAGGCTCCGGAGGAGTTCCTGGACGAGGACGGGGACGGCCGGGTGGACGGTCTGCGGATGCGTCGGATGGAGCTCGACGGTTCCGGTGGGGTCCGCCCGAGCCAGGAGACCGTGGACTATCCCGTGCAGGCGGTCTACCGGGCCGTGGGGTATTTCGGGTCCCCGGTGGAGGGGGTGGAGTTCGATGAGGTGCGCGGGGTGATCCCGAACGCGGAGGGTCGTGTGCTGGACGCGGACGGCGCTCCGGTGCCGGGCCTGTACGCCTCGGGCTGGATCAAGCGGGGCCCGGTGGGCCTGATCGGCCACACCAAGGGTGACTCCCTGGAGACGATCACGCATCTGATCGAGGACGAGCCGGGGCTGTGGACGGCCCAGGAGCCGTCGGAGGAGTCGGTGATCGAGCTGCTCGAGTCCCGTGAGGTCCCGTACACCACGTGGGCTGGCTGGCATGCCCTGGATGACCATGAGAAGTCCTTGGGTGCGCAGGCCACGGAGGCCGGTCCGGTGGCGCGGGAGCGGGTGAAGGTCGTGGACCGGGAGGAGATGACCCGCATCTCCCGCGACGGGGCCTCCGTCCCGACCGTCTGATCCGGGGCGGGCCCTGGCCGCCCCGGCGCTAGGCTTCCGGGGTGGCCCGCCTCCTCGTCGACATCACCCCGCTGCGGGTCTCACCCGCCTACCGGCGGCTGTGGCTCGGCAACACGCTCTCGTATGTGGGCACGCAGCTCACGCTCGTGGCGGTGTCCCTCGAGGTGTTCGCCCTGACCGGCTCCTCGTTCGCGGTGGGCCTGCTCGGCCTGGCCGCGCTCGTGCCCCTCGTGGTCGCGGGCCTGTACGGCGGCGCGATCGCGGACCGGCACGACCGCCGCCGCGTCGCGCTGACCTCGTCGGCCGTCATGTGGCTGACCACGGTCGGCATCGCCGCGCAGGCCTGGGCCGGGCTCGAGTCGGTGCCGGTGCTGTACGCCCTCGTGGCCCTGCACTCCGGCGCATCCGGCATCAACCAGCCCACCCGCGGCGCGATCATCCCCGCGCTCGTGGGCCTGCCGCTCGTGCCGGCGGCGAACGCGCTGAACATGATGACGTTCTCCGTGGCCCTGATGGTCGGCCCCATGCTGGGCGGGGTGCTCGTGGGGGCGGTCGGCTACGCATGGACCTACTCGATCGACGTCGTCACCTTCCTGGCCGCCCTGTACGCCGTGTGGCGGCTGCCGTCCCTGCCGCCGCAGCGGGGCGAGGCCGCGGCCGCCTCGGGGGCGCGCGGGGGCCTGGCCTCGGTGGTCGAGGGCCTGCGCTTCCTCGGCTCGCGACCGAACCTGCGGATGACCTTCCTCGCGGACATCGTGGCCATGACGACGGCGTTCCCGCGCGCCCTGCTGCCCGCCATCGGCGCCGTGGTGCTCGGCGGCGGTGAGGCCGCCGTCGGGGTGCTGCTGGCCGCGATGGCGGCGGGCGCGTTCCTCGCGGGGCTGTTCTCCGCGCCGTTCACACGCCTGCATGCGCAGGGCTGGGGCGTGTACGTCTCGATCCTCGTGTGGGGCGCGGCGGTGGCCGCGTTCGGCGGCGTGGTGTGGTGGGCGCAGTCCCTGCCCGACGGCGATCCCCGCCTCACGCTCGCGTTCGCCCTCGCCGCGCTGTGCATGGCGGTGGGCGGGGCCGCGGATTCGCTCTCCGGCGTCTTCCGCGGCTCGATCCTGCAGTCCGCGACCCCGGACCACCTGCGCGGCCGGCTGCAGGGCGTGTTCGTCGTCGTGGTGGCGGGCGGGCCGCGCCTGGGCGAGCTGCTCACCGGCGGCGCCTCCGTGGGCCTGGGGGAGGGGCCGACCCTGCTGGCCGGCGGTGTGCTGTGCATGCTCGGCGTGACCGCGCTGATGCGGTGGGAGCCCGGCTTCCTGCGCTACGACGCGCGGAACCCCACACCCTGAGCGGGCGCGGGGTTCCGTGGCGGGAGGCTGCGAGCCCGCGACCGCCGAGGAGCGCCGAGCCAGACGTTTCTGCCCGTGAGCCAGATGATTCTGCTGCAGATCGGGCCGCGAAACCGCCGAAACGTCTGGCTCGCGGCAGCCTGAGCCGCCGTCCACGGGAGCCACCACGACGACGGCGGCCGGCGGGTCAGCGGTCGCGGTCGGCCTGGAGCGTGGCCGGGACCGCGCCACCCAGGCGCGTCCAGTGGCGGACGAGGTCCTCGTCCGGGGCCGCCTGGAGCGTCTCGCGGGCCGCCTCCTCCGCCTTCTTGATGCGGCGCTCCAGACTCTGGTCCGCGCCCTCGTAGGCGGCCGCGTGCCGGTGGGAGCGCAGCGATCCGACGTCCTCCGTGCGACGCTCCACCACCGCGAGCTGCTCGGCGATCGCGTCCTGGTTGGCGCGCTGGGCCTTCAGGTTCGCGGGGGCGAGCACCTGGGCCACGAACCCGTGGTCGAGGAGGAGGCCGCGCGGGGCGGCGACGCCGTGACGCAGCGCGAGGTCCACATGGTCGTCGAAGGTCAGGAGCATGGCGGCCTTGGTGAACTTCAGGTCGTCGACCGGGCGGCCGTCCACGCGGGCCCGGGCCCGCGCCCGGCCGATCGTGGTGTCGGCGGACCACACGGCCCCGCGAGGGTCGATCAGGTACAGCATGGGGACTCCTGGTGGGATCGGAGGGGAGGCGGCGTGCGGATCAGCGGAAGTTCACGAACTGCAGGTCCGCGTCCTCGAAGTCCTTGAGCATCGCGATGACCGACTGCAGGTCGTCGCGGGACTTGGAGGACACGCGCAGCTCGTCCCCCTGGATCTGGGCCTTGACGGACTTGGGGCTCTCGTCGCGGATCAGCTTCGTGATCTTCTTCGCGGTGGGCTGGTCGATGCCCTCCTTCATGGTCGCCTCGATGCGGTACTCCTTGCCGGAGGCGAACGGGGCGCCGGCGTCGAGGGACTTGAGGGAGATGCCGCGCTTGACGAGCTTGGACTCGAACACGTCCTTGACGGCCTTGACGCGCTCCTCGGAGGAGGCCTTCATGAGGATCTTCTCGCCGGAGAAGTCGATCTCGGCGCCGACGCCCTTGAAGTCGTAGCGCTGGGCGATCTCCTTCTGCGCCTGGTTCAGGGCGTTGGACACCTCCTGGCTGTCCACCTTGCTGACGACGTCGAACGTGGAATCGCTGGCCACGGGTGCTCTCCTTCAGGGTCTGCGGACGGGGTGCGCCCGTCGACGACGGCCACTGCGGGGCCGCGCGGGGCGCTCTGCGGGCCAGCCTACCGGGGACGGCGGACGCGGTCCCGGGCCGATTGGCGGCGTGGCGCGGGGATGCTGTACAGTCGACTCTCGCCCGACCGGTGCGGTCGTCCTCGAGACGCCCAGCAGCCGCCGGGTGGCACGGCAGATTTCCCGAGCGGCCAAAGGGGGCTGACTGTAAATCAGCTGGCACTGCCTTCACTGGTTCGAATCCAGTATCTGCCACCGGAACGAAGACCCCGGGACCACACGGTCCCGGGGTCTTCTGCCGTCCGGGGCCCGGGCCGGGGCGCCCCCCGTGTCCCCGCCCCGGGAGGTGGCGGCCTCCCGCCCGGCGACGTAGCCTGCCTGTGGTCCGTGTCACATCCAATGCCCTCTGCGGTCCGGCGGCGGCACGGTCGTGCATCGTGACGCCGTGCGGCGTCGCCCGAACGTCCGCGAGGAGCGCCCGATGACCGAGTCCACCGCCCCCGAGTCCTTCACCCAGGGACCGACCGACGTCGAGCTGCTCGAGCAGACTCTGGCCCACAACCTCGACGACACCGCCCGCCGGTTCGCCGACCGCGCCGCGCTCCTGGAGTGTGGACCGGACGGGGACCCGGCCACCGGCCGCACCTGGACCTACAGGCAGCTGCGTGAGGAGTCCGTGACGGTGGCCAAGGCGCTCATGGCCGCGGGCTACGAGGCGGGGGACCGGATCGGCATGTGGAGCCCCAACGTCGCCGAGTGGGTCTCGCTGCTCTACGGCGCGGCGCGTGCCGGCGTCATCCTCGTGAACCTCAACCCGGCGTACCGCGCCCACGAGCTGACCTACGTGGTCGAGCAGTGCGACATGCGCGGGCTGGTGGTGGCCTGTGCGGACGCACGCATGGACCCGCCCGCCACCGCACGCGCCGTGGCCCGTGAGTCGGCGCCGCACCTGCGGCAGCTGATCATGCTGCCGGCCGGGAGCGGCGAGGACGCCTACGCGCACGTGCAGGCCGGCGACGTGGCCGGCCGGCACGCCGCAGATCCCGTGGCCGAGGGCACGTGGGCCGACTTCCTGGCCGGGGCCGCGCGGGTCTCGGACGAGGACCTGGCCGTGCGCGAGGCCGCCACCCGGCCGGCGGACCCCGTGAACCTGCAGTACACCTCGGGCACCACCGGCTTCCCCAAGGGCGTCACGCTGACGCATCGCAACGTGCTGAACAACGGCTTCCACATCGGTGAGCTGCTGGGCTACACGGAGGAGGACACCGTGGTGATCCCGGTGCCCTTCTTCCACTGCTTCGGCATGGTGATCGGCGTGATCGCCACCGTCTCCCACGGCTCGCTCGCCGTCATCCCGGCGCGCAGCTTCGAGCCGGTCTCGGCGCTGCGGGCGGTGGCCGCCACCGGTGCGACGAGCCTGTACGGCGTGCCGGCGATGTTCATCGCCATGCTCGCCCGGCCTGAGGCGGACGCGTTGGACCTGTCCACGCTGCGCACCGGCGTGATGGCCGGCTCCACGTGCCCCGTCGAGGTGATGAAGAAGGTGATCGACCGGTTCCACATGTCCGAGGTGGCCATCTGCTACGGCATGACGGAGACCGCGCCCGTGTCCACCATGACCCGCCGCGACGACTCCCTGGAGGTGCGCACCCAGACGGTCGGCCGGACCATGCCGCACGTGGAGACGAAGATCGTGGACCCCGTCACCGGCGACATCGTGCCCCGCGGGGCCACGGGCGAGCTGTGCACTCGCGGCTACTCCGTGATGCTCGGCTACTGGGACGCCCCCGAGAAGACCGCCGAGGTGCTGGACGCCGACGGCTGGATGCACTCCGGCGACCTCGCCTCCATGGACGAGGACGGCTCCGTGCGCATCGAGGGCCGCATCAAGGACCTCGTGATCCGCGGTGGCGAGAACATCTCCCCGCGCGAGGTGGAGGAGTTCCTCTACACCCACCCGGACATCCAGGACGTCCAGGTGGTGGGCGTGCCGGACGAGAAGTACGGCGAGCAGCTCATGGCCTGCGTGATCATGAAGGACGGCGTCGAGCCGCTCACGGTGGACGCCGTCCGCGAGTTCGCCGCGGGCCGGATCGCACACTTCAAGATCCCGGCCCACGTCCGCGTGCTCGACGCCTTCCCCATGACCGTCTCCGGCAAGGTCCGCAAGGTCGAGCTGCGCGAGGAGGGCGCGACGGTCGTCCAGGCCCAGGCCCAGGCCCAGGCCCAGGCCCAGGCCCAGGCCCAGAGCGTGGGCTGACGGCGGCCGTCACCCTCAGGCGGCGGGCAGCGGGAACACGTCCCAGATGGTGCAGACCGCCTCGGGGGCGGCGCCCAGGATGGCGGCACGGTACGTGGTCGACCACGCCCGCGGGTCGGCGTCGCGCAGGCGCCACGTGCCGTCCGTGAGCACCGCGTCCACGAATGCGGAGGTGTCGGCGGGGCTGCCGTCCTCGTGGACCAGGGGGCCGCGACGCAGGGCCTCGCCCAGGTCGCCCGCCCGGCCGACGGCGTAGAGCGCGGTCTCGTCCGTGTCCAGCACGAGGCCGCAGTCCTCCTCGAAGGCGGTGATCCAGGCCATCGCGTGCCGCATGGCCTCGTCCGGGTCGGGGTGGCGGGTCACGATGAGCACGGAGCCGCGCTCGCCCGGACGCAGGGAGCCGGGCGTGCCGGGGCCGTGCGGGTCGGGTTCGCGCGGGGCGGCGGCGGTGTGCGGGCGGGGCTCGAAGGCGGTGGTCATGGCGGTCTCCTCCCGGGTGGGGACTCATCAGGGTCCCGGCGGCGCCGCACCGGTCGGAGCGGCATCGCCCACGCTAGGAACCCGGGGCGGGCGGCCGGCCGGACCCGGCCGGGGCTGGGGAGGACACGCCGGGAGCAGCGGCCTGTGCAGGAGCGGAGGGGTCGCGCGGACGCGCCGGCACGGCCTCGGCCGGCCCGGCGTCGCGTCAGTGGGCGCGGTGGTCGGCCGGGGCGAGCTTGGGCCCGAACGCCTGCTTGCGCTCTCCGGAGAGCCCGATCATCCGCACCACCCGCTGCCGGTGCCCGGCCCATGGCGCGAGCAGGCGGAGCATCCCGGCGTCGTCGGTCCGGCGTCCCGTGAGGACCTGCCCCACGTACTGCGCCAGGTGGTAGTCGCCCACGGAGACGAGGTCCGCCGCCCCGTGGCTGCGCTGCAGCGCCTCGGCCGTGGTCCACGGCCCGATCCCGGGCACCGACTCCAGGCGCCGGGCCAGCGCGGCCACCCCGGCCGTGTCCCCGGGGGCGACCGCGTCGCCGAGCCGGTCGATGCTCGCGGCCCGCCGGGCGACCTCCAGCATGGTCCGCGACTGGGAGGGCTGCACCCAGGCCCGCGCATGCCAGTCCCACGAGGGGATCCGCAGGACGGCGGCCGGGGTCGGCGGCGGCAGCATCCCCGGCGGCACCGGGCCGGGGGCGGGCCCGTCGTCGTCGATCCGGGCGGCCAGCCGCACGAGGGTGCGCCAGCCGTGCCGCGCCTGGTCGTGGGTGACCTTCTGCTCGAGCACGGCGGTGAGCAGCTGCCGGGACAGCGCGCCCGCCGCCGGCAGCCGCAGCCCGGCCCGCATCCGCCGCGCCTCGCGCACGTGCGGCGGCAGCGCGGGCGCGCCGGAGTCCGGCCGCAGCAGGGCGTCGAAGGCTTCCCAGCCGTCGTCGTGCAGGCCGAGCAGGCGTTCCACGCCGGCGACGGCGGCGCTCGCGCCCGCGCCCCACGCGCGGGCCGTCACCGCGGTGCCGCCCCCTGCGGCCTCCCGGACGCCGGAGACCAGCAACGACGTCGGCCGGCCCGGGCCGTCCGACGCCACGTCCGGGGCGGGGGAGCGCAGAGTGAGCCAGACGCCCTGCGGTGTGGCGCGGACCGTGGGGTCGGCCGCACCGCGCTGCAGGGGGCGCAGGGTGAGCGCGACGTCCACGGGGACGGGCACGCGCACGCGGCGCTCGGCGTCCGGGGCGGTCATGCCCGCACCGTACACCCGGGCCCGGACAGGACGACGTCGGCCGTGACGGCGCGCACGCCGGGCGTTGCCCCGCGTGTCCGGAGCCCTCCTTCGGCGTCCGGCCCCTGGCGTAGCGTGGGGTGCGTGAGTGAAAAGACCCCCGCGCCCACCCCTGCGCAGCCCATGCAGTACGCCGAGAACGTCCTCGAGCTGATCGGGCACACCCCGCTCGTGAAGCTGCACTCCGTGACGGAGGGCATCGAGGCCACCGTCCTGGTGAAGGTCGAGTACCTGAACCCCGGCGGCTCCGTGAAGGACCGCATCGCGCTGAAGATGATCGAGGAGGCCGAGCGCGAGGGCCTGCTCGGCCCGGGCGGCACCGTCGTGGAGCCCACCTCGGGCAACACGGGCGTGGGGCTGGCCCTGGTCTCGCAGCTCAAGGGCTACCGCACCGTGTTCGTCACCCCGGACAAGGTGGGTCAGGAGAAGCGGGACGTGCTCAGCGCGTACGGCGCCGAGCTCGTCGTCACGCCCACCGCCGTGGACCCGACGTCCGAGGAGTCCTACTACGGGGTCGCCGACCGCCTCGTGCGGGAGATCCCCGGGGCCTATCAGCCCAACCAGTTCTTCAACCCCGCCGCCCCGGCCTCCCACTACGAGACCACCGGCCCCGAGATCTGGGAGGACACGGCCGGCCGCGTCACCCACGTCGTGATGGGCGCCGGCACGGGCGGCACCATCACGGGCACCGGCCGCTACCTCAAGGAGGTCTCGGCGGACCGCCCGTCCGGTCCGGTCCGCGTGATCGGCGCGGACCCCAGCGGCTCGGTGTACTCCGGCGGCGCCGGCCGGCCCTACTTCGTCGAGGGCGTCGGCGAGGACATGTGGGTGGACAACTACGACCCCGCGGTCCCGGACGAGGTCATCGCCGTCGAGGACGCCGAGGCCCTGGCCATGACCCGCCGCCTCGCCGCCGAGGAGGGCCTGCTCGTGGGCGGCTCCTCCGGCCTGGCCGTCGTCGCCGGCCTGCGCGCCGCCCGCGAGCTCGGCCCGGAGGACGTCATGGTGATCGTGCTGCCCGACTCGGGCCGCGGCTACCTCGCCAAGATCTTCAACGACCCGTGGATGGACGAGCGCGGCTTCGACTACGACGTCCGCGAGACCGTGCTGCCGGCGTGGGCGCGCGGGCGCACCCGCTCGGCGGTCCCGCAGATGGACGACGACGGCGCCACGGGGGCCGCCGGCGGGGCCGGCACGCCCGTCGAGGTGCTCGAGCACGCCGACGCCGAGCCGGCGACCCGCGCGGGCGCCCCCGCCGAGGCCGACCGCTGGTCCGCGACGGCGGGGGAGCTGCTGACCGAGAAGGCCGACCTGTTCCCGGGCTCCGTGCCCACCCTCGTCACCGCGGCCCCGACCACCTCGGTGGCGGACGCCGTGGCGACCATGAACCGGTACGGCGTCGACGCCCTGCCCGTGATCCTCGAGCCCCGGCACGACCTGCGGATCGGCGAGGTCCGCGGCACCGTCTCCTCCGCCGCGCTCGCGGACGCCCTCGCTGAGGGGCGGGCCACCGCGCAGACCCCCGTGGCCGACGTCATGGGCCCCGTGCTGCCCTGCCTGGGGGCGCGCACCCCGCTGCGCGCCGTGGCCCGGCGCCTCGCCCAGGACCCCGTGCTGCTGGTGCTCGAGGCCGGCCGCGTCCAGGGCGTCGTCACCCTGCACGACGTCCTCGCCCACGTCACCGCCTGAGGCCGGCCGCACCGGCCGCGCCCGCCCCACCCGACCCGATCTCTCCGAGGAGGCTCCCGAGATGACCGAGCAGAACGTCCACGAGGACCCGCACGCCACCACCCCCGACACCGGCGCCGAAGACGCCGCCGCCCACCCCCAGGGGGGAGGCTTCGGCACGCGCGCCGTGCACGCGGGCCAGCACCTGGACGAGGTGTTCGGCGCCGTCGTCCCGCCGATCCACCTCTCGAGCACCTACGCGCCCACGGCCGTCGGCGAGCTGCGGCGCGGCTACGACTACGGCCGCGGCACCAACCCCACCCGGGACGCGCTGCAGGAGCAGCTGGCCGCGCTCGAGGCCGGCGTCGACGAGTCCGGCGCCCCCCGGGCCACCGGCCTCACGTTCGCCTCCGGCCTGGCCGCGGAGACCGCGCTGATCATGGGCGCGGGCCGGCCGGGCATGACGATCGTGCTCGGCAACGACGTGTACGGCGGCTCCTACCGCCTCATCTCCCGCGTGCTCGCCCCGTGGGGCGTGGAGCACGTCGTCGTGGACATGGGGGACGCCGAGCAGGTCGCCGCCGCCGTCGAGCGCGCCGCCGCCGCGGGGCCGGTCATGGTGTGGCTGGAGACCCCGTCCAACCCGATGATGAAGATCTCCGACGTCGCCGCGGTCGCCGAGGCGGCCCACGCGCACGGCGCCCTGCTCGTGGTGGACAACACCTTCGCGACGCCGTACCTGCAGTCCCCGATCGCCCTCGGCGCGGACGTGGTGGTGCACTCCACCACGAAGTACATCGGGGGCCACTCGGACGTGATCGGCGGGGCGCTCGTGATCCCGGACGCCGCACTCGCCGAGCAGGTGAAGTTCCAGCAGTTCGCGGCGGGGGCCGTGAACGGACCCCTGGACGCGTACCTGACCACGCGCGGCCTCAAGACGCTCGGGGTGCGCATGGACCGTCACCAGGCCAACGCCCAGGCGGTCGCCGAGTCGCTCACCGGCCGCGCCGCGGTCTCCCAGGTGCTCTACCCGGGGCTGCCGGACCACCCCGGCCATGAGCTCGCGCAGCGGCAGATGCGCGGTTTCGGCGGCATGGTCTCGCTGCGCCTGGCCGGCGGCGCCGAGGCGGCCCGCCGCGTGGCCGAGTCGACCCGCCTGTTCCAGCTCGCCGAGTCCCTGGGCGGCATCGAGTCGCTGATGAACTACCCGGCGGAGATGACCCACGCGTCCGTGGCCGGCACGGAGCTGGCCGTCCCGGACGACCTGCTGCGCCTGTCGGTGGGCATCGAGGACGCCGAGGACCTCGTGGCGGACCTGGAGCGGGCTCTGGACAGCCTCTGACCCGCCGACGTCCGTCAGAGGTCTAGCGCACGGGTGGGGAGCACCCGGCGGCGTAGTGTGACGGGCATGACCCTCACCGCCTTCGTCAACGCCCATGTCGTCCCCGTCGCCGCCGAGCCGTTCGACGGCGCCCTGCTCGTCGAGGACGGCCGGATCACCGCGCTCGGCCCCGACGTCGAGGCGCCCGACGGCGCCGACGTCGTGGACTGCGAGGGACGCTGGCTGCTGCCCGGCTTCGTGGACGCCCACGTCCACCTCGGCATGCATGCCGAGGGCGAGGTCGGGGCGACCGCGGACGTCAACGAGATGACGGACCCGGTGATGGCCGGGGTGCGGGCGATCGACGCCGTCGACCCGAACGAGCCGGGCTGGAAGGACGCCCTGGCCGGCGGGGTGACCACCGTGAACGTGAACCCCGGCTCGGGCAACCCGATCGGCGGCCAGGCGGTGGCGCTGCACACCCACGGACGCACCGTGGACGAGATGGTGCTGCGCAGTCCCTCGGGCGTGAAGTCCGCCCTCGGCGAGAACCCCAAGAACGTCTACAAGGAGAAGGGCCGCACCCCGTCCACGCGGCTGGGCACCGCCCTCGTGATCCGCGAGGCGTTCCTGCGGGCGCAGGGCTACATGGCCCGCCGCGCGGAGGCCGAGCGCGAGGACAAGCCCTTCACCCGCGACCCCCACCTCGACGCCCTCGCCCTCGTCCTGGAGCGCACGATCCCCTGGCGCCAGCACTGCCACCGCACCGACGGAGTCGCCACCGCCCTGCGCCTGGCCGACGAGTTCGGCTACGACCTCGTCCTGGACCACGGCACCGAGGCGCACCCGCTGGCCGACCAGCTCGCGGCCCGCGGCGTGCCGGTGCTGATCGGCCCGCTGTTCACCACCAAGTCCAAGCCGGAGCTGCGGGGCCGCTCGATGCGCAACCCGGGCCGTCTGGCGCGGGCCGGCGTCGAGATCAGCATCATCACCGACCACCCGGTGGTGCCCATCGACTTCCTCGTCTACCAGGCGGCGCTGTCGGTGAAGGAGGGCCTGGACCGGGAGACCGCCCTGCGCGCCATCACCCTGCATCCCGCGCGCGTGCTGGGGCTGGACGACCGCATCGGCTCCCTCGAGGTGGGCAAGGATGCCGACCTGGTGCTCTGGTCCGGCGACCCGCTCGATGTCATGCAGCGGGCCCTGCGCGTGTGGATCGGCGGCCGTCAGGTCATGGAGTACGACCTCGCCACGGCCCGGCCCGTCGTCGCCTCCGCCCGTCCCGTGGAGGACTGAGCGGCGCCGCCGCCCGGCGGCGGGGGCGGGACGCGCGGGCTCAGCGCCGCACGCGCGAGCGCACGGGCGGCAGCCAGACGAGCGCGGCGCCCAGGAGCATCACGACGGCGAGGATGATCAGCAGGCCGTTGGCCCGCAGGAACGCGGGGGCGGCCAGCAGGACGGCGATGAACGTCAGGGTCCCGATCGCCGAACGACGGCGGCGCAGCAGACCGATCCAGCCCCACAGGGACGCCGCGGCCAGCAGGGCGACGGCGGTGCCCATCGTGAACTGCCCCGTCGCGCCGCCCAGCACGCCCACCGACTCCATGCCGGTGAGCGGATCGATGACGGGCTCGCCGCTGTCCTGTGCGCGGGCCCCGTTCCAGAGGAACGCGCCCGCGATGCCGATCAGCACCACGGTGACCGCGAGCCAGTAGAGGCGCGCGACCTTCAGGAGCGGGTGGACGAGGCCGGCGTCGGACTCGGCCGCGTCCCGCGCGACCAGGTCGCGCTCGCGGTCCGCGCGGCGCCGTTCCAGGCGCTCCTCGTCCTCGGCGGTGAGGCGGGCGCGCTCGGCGCGCAGCCGTGCGTCGTCGGCCCGCTGATTCTCCCGGAAGGACTGGGCGGCGCGGCCGGCGGCCCGGCCGAGCCCGCGGGCGAGGGGGCGGTCTTCGCTGTTCTGGGGCACCTGCCGAGCCTATCGCCCCGGCCGGTGAGCGACCGGGGTGTCCGAGGGCACAGCCCGGCCCGGGATCCGGTGGCGTAGACTGGGCGGACCGGATCCGGTCTCTCCCCCTGTGATGAATGAGCGTGGACGCGTGTGCCACGCCGGACTGCAGATGTCTGTGCAGATGTGTGTGCGGGTCACGAACGTCGTGGCCCTCGGGGGCTGCCGGGTGGACGGAATCATCTGACCCAGCTGGCCCCTGCGCCCCACGACGTCGACCCGCGACCGACGTCCTCCGGCGTGCGCCCGCGCATCCCCACAGGAGGACCCATGTCCGACATCCTCGATCCCCAGACCACCGCCGAGGTCGCCCCCGAGCTCGCCGGGGCGGAGCTGGAGGCCACCGGGACCGTCCCGCAGGTCGACGCCGCCGAGCCCGCCGCCCCCGAGGCCCCGGCCGAGCCCGCCGGCCCCACCTTCCTGGACCTCGGCCTGGACGCCCGCGTGCTGGCCGCCGTCGAGGACCTGGGCTACACCCGCCCCTCGCCGATCCAGGAGGCGACCATCCCGCTGCTGCTGGACGGCCGCGACGTCGTGGGCCTGGCCCAGACCGGCACCGGCAAGACCGGCGCGTTCGCGCTGCCGGCCCTGTCCCGCCTCGCCGAGACCACGGACGTGACCGGGCGCGCGGACACCCCGCAGGTGCTCGCGCTCGCCCCGACCCGCGAGCTCGCCCTCCAGGTGGCCGACGCCTTCGACAGCTACGCCAAGCATCTCGACGACGTCTCCGTGCTCGCGGTCTACGGCGGCTCCCCGTACGGCCCGCAGCTGGCCGGACTGCGGCGGGGCGCGCAGGTCGTCGTCGGCACGCCGGGCCGCGTGATCGACCACCTCGAGCGCGGCTCGCTGGACCTCTCCGACCTGCAGACCCTCGTGCTGGACGAGGCGGACGAGATGCTGCGCATGGGCTTCGCGGAGGAGGTGGACCGCATCCTCGCCTCCACCCCGGACACGAAGCAGACCGCGCTGTTCTCGGCCACCATGCCGCCGGCCATCCGCCGCATCTCCGCGCAGTACCTGAACTCCCCGGAGGAGGTGGCCGTGTCCCGCCAGTCCACGACGTCCGCCACCATCCGCCAGCGCTACCTGCAGGTGGGCCACCAGTACAAGCTCGAGGCCATGACCCGCATCCTCGAGACCGAGGACCACGAGGGCGTGATCGCCTTCGTGCGCACCCGTGCCGGCACCGAGGAGCTCGCCCAGAAGCTCACGCGCGCCGGGTTCAAGGCCGTGGCCATCTCCGGTGACATCGCCCAGAAGCAGCGCGAGAAGACCGTCGAGGACCTGAAGGCCGGCCGCGTGGACATCCTCGTGGCCACCGACGTCGCCGCCCGCGGCCTCGACGTCGAGCGCATCTCGCTCGTGGTCAACTACGACATTCCGCAGGACGCGGAGTCCTACGTGCACCGCATCGGCCGCACCGGCCGCGCCGGCCGGCAGGGCGACGCCGTGCTCTTCATGACCCCGCGCGAGCGCTTCCTGCTCAAGCAGATCGAGCGGACCACCCGCCAGCAGGTCGAGGAGATGGCCGTGCCCTCCGTCGCCGACGTCAACGCGGCCCGCAAGCGCCGCTTCGCCGACGGCATCACCCGCACCCTCGAGCGCGCCTCGGAGGAGGAGCTGGCGGTGTTCGGTGAGATCGTCGCCGCGTACGTCGACGAGCACGAGGTCGAGCCGGCGCGTGTGGCCGCCGCGCTGGGCATGATGGCCCAGGGCGGCCGCCCGCTGCTGGCCCGCGAACAGGAGATCCCGTCCGGCGGCGGCCGGGGCCGCAAGGACCGCGACGGCGGTCGCGAGGGTGGGCGCGACGGCGGCCGTGAGCGCGGCGCGAGCGACGGCCGCGGCTCGCGTGGCCCGGCCCGGGAGCCCGCGGCCGGCAACGCGACGTACTGGATCGCCGTCGGCCACCAGGACCGTGTGCGGCCGGGCAACATCGTGGGCGCGCTGGCGAACGAGGTGGGCCTGCCCGCCTCGGCCATCGGCGCGATCGACCTGCGTGGCAACCACTCGCTCGTCGAGCTGCCGGCAGACCTGACCTCGGCCCAGCTCGAGGCCGCGGCCAACGCCGAGATCAACGGCCGTCGCCTCGGCCTGCGCAAGGACACCGGCCGCCCGACCCGCGCCGAGCGCGACGGCGAGGACCGCGGTGAGCGCCGCGGCGGCTTCTGCAAGGACCGCGGCGAGCGCGGCGAGCGCGGCGGCTTCCGCGGGGACCGCGACGGCGGCCAGCGCGGCGGGTACCGCAAGGACCGGGACGACCGCGGCTCCCGCGAGGATCGTGGCGGCTTCCGCAAGGACCGGGACGACCGCGGCTTCCGCGGCGACCGCGGGGGACGCCCCGGCGGCCGCAAGCCCCGCTGGGGCGCCCAGGAGCGCTCGGATCGGGGCGCCCGCCGCTGATCCGGCCGGGGTGCGGACCCCGCCGGAGGCCGTGACCGGGGCCGATTTTGCATGGGCCCCGGGGCCCTGGTAGAGTCTCACCTCGTTGCCCCGATAGCTCAGTGGTAGAGCGCCATCTTGGTAAGATGGAGGTCCCGGGATCGATTCCCGGTCGGGGCTCTGACATGAGAGCCCGCCCTCGCGGCGTGAAAACCGTGAGTGCGGGCGTTCTCGTGTCGTGGCGGCGTAGCTCAGCTGGTTAGAGCGCACGACTCATAATCGTGAGGTCGGGGGATCGAGTCCCCCCGCCGCTACGGAATCGGACGGACCCGGTCACCTCCTCGGAGGGGCCGGGTCCTTTCGCGTTCCGGGGCCCGTCCGTCGCCCCGGTAGCCTGGCGGGCATGTCCACGCGTCGCCCCGCCCGCCAGCCCGCCCGCGGCACCACCGCGCCCCGCGGCTTCGTCTCCCCGTGGGAGCACGGCTCCCGGCTGTACCGGACCCTCGTGCTGACCGGCTCCGCGCTGTTCCTCGTCGGCATCGTGCTGGCGGTCGTCGGCGGGACCACCGGACGCCTCGCCGTCTCCGGCACCGCCCTGGGCGTGCTCGGCGCGGGCGTCGCCGTGCACCTGTCCGCCCAGCTCGTGCGCTTCCGCCAGGCCGCCCGCCGGCAGGGGGAGCGGCGCCCCGGCCGTTAGGCTGGACGGCAGTCGAGAACCGTCCCGCAGGAGGCCCGAGTTGAGCGTGAACCCCGACGTCGTCGGGCGGAGCTATCCGCCCGCGCCCCCCTTCCAGGTCGGCCGGGAGGCGGTCCGCGCCTTCGCCGAGGCCGTGCAGGCCCAGCATCCCGCGCACCACGACGTCGCGGCCGCCCGGGCCCTGGGGTACGCCGACCTGGTCGCCCCACCGACCTTCGCCGTCGTCATCGCCCAGCGCGCCGAGGCCGCCGTCGTCGCCGATCCCGAGCTGGGGATCGACTTCTCGCGTGTGGTCCACGCGGACGAGCGCTTCGTCCACCACCGGCCGCTGGTGGCCGGGGACGAGGTCGTGGCGACCGTGCGGGTCGAGGCCGTGAAGTCCCTCGGCGGCAACCGCATGGTCACCACCGTCACCGAGATCGCGGATCTGGACGGCGCGGCCGTCTCCACCGTCACGTCCACCCTGCTGGTCCGGGGAGAGGAGTCCTGATGAGCACCGCCCCCCGCCTGTCCGACCTCGCCCGGGGCGAGGTGGTCGGCACGCGCACCGTCACGTTCACCCGCGCCGACCTCGTCGCCTACGCGGGCGCCTCCGGCGACCGCAACCCGATCCACTGGTCCCCGACGTTCGCCGAGCACGTCGGCCTGCCCGGCGTCATCGCCCACGGGATGCTCACCATGGGCGCGGCCGTGCAGCTCGTCTCGGACTGGGCGGGCGACCCGGGGGCCGTCGTCGACTACCAGACCCGCTTCACCGGCATGGTGCCCGTCGCGGACACCACGGGGCGCACGGACGACGACGGCGCGCCCGTCCCCGGCGCGACGCTCGAGGTCGTCGGCACGGTCGGCGTCGTGGACGAGGCCGCCGGGACGGTGCGGATCGACCTGAACGTCACCAACCCGGACGCGGCGAAGCCGCGCGTGCTGACCAAGGCGCAGGCCGTGGTGCGCCTGGCCGACCCCGCGGGGGAGAGCGCGTGAGCGAGCGGCTGGCGGACCACACCACCACCCGCGTCGGCGGGCCTGCGCGCGCGTGGGTCACCGCGCGCACCGAGGCCGAGGCGATCGAGGCCGTGCGCGCCGCCGACACGGCGGGCGAGCCCCTGTTCGTCCTCGGCGGCGGTTCCAACACCCTCATGGCGGACGCCGGCTTCCCCGGCACCGTCGTGCGGCTGGCCTTCGAGGGCATCCGCCTGCTGGACGGGCCGGTGCCCGGCGAGGGCGAGACGCCGCCCGCCGGCGACGGGGCCCGGCCCGCGGGCCACGAGGGGGAGGCCGTCGTCGTGCGGGTCGCGGCGGGCCACCCGTGGGACGACGCCGTCGCATGGACCGTGGCGCACGGGCTCGGCGGGATCGAGGCGCTCTCGGGCATCCCGGGCTCGGCTGGCGCGACGCCCGTGCAGAACGTCGGCGCCTACGGCGCGGACGTCTCGCAGGTGCTCGTCGCCCTGCGCGCGTGGGACCGGGAGGCGGGCGACGTCGTCGAGCTGACGCCGGCGGACCTGCGCTTCGGCTACCGCGACTCCGTCATCAAGCGCTCCATGCTGGAGACCGGCGCGCCGAGTCCCCGGTGGATCGTGCTCTCGATCGACCTGCGGCTGCGCCGCGCCTCCTCCGACGCCGAGCCGACCGCGCCGGTCCGCTACGGGCAGCTGGCGGCCGCGCTCGACGTCGAGGAGGACGCCCATGCCCCGCTCGCGGTGGTCCGCCGCGAGGTGCTGGCCCTGCGCGCCGCCAAGGGGATGGTGTCCGACCCGGCGGACCCGGACACGTGGTCCACGGGCAGCTACTTCACGAACCCGATCGTGCCCGCGTCCATGCGTGCTTCCCTGCCCGAGGGCGCCCCGGCGTTCGCTGCCGGGGAGGCCGAGGACGGGACGCCGCTCGTGAAGCTCTCGGCGGCCTGGCTGATCGATCGCGCGGGCTTCGCGAAGGGCTTCGGGCTGCCCGAGGTCGCCCCCCGCGAGGGCGGGCCGGACGGCCGCGGAGCCGACGGCACCGGCCTGGCCGGGGGCCGCGCGTCGGTGTCCACGAAGCACACCCTCGCCATGACCAACCGCGGCGACGCGACCACCGAGGACGTCCTGACGATCGCGCGCACCGTGCGCGACGGCGTGCGCGAACGCTTCGGCGTCGAGCTGCACCCCGAGCCGATGATCATCGGCACCAGCCTCTGACCCCTCACTTTCGTTCGGGAAACGGCGCCCCCAGGAGCGTTTTCGTTCGGGAAACGGCGCCCGCCAGCGGGACGGGCGCCGTTTCCCGAACGACGACGCCCGAACACCCGCCGTTTCCCGAACGAAAACGTGGGCCGGAGCGGGGCCGGGTGGGCGCCTCGGCGCCGGCGTCGCGGCTCAGAGGTTGCCGGTGGCGATCATCAGCATGCGGCGCACGGGCTCGGCCGCACCCCACAGCAGCTGGTCGCCGACGGTGAACGCGGAGAGGTACTCGGGACCCATGTTGAGCTTGCGCAGCCGGCCGACGGGGATTTGCAGGGTGCCGGTCGCGGCGATCGGGGTCAGGTCGGTGACCGTGGCCTCCTTGGTGTTCGGCACCACCTGCACCCACTCGTTGTCCGCGGCGATGATCTGCGCGACCTCGTCCAGCGGCACGTCCTGGGTGAGCTTGAGGGTGAGGGCCTGCGAGTGGGAGCGCATGGCGCCGATCCGCACGCACAGCGAGTCGAACGGGATCCGGTCCGCCCCGGTCAGTCCGAGCACCTTGTTGGTCTCGTCGTAGGCCTTGCGCTCCTCGCGGGAGACGCCGTCGCCCAGGTCGGAGTCGATCCAGGGGATCAGCGAGCCGCCCAGCGGCACGCCGAACTGCGTCGAGTCCAGGCCGTCGCGCTGCAGCTCGATCACCTTCCGGTCGATCTCGAGGATCGCCGACGCCGGATCGGCCAGCTCGGCCCGCACCGCGCCGCCCAGCTCCGCGTACTGGGTGAGCAGCTCGCGCATGTGCCGGGCACCGCCGCCGGAGGCCGCCTGATAGGTCATGGCGGTGCCCCACTCGACCAGGCCCGCCTTGAACAGGCCCCCCAGGCCCATGAGCATGCAGGAGACGGTGCAGTTGCCGCCGATGAAGTCCTTCGTCCCGTTCGCCAGGGCGGCGTCGATCACGTCGCGGTTCACGGGGTCCAGCGCGATCACGGAGGTGTCCGCCATGCGCAGGGTGGAGGCGGCGTCGATCCAGATGCCGTCCCAGCCGGCGGCGCGCAGCTTCGGGTACACGGCCTGCGTGTAGTCCCCGCCCTGCGCGGTGAGGATCACGGGCAGGGCCGTGAGCGCGTCCACGTCGTACGCGTCCTGGAGCACGCCCGGGTCGCCGGCCATGCCCTCGAGCACGGGCGCGGGGCCGCCGGCGTTGGACGTGGAGAAGAAGACCGGATGGACGCGGGCGAAGTCACCCTCCTCGACCATGCGCTGCAGGAGGACGGACCCCACCATGCCGCGCCAGCCGACCAGGCCCACGGTGGGCACGGCGGCCGTGTCGGGGGCGTTCACAGATGCGGGGGCAGCGGAAGTCATGCCCTCCAGGCTAGCGGCCCTGCTGCGCGCGCTTCCGCTTGTTCCACGCGATGAGACCGCCCACGGCGAACACCTGGGTCAGCACGAGCAGGAACACCAGGCCGGCGATGGTCTTGCCCTGCAGCACGAGGATCAGCCCGAACACGGCGCACACGAACGCCAGCACGGGCAGGGCGACGAGCGCGAGGAACGTGACCGCCTGCGGGGAGAGCAGACGCTGGTCGGAGTCGGTCGGGGCCATGTCAGTCGCGTTCCCATCGTTCGAAGCGGTGGCGCGGGCCGGAGGCGGAGTCCAGCCACGCGTCGGGGGCGGGCTCGACGGCGGTGCGCCGCCAGCGGGCGTCGAGCAGCGGGGCGTGCGTGTCGCCGTCGACGTCGGCGTCGATCACGGTCACCTCGGCGCGCGAGGCCACGTCGAGGGCCTGCTCGTAGAGCGTCGCCCCGCCGATCACCCACACGGTGTCACAGCCGTCGGCCTCGGCCGCGGCGGCCAGGGCCGCCCCGAAGTCCGGCACGACGACGGCGCCCGCGGCCCGCAGCTCCGCGCCGGCCTCCTCGGTGGCCGTCAGGGTGCGGGAGACCACGATGTTCGTGCGCCCGGGCAGCGGGCGGAAGCGCGCCGGGAACGACTCCCACGTGCGCCGGCCCATGATCACGGGGTGGCCGTGCGTGTGGGCCCGGAAGTGCGCGAGGTCCTCCGGGACGTGCCACGGCATGGTGCCGTCGCGACCGATGACGCGCTCGGGGGTCTGGGCCCAGATCATGGCGATCACGGGCTCGGTGGGACGGGTGGCCCGGCTCATGGGGTCGCTGCGCATCCTCGGCTCAGACGGCGATCGGCGCCGTGATGGTGGGGTGGTGACGGTAGTCGAGGACCTCGAAGTCCTCGTAGTCGTAGTCGAAGATCGACGCGGGGGTGCGCCGCAGCCGCAGCCGCGGGTACGGGTACGGCTCGCGGGAGAGCTGCTCGCGCACCTGCTCCTCGTGGTTCGCGTAGATGTGCACGTCCCCGCCGGTCCACACGAACTCGCCGGGAGTCAGCCCGGTCTGCTGCGCGACCATCACCGTGAGCAGCGCGTACGAGGCGATGTTGAACGGCACGCCGAGGAACAGGTCCGCCGAGCGCTGGTAGAGCTGGCATGAGAGCCGCCCGGGGGCGCCGTCCTGACCGGGGGAGACGTAGAACTGGAACAGCGCGTGGCACGGCGGCAACGCCATCTCGTCCACCTCGGCGGGGTTCCACGCGGTGACGATGTGCCGGCGCGAGTCGGGGTTCGTCCGGATCTGCTCCACGACCTTGGCGATCTGGTCGATGTGGCCCCCGTCCGGGGTGGGCCACGAGCGCCACTGCACGCCGTAGACGGGGCCGAGCTCGCCGTCCTCGTCCGCCCACTCGTTCCAGATCCGCACGCCGCGCTCCTGGAGCCACCGCACGTTCGAGTCCCCGCGCAGGAACCACAGCAGCTCGAGCGCGACCGACTTGAAGTGCACGCGCTTGGTCGTGATCAGCGGGAAGGACTCGGCCAGGTCGAAGCGCAGCTGGCGGCCGAACACGCTGCGCGTGCCCGTGCCGGTCCGGTCCGTCTTGACGGCCCCGTGGGCCATCACGTCGGCGAGGAGGTCCTCGTAGGGGGTGGGGATGCTCACCCGGCCCACTCTAGCGATCCGAGCGGACGCGCTGAGCGTCGTCGACGGCCCGGCGGAGGCGGGTACCGGCAGGGCAGGGCCCCGCCCCCGGTCAGCCGTGGAAGACCATGTCCTGGTACTCGGGGTAGCGGCGCAGGTAGTCCTCCACGTAGGAGCACTCGGGCACGATCCGGTCACCCTCCGCGCGCAGCCGGTCCAGGACCATGGTCACGAGGGCGCGGGCATAACCGCGGCGGCCGAACTGCTCGTCGATGATGGTGTGCTGCAGGCGCAGGACCACGGTGTCCTCGCCGTCCGCGCCGCGCACGGTCTCCTGGTCGTAGCCGAGGAACCCGATGAAGGTCCCGTCCTGGCGCAGCTCGAAGCGCTGACGGTCCGGGTCCCGGGTCACCGTGAGGCGCTCGTGGACGATCTTCTCGGGCTGGCTCTGGGCGGCGGTGTTCTCCATGACCCGAGCCTAGGGCCGGGGGCGGGCCCGCTCAACGGTGGCCCGGTCGTGCGGGCCGAGGCCGGCGCGGGCGGCTCAGTCGTCCCAGGGGTCGTAGACCTCGACGGCCACCACGTCGCCGTCGAGGTCGAGCGCGCGGTGCGCCACCAGCACAGCGCCGGGCCGCAGCCACGGATCCTCGGTCGGCAGGGCCCGCAGCACGCGGTCCGCCTGGCCGGCGGCCGCGTCCTCGACCACCTCGAACAGGGTCGGCAGCACCGGCCGGTGCGTGCACACGACCAGCGGCCGGGAGCGGCCCATGAGCTCGGCCATCACCTTGCGGGTCTTCTTGGGCTTCTCCCGGGCCGTGGTCTCCGTGAACGCGCCCTTGGTCTTCAGCGGCAGCCGGCTGGACTTCACGAGCGGGGCCAGCGTCTCCACGCAGCGGCGCCACGGGGAGGAGACCAGCCGCTCCGGCCGCCAGGCCGACACGAGGCCCTCGACGGCGAGCGCCTGCCGCCGGCCCGTCGCCGCCAGCGGGCGCTCCTGCTCGGCGCGGGACCACGAGGAGCGGGGCTTGGCCTTGGCGTGGCGCAGCACCAGCAGCGGCACGGTCCGCAGGCGCCCCCGGGAGGCGGCACGCAGCAGCAGGTCGAGCGGTTCGTGATCCGAGTCGTTCGTCAGCAGCCGCCGGGCCTCGTCCGGCCCGACCCAGCGGACCTCGTCCACCTCGTCGCCGTCGGGGAGGGCGCGCTGGCCGTCGACCTCGGCGGCCCAGTACCAGACCTCCTTGCTCTGACGTGCGCCCCGCTTGCCGGGCACCTCGTACGCCGTCACGCACAGCGGGATGCCCGGCCGCAGCTCGAGGCCGACCTCCTCGCGCAGCTCGCGCACCGCGCACTCCGGCAGGGTCTCACCCGGATCGAGCTTGCCCTTGGGCCACGACCAGTCGTCGTAGCGGGGCCGGTGGATCACCATCACCTCGAGGCCGCCGGGCACGCGGCGCCACGGCAGCATGCCGGCGGCCAGCACCTCGGCGCGGGGGCCTTCCGAGACACGGTCCTCCGTGGACCAGCGGGCGACGCGGTCGGCGTGGGACGAGGGCATGGGGCGGGTTCCTCTCGGGGTGCGGCGGCCGCGACGACTGCTGGGGCAGGGCACGGGGCGTGGCCGACCCCGCGGGGGCCGGCCACACCAGGATACGAGGCCGCCGGGATGTGCCCGGCCGGCCCCCGCCCGAGGGTCTCAGGGGCGGCGGTACTGGGCGTCGGCGGCGAACAGCTCGAAGCCGAGGGACGCGTAGAGCGCGACGGCGGCCGTGTTGTCCGCGTCCACGTACAGGTCCACGACGTCGACTCCCTGTTCCGCCATCCGGTGCAGCCCCGCCAGCGTCAGGGCCCGACCGAGGCCGAGGCCCTGGGCGTCGGGGGAGACGCCCACGGCGTACACCTCCCCGACGCGCGGGCCGTCGGCTCCGGCATCCGGCTCCACCTTCGTCCAGTGGAAGCCGAGCAGCCGCCCGTCCGCCTCGCGGGCGGCGAGCAGGAGGCCGTCGGCGTCGAACCAGTCCTCCGCCATGCGGTCGTCGAGGTCGGCGCGGGTCAGGCTGCCCTGTTCGGGGTGGTCCGCGAAGGCGGCGGCGTTCACGTCCAGCCAGGCCTGCTCGTCCTGGCCGGGGACGAAGCCGCGCAGGGCCACCCCGTCGGCGAGCCGCACCTCCGGCAGGGCGGCGAGCGCCGCGTGCGACAGGCGCATCCGGCGCAGCTCGCGGACGGGCTCGAGGCCGTGCCGCCGGGCGAGCCGGACCGCCCCCGGGAGCATGCCGTGGGCCCAGACGCTCGTGGTCGCCTCCCGCGCCAGGTCCCGGACCGCGGCGGCCGCGGCGTCGGCCAGGACGGTCCCCCGTCCGGTGCGGCGTGCGGTCGGATCGACGACGAGCTCGAGCACGGCCGCCGCGCCCTCCGGCACGAGCACGGCCGCCCCGTCGATCGCCCCGTCCGTGCCCCGGGTGGCCCCCCACCAGAGCTGCCCGCCGCGGGCGAGCAGCACGCGCGTCTGGTCCGAGAGCGGGGGATGGCCGTCCGCCGCCCCGGCACGGTCGGCCAGGTCCAGGACGGCGCTCGCCTCCTCCGGGCGCGGGGTGACGACGCGCGGCATGCCGTCGGCGTCGGAGGTCGTGGGGGTGGGGTGTTCGGCCATGCCGGCCACCCTACGGAAGGAGGACGGTGGCCCGCGAGGTGCGCCCCGCCGTCGCCCGCCCAGGGCCCAGCCGGTGCGCACCTGGCAGGATGGGGCAGGTGATGCGCTTGTCCATGGCCCTGAGTGCGGCCGTCGCCGCCCTCGTCCTGGGCGGTGCCGCGTTGCTGGGCCCGGTCCCCGCCGCCCTCGCCGCCGCCGTCGTGATCCTGGTCATCGCCTGGGGCTGGCCGCGGCAGATGGGGGCGCCCGCGCGCCTCTCGCTCAGCGTCACCCTGGCCGTCGCCGGGGGCATCGCGGTGCTGCTCATGCTGCTGTGGCCGCCGCTCGAGGACGGCCACAGCGGGGCCTGGACGCTCTTCGAGCCGCTCGCCGTCGTCGTCGCCTGGAGCACCATGGCCTCGTTCGTCGTCCAGCTGGTGCGCGGGACCGGCCGGCCGCTGCGCCTCGAGTCCACCGTCGCCACGATGGGCGGGGCGTTCATGGCCGTCGTGACGGCGTGCTGGGTGGCCGTCTCACGCTGGACCGACACCCCTGCGGTCGCCGGGCTGGTCATCACGCTGGCGGTCACGGTGGCCGCGGTCTCCCTCGTCGGCCTCACCCCGTGGATGCAGGGCCGGCCGGGAGTCCTGGCGCTCGTCGTCATCCCCCTCGGCACGGTGCTCGCCTGGCCCGTCTCGGCGCTGGCCGGCGTGGGCGCCCGGGACCGGCCGGCCGTCACGGCCGCGGCGCTCGCGGTGGCCGTGCTGGTGTCCCTGACCGCCGCCACGGCGCCGTCGTCGCGGCCGCGACCCGAGGACCGGCCGGTGGGCACCACCCTGCGCCCGCGCCGGGCGGGTTACGCCCTCGCGTTGGCGCCCGTGGGCGCGGCCGGCGTGGTGGCGCACGTCATGGTGGGCTTCCTGGCCTGACAGGTCGGGCCCGCTCGGTAGGATGTCCCGCATGGATACCCTTCTTGCGCTCGAGATCTTCTTCCTGGCCCTCGTGGTCCTGGCCGGCCTGGGCATGGCCGCCGTCGCCGCGGTCGTCATCAGCGGCCTCTTCAAGGGCCAGCGCTGAGGACGCGCGGCCCGCTGTCGGGCCGCGCCGTGATCTGCCATGGCGACTGAACTCCCGTACGACCTCACCCCCGAGCTCGCGCCCCTGTCCTGGCTCATCGGCAGCTGGGAGGGCCAGGGCCGCCTCGGCGACGGCTCCGCCGGGACCGAGATCTTCTATCAGCGGGTGGACTTCACCGAGCACGGTCTGCCGTTCGTGGAGTACCGCGCCGAGTCGTGGCTGTGCGAGGCGGACGGCACGCTGCTGCGTCCGCTGACCGTGGAGTCCGGCTTCTGGCAGGTGGACCGGGCGCGGCGCGACGGCGACGTCGGCCCCGGCATGCGCCCGGCGGACATCGTCCCCGCGTTCCGCTCCGCCGAGGACGTCGAGCGGCTGCGCGCCGGTGACGAGGGCTTCGGCCTGACCGCCACCATCACGCATCCGGGCTCGCTGTCCGAGCTGTACTACGGCCGCATCAAGGGCCCGCAGCTGCAGCTGGCCACGGACGCGGTCCTGCGTGGCTCCGCCGCCGGCCCGTACCACCGGGCCACCCGCATGGCCGGTCTCGTGAACGGGCAGCTGTTCTGGCGCTGGGACGTCGCGGACGCCGCGGGCGCCGAGCTCGAGGCGCACGCCTCCGCCATCCTGGACCGCATGCCGAGCGCGGCCGAGGGTCGGCTCGCTCCGGGGGCCGAGCGTCCTCGCGGGGCTCGCGGGGAGCAGTCGTGACGACCTCCCGCAGCCCGCTGCTGGACCTGGCCGTGGCCGAGCCGCAGGGGCCGGCCGGCGGCGCCGTCGAGGGCCGCGGCCCGGACGCCGGCGTCGCCGCGCACTACGGTCGCCCCCTGCCAGAGCAGCGCGCCCTCGCCCGGGGCCGCGCCCTGGTCGACCTCTCCCACCGGGCCGTGCTCTCCGTGTCCGGCCCGGACCGGCTGAGCTGGCTGCACACGCTCGGCACGCAGCACGTCGAGACGCTGCCCCCCGGCACGAGCACCGAGATCCTCTTCCTCGACGTGCAGGGGCGGATCGAGCACGCCGCCCACCTGCTCGAGGACGGTACCGCGGCCTGGCTCGTCACGGACCGCGAGGACGGCCCGGGCCTGGCCGCGTGGCTCACCTCGATGCGCTTCTCCCACGACGTCACGCTGCGGGACCACACCGGGGCGGTCGCCGTCGTGGGCGCCACCGCGCCCGTGCCCGGCTGGGAGGACCGCACCGTGTGGCTGGACCCGTGGCCGCGCGTCGGGGCGGGCGGCTGGGCCTACACGGCCGATCCGGATCCGGCGACCCACCCGGGTGCGGACTGGTCCTGGCGCGAGTACCTCATCACCCGGGCCGACCTCGAGGCCACCGTCCGCGCGCTCGGCACGGGCGTGCTCGCGGGCTGGTCCCTGGCGGGCACGACGGCGGCCGAGGCGCTGCGCATCGAGGCCGGCCGCCCCCGCCGGGCCCTCGACGTGGACGACCGCGCGATCCCGCACGAGCTGGACCTGCTGCGCACCGCCGTGCACCTCGAGAAGGGCTGCTACCGCGGTCAGGAGACCGTGGCGCGCGTGCACAACCTGGGCCGCCCGCCCCGCCGCCTCACCCGCCTGCTCCTGGACGGCTCCGTCCACGCGCTCCCCGAGCACGGTGCCCCCGTGATCCTCCGGCCGGCCGAGGACACGCCCGAGGCCCGCGCCGCCGCCCGTCCGGTGGGGACGGTCACCGCCGCGGCCCAGCACCATGAGGCGGGCGCCGTCGCCCTGGCGCTGCTCAAGCGCACGGTGCCCGTGGACGCCGAGCTGCTGGTCCGCGAGGACGCTCCCGGCGAGGACGGTGCCGCCGAGGGCGGCTGGATCGCCGCGAGCCAGGAGCCGCTCGTGTCCCCGGACGCCGGGCAGGTCGTCGGCCGACCGCGCGGCGTGGGCCGCCTGCGCTGACCGACTCGCCGGCTCAGTCCAGCGCGAGGACGGTCCGCGTGCCCGCCGCCTCCAGCCCGACGGCGATCGCCACGTGGTGCGCGGCTGTGTGGCCCGCCAGCACCTCGGCGAACGGCAGCAGCCCCTCCAGCGCCGCCCGGTCCATCGCCACGGCCACCGCGTAGCGGCCGAGCCCACGACCGCGCAGCCGCGGTGGGGTGAGGGTGCCCAGCGAGGCCAGCACGCCGCCCGTCACGCGATGCCCCGCCGCCGCCACCGCGGCTTCGATCGCCCGTCCCGCGCCGTCGTCGGGAACGAGCGCGACCGAGGACTCCCAGGAGGGGACACCCGCCTCGGCCATGTCGTCTGCGGGGGCCTGCGCGACCACGGCGTGGACGTGGGCGGGGTCGTCGGACACGGCGACGGTGCGCGAGGGGTCGACCGGCGGCGGTTCCTCGGTCGCGTAGAGCGTGAACTCGCCACGCGAGCGCACCGCCTCCCCGGCGGCGGCCCGCACCGCCGTCCGCAGCAGGGCCGACTCCACGCCCAGCGCCTCGGCGGGCACGCCGCGGCAGGCACGCGTGAACCACGCCGGCCCCGCCACGACGGTGGCCCAGGGCAGGGCCAGCACCTCCGCCTCGGCCCCATCCGGCCGGACCACCTCGATGCGGCGCGGCTCGGCGCCCGCCGCCGGGGCGTCGCCGGGCAGCAGCGCGGTGTCGGGCAGGCCGAGCCGACGCGCCAGCCCGAGGGCCAGCACGCCGACGGCGGGGTGGTCGGGTCTCACCGGCCGAACAGGATCTTCGCCTCGTCGTAGCGCGAGACCGGCACCTTCTTGAGGCCCTTGAGGGCGGCGCTCATGGGGATGGAGATGATCTCCGTGCCGTTGGCCGCCACCATCTGTCCCCAGCGGCGCTGCGCGACGAGGTCGACGGCGCCCATGCCGAAGCGCGTGGAGAGCACGCGGTCCGTGGCGGTGGGGGCGCCGCCGCGCTGGATGTGGCCCAGGATGGTGCTGCGCGTCTCGATGCCCGTCATCTCCTCGATCTCGCGGGTCACCCACTCGCCGATGCCGCCCAGACGCGGCCGGCCGGACGCCTCGACGCCGGCCTCGGCCAGCGGGTCGTCGTGGCCCTCGGGGACGAAGCCCTCCGCCACCACGACCAGCGGGGAGCGACCGCGGTCGTGGACCTGCTGCACCCACTCGGCGACCTGGGACATCGGGGTGCGGACCTCGGGGATGAGGATCGCGTGGGCGCCGGCGGCCATGCCCGAGTGCAGGGCGATCCAGCCGACGTGGCGGCCCATGACCTCGGCGACCATGCAGCGGTGGTGGGACTCGCCCGTGGTGCGCAGCCGGTCCATGGCGTCCGTGGCGATCTGCACGGCCGTGTCGAAGCCGAACGTGTAGTCGGTGCCCTGCAGGTCGTTGTCGATCGTCTTGGGCACGCCCACGATCGGCAGCCCGTCCGCGGCCAGGCGGTTCGCGCCGGCCAGGGTGCCCTCGCCGCCGATGGCGATGACGGCGTCGATGTCCAGCTCGCGCAGGTTGCGGAGCATGTTCTCCGGGCCGCCGCCCTCCGCGTTGTAGGGGTGCGTGCGGGAGGTGCCGAGGATGGTGCCGCCGGTGCGGGCCAGGCCGCGCACGCGGGAGCGGGGCAGGTCCTCGACGTCCTTCTCGATCAGGCCGGACCACCCGTTGCGGATGCCCACCATCTCCATGTCGTACGACTTGATGCCGTGCAGGACGGCGGAGCGGATGACGGCGTTGAGGCCGGGGCAGTCGCCTCCGGAGGTGAGCATTCCGACGCGCATGGGGGTCCTCTCGGGCGTTCTCGTGGGGGTCGGCACCACCCTAGGCGTGCCCGCCGCGTCGCGTCAGGGGACGGGCGACGGGCGGCGGGTCAGCCGAGGGCCACGAGGACGGCGACCTGGAGGGCCGTCGCACCCACGAGGATGCCGCTCGCCGGGCCGAGGGTGCCGGGACGACGGCCGCTGAGCAGAGCGCCCAGCAGGACGGGGGCGATCACCGCGAGCGCGGCGACGAGCATGGGCACCGCCAGCAGCGTGGGGGTCGGACCGACGCCGAGCAGCAGGCTGATCCCGAGGGCGGCGAGCGCGGCGAGGACGGCCCCGGCGTAGGTGGCGGCCTGCGCGATCGGCCCGAGGCGCGGCTTCGCGGCCGTGGCTGCGGACCCCGAGCCGGTCGGGGCGGTGGCCGCCCGGGGGGCCTCCTCGGCCAGGCGCGTCGCGGCTCGCCGCTCGCGGGAGTGGACGTGGTCGCGCCAGGTGCCGGTCGCGGGGTCGATCCACTCGGGGCGGAAGCCGTGCGGGTCGGTGACCTCGGCCGCCCGCTCGCGCGGACCTCCGCCGACGTACCAGGCCGGGCGCGGCACGGCGTGGGCGGGCTGGTCGGCGTCGGGGACCCGGCCCGGGGCCACGCGGGCCTGCGCCCGGCCGTCCCAGCGGGTCACGAGCCACCAGACGAGCACGGCCAGCGCGCCCAGGCCCAGGAGGGAGCCGGGGCCGCCCACGGCCGGGGCGATGAGGGTGAACCCGGCGCCGAGCAGCAGGTTGAGGGCGCCGATCGCCCCGATCACGCCGATGGCCACGGTGGCGTCCTGCCACTCCCTGCGGCGCAGGCGGCCGAACTGCACGCGTCCGTCGGCGTCGGGGAGCACGGCCCAGGCGGCCGCGTAGGCCAGCAGGCCCAGGCCCGCGGAGACCATGCACACGGCGACGAACACGCCGCGGGCGAGCAGCGGGTCGATGCGGTAGCGCTCGGCCACCCCGCCGAGCACCCCGCCGACCCACGAGGCCGGCGAGCGGCGCACGCCCCAGCTCAGGACGGCGCGGCGCAGCCAGCCCGGCAGGGCGTCCAGTCCGTCGGGGCCGGTCTCGCCCGAGGCGGCTCCGTCGGGGGCGACGTGGGGGCCGGGGCCGGTGAACGGGTCGTGTGTGCTCGTCATGTCTCCATCCTCGTCCGCCTGCGGCCCCCGCCCATCCGGGAACTCCCGGAATCCTCCCCGGATGTGCCGCCCCGTCCGACACGGCAGGATGGGGGCATGCCCACCCCGTCCGCGCCCGCGCCGGCCCCGCGTCCGCCGTTGATGCGGCACGGGGCCGACCGTCCGGTGTCCGGCGTCGCCGCGGGGCTCGCCCGGCACCTCGGGATGCCCGCCGGCCGCGTCCGCGCGGCCCTGGCGCTGCTGAGCCTGCTGGGCGGCGCGGGCCTGGCCCTGTACGTGTGGCTCTGGCTGCTCATGCCGGAGGAGGGTCCGGACGGCGCCCCCGCCGCCGACGCCCCCACCCTGCGTGGTCGCGCCCCCGAGGTGCTCGAGCGGGTGCGCGAGGGCGGCTGGCCGGTGCTGCTGGCCGCCGTGGTGCTCGGCGTGGGCGTGCTGACCGTCGCGGACGGCCTCGGCCTCACCGTCGACTGGGCGCTCGTGGGCCCGGTGGCCGTCCTCGTGATCGGCCTCGGCCTGGCCTGGATGCAGCTCGACCTGGCGGGCGGGCCCCGGGCCGGGCGGAGCGGACGACTGGTCCGCCTCGTGCTCGGCACGGCCCTCGTGCTGCTGGCGGTGCTGGCCATCGTCCTGGGCGCCGTGAGCTCGGGCGAGCTGTGGCGGGCTCTGCTGGCCGCCGTCGCGATGCTCGCCGGCGCGGCGCTGGTGGCCATGCCCTACGCCCTGGCCTGGCTGCGCCGACGCGACGCGGAGCGGACCGCGTTCGCGGTGCAGGCCCAGCGCGCCGAGATCGCGGCGCACCTGCACGACTCGGTGCTGCAGTCCCTCGCCCTCATCCAGCGGCGCGCCCAGGACGCGGACGTGGTGGCCCGGGTGGCCCGCGCCCAGGAGCGTGAGCTGCGTCAGTTCCTCGCCCTGGACTCCCGCGGCGGCCCGCACTCCCTGGCGGAGGCGCTCGACCAGCACGCCGCCGCCGTCGAGGACGCCCACGGGGCCCGGGTGGAGGTCGTGGCCGTGGGGCGGGCCGCGGGGGCGTGGCTCGAGCCGCTCGCGGCCGCGGCGCGCGAGGCCATGCAGAACGCGGCCCGGCACGCCGGCGACGCGCAGGTCTTCGCGGAGGCCGGTGAGGACGACCGCGGCCGCACCGTCGCGGAGGTGTTCGTCCGGGACCGCGGCCCCGGCTTCGACCTGCCCACGGTCCCGGCCGACCGGCTCGGCGTGCGGGAGTCGATCCTCGGCCGCATGGAGCGTGCCGGCGGGACCGCCCGCATCCGGTCCGGCCCGGGCGGCACCGAGGTCCACCTGACGCTGGCCGAGCCCGAGGGTGCGCGAGCGCGCACCGGACAGGAGCACCCATGACCGACCCCGCCCCGCGCACGGCCGTCATCGTGGACGACCACGCGATCTTCCGCTCCGGCCTGCGCGCCGACCTGGACCCGGACCGACTGGCCACCGTCGGCGAGGCCGGGGACGTGGACGAGGCCGTCCGCACCGTGCTGGACCTGGCGCCGGATGTGGTGCTGCTGGACGTGCACCTGCCCGGCGGGGCCGGCGGCGGGGGAGCGGAGGTGGCCGAGCGCGTCCTCGCGCGCCGACCCGCGCAGCGGTTCCTGGCCCTGTCCGTCTCGGATGCGGCCGAGGACGTCGTCGCCGTGATCCGTGCGGGGGCCCGCGGCTACATCACCAAGACGGCCTCCGGCGCGGAGGTGGCGGACGCGGCGGTCCGCGTGGCCGACGGCGACGCGGTGTTCTCGCCCCGGCTGGCCGGGTTCGTCCTCGACGCCTTCCGCGGCACGGCGCCCGCGCCCCCGCTCGTCCCCGCCGCGGCGGCGAGCGGGGCTGCGGCCCCCGACGAGGACCTCGACCGGCTCTCGGCACGGGAGCGGGAGGTCATGCGGCTGATTGCCCGCGGCTACACCTACCGGGAGGCCGGGGCGGAGCTGTTCATCTCGGACCGCACGGTCGAGACCCACGTGTCCTCCGTGCTGCGCAAGCTCCAGCTCTCCAACCGCCACGAGCTGACCCGCTGGGCCGCGCGCCGCGGATACGCCTGAGCCCCGCGGCACGCGGCGTCGCGGGGCTCAGGGGCGGGGTGTGCGGCTCAGGCGCTGAGCAGGGCGCGGATGCGCTCGACGCCCTCGGCGAGGTCCGCATCGCCCAGCGCGTAGGACAGTCGCAGGTAGCCGGACGGGCCGAACGCCTCGCCGGGGACCACGGCGACCTCCGCCTCGTCGAGGATGAAGGCGGCCAGCTCGGCCGACGTCGTGGGGGTGACGCCGCCGCGGTAGGTCTTCCCGAGCGCCTCCCGCACGTCCACGTACGCGTAGAACGCACCCTGCGGGGTGGGACAGTGGAAGCCCGGCACGGCGTCCATGGCTTCGACCATGGCCCGGCGCCGGCGGTCGAACGCCGTCTTCATCTCCGCCACGGCGTCCAACGGGCCGGCGACGGCGGCCAGCGCGGCCCGCTGCGACACGTTGGCCACGTTCGAGGTGGCGTGGGACTGCAGGTTCGTGGCGGCCTTGACCACGTCCAGCGGGCCGGCCATCCACCCGACGCGCCAGCCCGTCATGGCGTAGGTCTTGGCGACGCCGTTGAGGATCACGGACTGCTCCGCCAGCTCGGGCACGGCGCGGACGATCGAGGTGAACGGCATGCCGTCGTAGGTCAGGTGCTCGTAGATCTCGTCGGTGACCACCCACAGCCCCCGCTCCCGTGCCCACCGGCCGATCGCCGCCGTCTCCTCGGGGGAGTACACGGCGCCGGTGGGGTTGGAGGGGGAGACGAACAGGAGCACCTTGGTGCGGTCCGTGACGGCCTCGTCGAGCTGGTCCACGGTGACCTTGTAGCCCTGCTCGGGGCCGGCGAACACCTCGACCGGCACGCCGCCGGCCAGGCGGATCGCCTCCGGGTAGGTGGTCCAGTAGGGGGCGGGGACGAGCACCTCGTCCTGCGGGTCCAGCAGGGCGGCGAAGGCGTTGTACACGGCCTGCTTCCCGCCGTTGGTCACGAGCACCTGGGCGGCCTCGAGGGACACGCCGGAGTCGCGCAGCGTCTTGGCCGCGATCGCCTCGCGCAGCTCGGGCAGGCCGGCGGCGGGGGAGTAGCGGTGGTTCTTCGGGTCCCGGGCCGCGGCGACGGCGGCCTCCACGATGTAGTCCGGGGTGGGGAAGTCGGGCTCGCCGGCGCCGAAGCCGATCACCGGGCGCCCGGCGGCCTTGAGCTCCTTGGCGCGGGCGTCGACGGCGAGGGTGGCGGAGGGCGCGATGGCGGACAGACGGGCGGAGACGCGGCGGGCGGGCGCGGCCATGAGGACCTTCTTCGAGCTCGACGGGGAGGGCGGGGCGGAGCGGGGCTCCGTCCTGCCAGGGTACTGACTGCCCGGGGCCCGTTCGACTCCCGCCGCCCGATGGCGTATCCTGGATCTCCGGTACCGCGTTCGCGGTCGATCCCGCGAGGGTTCGGTCGGCTCCGTCGGTTCGAAGGGTAGTGGCGCAATTGGTAGCGCAGCGGTCTCCAAAACCGCAGGTTGCAGGTTCGAGTCCTGTCTGCCCTGCTCGATGCCGGGCCTCGTGCTCGGCATCGGACGTGTAGAAAGCGATTCGGCGATCCGACGAGTGAGGCCACGTGACTGAGATGGCGGCGAACGGCGGGGGGCCCGCCCCCACGCCGAGCAGGCAGCGTCGCGGGCTGTTCGCGCGGATCGCGCTGTTCCTGCGCCAGGTGGTGGACGAGCTCCGCAAGGTCGTCACCCCCACGAGCGAGGAGCTGCTGCGCACGACCGGAGTGGTGCTCGCCTTCGTGGCGTTCATGATCCTGCTGGTCATGGGGCTGGACTGGGTGTTCGGCACCGTGGCGGGTCTCCTGTTCGGCGCCGGCGGCCTCTGAGCCCGGCGCGGACGGTCCCGACGTCGCAGGACGCGTCCCCCGCACGCCCGTGAGGGCCCTCCCCGACGGCAGGGCCCGCCGTCCGTCAGCAGAAAGCAGGAACCGTGTCCGAGCAGGAACTGGATCGTCAGCCCGCCGAGGAGTCCGTCCCGATGTCGGAGGACGCCGTGGCCGAGGAGACCGCCGAGACCGCGCAGGACGCCGGCACGCCCGTCGAGGACGCCCTGGACGAGGTCGCCGGCAGCGGTGACGAGACCGCCGAGGCCACCGTGCAGGAGGCCGACCTGGCCGTCGCCGAGGGCGAGGACGCACCGACCCCCGTCGAGGAGCAGTCCGACGACGAGCCCGCCGTGGACCCCGCCGAGGAGCTGCGCACCCGCCTGCGCCGCCAGCCCGGCGACTGGTACGTCGTCCACACCTACGCCGGCTACGAGAAGCGCGTGAAGACGAACCTCGAGGCCCGCATCCTGACCCAGGACATGGAGGACTCGATCTACGAGATCGAGGTCCCCATGGAGGAGGTCGTGGAGATCAAGAACACCACGCGCAAGATCGTCTCGCGCGTGCGCATCCCGGGCTACGTGCTCGTCCGCATGGACCTCGACGACGCCTCGTGGGGCGTCGTACGGCACACCCCGGGCGTCACGGGCTTCGTGGGCAACGACGCCCACCACCCGCAGCCGCTCAGCCTGGACGAGGTGTACGACATGCTCGCCCCGTCCGTGATCCAGGAGGCCGCCCGCGCCGCCGAGAAGGCCGGCCTGGCCGTCCCCGCCGCGGCCGAGTCCGGCGCGCCCGCCGCCCCCGCGATCCACGTGGACTTCGAGGTCGGCGAGTCGGTCACCGTCAACGACGGCCCGTTCGAGACCCTCCCGGCCACGATCTCCGAGATCAAGCCGGAGGCCCAGCAGCTCGTGGTGCTCGTCTCGATCTTCGAGCGCGAGACCCCCGTGACGCTGTCCTTCAACCAGGTGACCAAGGCCATCTGAGGACACCCGACGCTTCCGCACCGGGCCGGCCGCCTGCCGGCCCGGACGCGGCACCGGCCGCCGCGCCACGGCGGCCACCGCCCCCGGTGCGCTCCTGCGCCGAGGGTCCCCCAGTGAGAGAAGGATCCACTCATGGCTCCCAAGAAGAAGGTCACCGGTCTGATCAAGCTTCAGATCCAGGCCGGCGCCGCCAACCCGGCCCCGCCCATCGGCCCCGCCCTGGGCCAGCACGGCGTGAACATCATGGAGTTCTGCAAGGCGTACAACGCCGCCACCGAGTCGCAGCGCGGCAACGTGGTCCCGGTCGAGATCACCGTGTACGAGGACCGCTCGTTCACCTTCGTGACCAAGACCCCGCCGGCCGCCGAGCTCATCAAGAAGGCCGCCGGCGTCGCCAAGGGCTCCGCCACCCCGCACACGGCCAAGGTCGGCACGCTGACCCAGGCCCAGTGCGAGGAGATCGCCCAGACCAAGATGGAGGACCTGAACGCCAACGACGTCCAGGCCGCCGCCAAGATCATCGCGGGCACCGCCCGCTCGATGGGCATCACCGTCGAGGGCTGACGCCCACCCCCACCCCCTTCCAGTGGCAGGGCCGAGCGCGGTCCGCAGACCACGACTGCACAAGGAGAAGAACGCAGATGGCACAGCGCAGCAAGGCATACAAGGCGGCCAAGGCCGCGATCGGCGAGGATCTGTACTCGCCGGTGGAGGCGATCCGCCTCGCCAAGGAGACCAACCCCTCCAAGACCGACGCCACCGTGGAGGTGGCCCTCCGCCTCTCGGTCGACCCCCGCAAGGCCGACCAGATGGTCCGCGGCTCCGTGAGCCTGCCCCACGGCACCGGCAAGACCGCCCGCGTCGTCGTGTTCGCCACCGGTGACCGCGCCGAGGCCGCCCGCGCCGCCGGCGCGGACGTCGTGGGCGACGACGACCTGATCGCCCGGATCTCCGAGGGCTGGGTGGACTTCGACGCCGCCGTGGCCTCCCCGGAGCTCATGGGCAAGGTCGGCCGTCTGGGCAAGGTGCTCGGCCCCCGCAACCTGATGCCGAACCCCAAGACCGGCACCGTGACCCCGGACGTGGCCAAGGCCGTGGCCGACATCAAGGGCGGCAAGATCGACTTCCGCGTCGACAAGCACTCCAACCTGCACTTCATCATCGGCAAGACCTCCTTCGAGGCCAAGGCCCTGGTGGAGAACTACGCCGCAGCCCTCGAGGAGGTCCTGCGTCTGAAGCCGTCCTCCTCCAAGGGCCGCTACATCTCCAAGGCCACCGTGGCCACCACCTTCGGCCCGGGCGTGCCCATGGACCCGAACGTGACCTCGGTGGACTCCTCCGAGCTCTGAGCCACGCGGCCCCGGTGATCGGGGCCCACGACGTCGGCCGGTCGTCCCCGCAGCGGGGACGACCGGCCGGCGTCGTCCCGGGTCGATTTTGCGGGCCCGCCCCGGACGTGTACGCTGGTGCCTACCGAAGACCGCCGGTCGTGGTGCCCTGCCTCCGGGCAGAGCCCACCGAAGGATCTCCCTGACGGAGACGGCCCGCGCAGGTGAACGTGAGCCACGCTCGCATCCGCACGTCGACCCTCCGGGTCCGGCCGCGTCGATGCTCCTGCTGCGCCCCGTGCATCTGCACGGGGCGCTTTCTCGTCTCGGGGTGGCGGTTCCCACGCATCATCGAGAGGAGTGCCATGGCGACGTCCGCGAAGGAGTCGGCGGTGGCTGAGCTCACGGACCTGTTCCGTGAGTCCAGCGCCGCTGTTCTGACGGAATACCGTGGCCTGACGGTGACGGAGCTCAAGCAGCTGCGCGACTCCATCCGTCAGGACGCGACCTACGCCGTGGCGAAGAACACGCTGGCCGAGATCGCGGCCAAGGACGCCGGTCTGGAGGGCCTCGAGGCTCACCTGTCCGGTCCCACCGCGATCGCGTTCGTGACCGGGGACCCGGTCAACGTCGCGAAGGCCCTGCGTGACTTTGCCAAGGATCACGAGAAGCTCGTGCTCAAGGGCGGCTACATGGATGGCCAGCCCCTGGACGAGGCCGGCATCAAGAAGCTCGCGGACCTCGAGTCCCGCGAGGTGCTGCTGGCCAAGTTCGCCGGCGCGATGAAGGGCAGCATGTCCAAGGCTGCCGCCCTGTTCCAGGCGCCGCTGTCCAAGACCGTCCGCACGGTCGAGGCGCTGCGCGCCGCGCAGGGCGAGGCTGCCTGAGCAGTCCGCCCCGGGCTGCACGGCCCACCACTTCACACGTAGTCAAGACGTACCCGTAAAGGAGCCATCATGGCCAAGCTGACCACCGAAGAGCTGCTCGCCGCGTTCGAGGAGCTGACCCTCATCGAGCTGTCCGAGTTCATCAAGGCGTTCGAGGAGAAGTTCGACGTCACCGCCGCCGCCCCCGTGGCCGTGGCCGCCGCCGGCGGTGCCGCCGGCGGTGCCGAGGCCGCCGCCGCCGAGGAGAAGGACGAGTTCGACGTCGTCCTCGAGGCCGCCGGCGACAAGAAGATCGGCGTCATCAAGGAGGTGCGCGCCCTCACCTCCCTCGGCCTGAAGGAGGCCAAGGACCTGGTGGACGGCGCTCCCAAGCCCATCCTCGAGGGCGTCAACAAGGAGACCGCCGAGAAGGCCAAGGAGCAGCTCGAGGGCGCCGGCGCCACCGTCACCCTCAAGTGATGATCGCGGCCTGAGCCGCATCACGCCTCCTCACGAGGCCCCCGGACCCGCGCTGCGGACCGGGGGCCTCGTGGCGTCCCGGGTCACGCACCCCCGGCTGGACAGGGGCGACGGGCGCGGATAGGATGGATCTTTGCATCTCCCCTGTTCCGTGCCGCCCGCAGGACCTCGCGTCCCGCCGTGGCCCGCACGGTTCCGCACGGCCTTCATATAGCGGTGGGCCGGCGCCGCCGTCTCGCGGCAGGGGAGCGAACGGAACCCAGAAGGCCTGTGGAAGGATCCTACGTGGTCGCCTCGAGCACCTCCAACGAAACCGCTACCGTCTCCCCGCGATCCGGCGCCTCCGCCGGACGCGTCTCCTTCGCCAAGATCTCCGAGCCGCTGGACGTGCCGGACCTGCTGGCGCTGCAGACCGAGTCGTTCGACCGCCTGATCGGCAATGAGCGGTGGGCCGCGCGCGTGGACGCCGCCCTGGCCGCCGACGACCACTCCGTGCCCGTCACCTCGGGACTGACGGACATCTTCGAGGAGATCTCCCCGATCGAGGACTTCCAGGGCACCATGTCCCTGTCCTTCGCCGAGCCCGAGTTCGCCGACGCGAAGATGACGGAGGAGGAGTGCAAGGATCGCGACGCGACCTTCTCCGCCCCGCTGTACGTCAAGGCCGAGTTCATGAACAACACGACCGGCGAGATCAAGCAGCAGACCGTCTTCATGGGCGACTTCCCGCTGATGACCCGCAACGGCACGTTCATCATCAACGGCACCGAGCGCGTCGTCGTCTCCCAGCTGGTCCGCTCCCCGGGCGCCTACTTCGAGCGCACCCCGGACAAGACCTCGGACAAGGAGATCTTCTCCGCGAAGATCATCCCCTCGCGCGGCGCCTGGTTCGAGCTCGAGGTGGACAAGCGTGACCAGGTCGGCGTCCGCCTCGACCGCAAGCGCAAGCAGCCCGTGACGGTGCTGCTCAAGGCCATGGGCTGGACCGAGTCCCGCATCCTGGAGGAGTTCGGCCACTACGACTCCATCCGCGCCACCCTCGAGAAGGACGGCACCGCGGACCAGGACGAGGCCCTGCTCGACATCTACCGCAAGCTGCGCCCGGGCGAGCCGGCCGCCGTCGACGCCGCGCAGACGCTGCTGAACAACCTGTACTTCACCCCGAAGCGCTACGACCTCGCCAAGGTGGGCCGCTACAAGCTCAACCGCAAGCTCGGCGTGGACGTGCACCTCGGCGACCCCAACGCGTCTGTGCTCACCGAGGACGACATCGTCCAGATGGTGCACTTCATCGCCGCGCTGCACGCCGGCGAGACCGTCATCAAGGGCACGCGCGACGGCGAGCCGGTGGATGTGCGCGTGGAGATCGACGACATCGACCACTTCGGCAACCGTCGCATCCGTGCGGTGGGCGAGCTGATCGAGAACCAGATCCGCACCGGCCTGTCCCGCATGGAGCGCGTCGTGCGCGAGCGCATGACCACCCAGGACGTCGAGGCGATCACCCCGCAGACCCTGATCAACATCCGCCCCGTGGTGGCGGCGATCAAGGAGTTCTTCGGCACCTCGCAGCTGTCCCAGTTCATGGACCAGAACAACCCGCTGGCCGGCCTGACGCACAAGCGTCGCCTGTCCGCGCTCGGCCCGGGCGGCCTGTCCCGCGACCGTGCCGGCATGGAGGTCCGTGACGTCCACCCGTCGCACTACGGCCGCATGTGCCCCATCGAGACCCCGGAAGGCCCGAACATCGGCCTCATCGGGTCGCTGGCGACCTTCGGCCGGATCAACTCCTTCGGCTTCATCGAGACCCCGTACCGCCGCGTGGTCGACGGCCGGGTCACGGACACCGTGGACTACCTGACCGCCGACGACGAGCTGGCCTTCCAGATCGCCCAGGCGAACGCCCCGGTGGATGAGGACGGCCGGTTCGAGGAGGAGTTCGTGCTCTGCCGCCAGCGCGGCGGCGACGGCGAGCCCGTGCTCTCGACCGTGGACGAGATCGACTACATGGACGTGTCCCCGCGCCAGATGGTGTCGGCGGCCACCGCCCTGATCCCGTTCCTCGAGCACGACGACGCCAACCGCGCGCTCATGGGCGCGAACATGCAGCGTCAGGCCGTGCCGCTGCTCCGCTCCGAGGCCCCCTACGTGGGCACCGGCATGGAGAAGTACGTGGCCGTGGACGCGGGCGACTCCGTGACGGCCACCCAGGGCGGCGTCGTGACCGAGGTGGCCGCGGACCTGGTGACCGTCATGAACGACGACGGCACCACCACGCACTACCCGATCATGAAGTTCGCCCGCTCGAACCAGGGCAACGCCTACAACCAGCGGGTGCGCGTCTCCGAGGGCGAGCGGGTGGAGCCGCTGAGCATCATCGCCGACGGTCCCGCCACGGACAACGGCGAGCTCGCGCTCGGCAAGAACCTCCTCGTCGCGTTCATGCCCTGGGAGGGCCTGAACTACGAGGACGCGATCATCCTGTCCCAGCGCATGGTCTCGGAGGACGTCCTCACCTCGATCCACATCGAGGAGCACGAGGTCGACGCCCGCGACACCAAGCTGGGCGCCGAGGAGATCACGCGCGACATCCCCAACGTGTCCGAGGAGGTGCTCTCGCAGCTCGACGAGCGCGGCATCATCCACATCGGCGCCGAGGTGGAGGCCGGCGACATCCTGGTCGGCCGCGTGACCCCGAAGGGCGAGACCGAGCTGACCCCGGAGGAGCGCCTGCTGCGCGCGATCTTCGGCGAGAAGTCCCGCGAGGTCCGCGACACGTCCCTGAAGGTGCCGCACGGCGAGTCCGGCACCGTCATCGGCGTGCGCATCTTCGACCGCGACGAGGACGACGACCTGCCCCCGGGCGTGAACCAGCTGGTGCGCGTCTACGTGGCGCAGAAGCGCAAGATCACCGACGGCGACAAGATGGCCGGCCGCCACGGCAACAAGGGCGTCATCTCGAAGATCCTGCCGCTCGAGGACATGCCGTTCCTGGCGGACGGCACCCCGGTGGACATCGTGCTGAACCCGCTCGGCGTCCCCGGCCGCATGAACCTCGGCCAGGTCATGGAGCTGCACCTGGGCTGGGCCGCCTCGCGCGGCTGGGACATCCAGGGCGAGCCGGAGTGGATCAAGGACCTGCCGAACTTCCCGCGGCAGTCCGGTCCGGTCAACGTGGCCACCCCGGTGTTCGACGGCGCCGAGGCGTACGAGATCACGGGCCTGCTCGGCCACGTGAACGTGACCCGCGACGGCGACCGTCTCATGAGCGACAGCGGCAAGGCGCAGCTGTTCGACGGCCGCACCGGCGAGCCGTTCCCGGACCCGGTGTCCGTGGGCTACATGTACATGCTCAAGCTGCACCACCTGGTGGACGACAAGATCCACGCCCGTTCCACGGGCCCGTACTCGATGATCACGCAGCAGCCGCTGGGCGGTAAGGCCCAGTTCGGCGGCCAGCGCTTCGGCGAGATGGAGGTGTGGGCGCTCGAGGCGTACGGCGCGGCGTTCACCCTCCAGGAGCTGCTGACCATCAAGTCCGACGACATCCACGGCCGCGTGAAGGTCTACGAGGCCATCGTCAAGGGCGAGAACATCCCGGAGCCGGGTGTTCCCGAGTCCTTCAAGGTGCTCATCAAGGAGATGCAGTCCCTCTGCCTGAACGTGGAGGTCCTCTCCGCCGACGGCCAGGCCATCGAGATGCGCGACGCGGAGGACGAGGTCTACCGCGCCGCCGAGGAGCTGGGCATCGACCTCTCCCACGCCGAGCCCAGCTCGGTGGAGGAAGTCTGAGCCGGGCCCGATCCCGCATCCACAAGACGTCACCTGAGAACCACTGAACCAAGGGAGTTCACCGGAGCATGAGCGTGAACAGCATGTCCACTGACAACTCTTTCGGCCTGATGCGCATCGGCCTGGCCACGGCGGAGGACATCCGCCGCTGGTCCTACGGCGAGGTCAAGAAGCCGGAGACCATCAACTACCGCACCCTGAAGCCGGAGAAGGACGGACTCTTCTGCGAGAAGATCTTCGGCCCCACCCGTGACTGGGAGTGCGCGTGCGGCAAGTACAAGCGCGTGCGCTTCAAGGGCATCATCTGCGAGCGCTGCGGCGTCGAGGTGACCCGCTCGAAGGTGCGCCGCGACCGCATGGGCCACATCGAGCTGGCCGCGCCGGTCACCCACATCTGGTACTTCAAGGGCGTGCCCTCGCGCCTGGGCTACCTGCTGGACCTGGCGCCGAAGGACCTCGAGAAGGTCATCTACTTCGCGGCGTACATGATCACCTCGGTGGACGAGGAGGCCCGGCACCGCGACCTGGCCAACCTCCAGGCCGAGTACGACCAGGAGACCCGTGTCCTGGCCGACCAGCGTGACTCCGACATCGCCGCGGTGGCCGCCGACCTCGAGAAGGACCTGGCCAAGCTGGAGTCCGAGGGCGCCAAGGCCGCCGAGAAGAAGAAGGCCCGCGACGCCGCGGACAAGACCATGGCGCAGATCCGCAAGCGCGCGGACGCGGACCTGGACCGCAAGGAGCAGGTCTGGGACCGCTTCAAGAACCTCAAGGTCGCCGACCTCGAGGGCGACGAGGGTCTGTACCGCGCCATGCGGGACAAGTACGGCCAGTACTTCGAGGGCTCGATGGGCGCGGAGGCGATCCAGCGTCGCCTGCAGACCTTCGACCTCGAGGCCGAGTCCGAGATGCTGCGTGAGACCATCAAGACGGGCAAGGGCCAGCGCAAGACCCGCGCCCTGAAGCGCCTGAAGGTCGTCAACGCGTTCCTGACCACGGACAACTCGCCCGAGGGCATGGTCCTGGACGCCGTCCCGGTGATCCCGCCGGAGCTGCGTCCGATGGTGCAGCTGGACGGCGGCCGCTTCGCGACCTCCGACCTCAACGACCTGTACCGTCGCGTGATCAACCGCAACAACCGCCTGAAGCGGCTGCTCGACCTCGGCGCGCCCGAGATCATCGTCAACAACGAGAAGCGCATGCTGCAGGAGGCCGTGGACTCGCTGTTCGACAACGGCCGCCGCGGCCGGCCGGTGACCGGCCCGGGCAACCGCCCGCTCAAGTCACTCTCCGACATGCTCAAGGGCAAGCAGGGCCGGTTCCGTCAGAACCTGCTCGGCAAGCGCGTGGACTACTCGGGCCGCTCGGTCATCGTGGTGGGTCCCCAGCTCAAGCTGCACCAGTGCGGCCTGCCGAAGCAGATGGCGCTGGAGCTGTTCAAGCCGTTCGTGATGAAGCGTCTCGTGGACCTGAACCACGCGCAGAACATCAAGTCCGCCAAGCGCATGGTGGAGCGCTTCCGTCCGCAGGTCTGGGACGTGCTCGAGGAGGTCATCACCGAGCACCCGGTCCTGCTGAACCGCGCCCCCACCCTGCACCGTCTGGGCATCCAGGCCTTCGAGCCGCAGCTCGTGGAAGGCAAGGCCCTGCAGCTGCACCCGCTGGTCTGCTCCGCGTTCAACGCGGACTTCGACGGCGACCAGATGGCGGTCCACCTGCCCCTGTCGCCGGAGGCCCAGGCCGAGGCGCGCCTGCTCATGCTCTCGAGCCACAACATCCTGAAGCCCTCGGACGGCCGTGCGGTCGCCGTGCCGGCCCAGGACATGATCATCGGACTGAACCACCTCACCACGGTGCGTCCGGACGAGGTCGGCGCGGGCAACCTGTACGCGACCGTCGGCGAGGCCATCATGGCGTTCGACGGCGGCGACCTGCACCTGAACGCGCCCGCGCGGATCGGCGTCGAGGGCTTCGTGCCGTCGGCGGACGTGCCGGCCCCCGAGGGCTGGTCCGAGGGCGAGATCGCCCTCATCGAGACCACCCTGGGCAAGGTGCTGTTCAACGAGCTGCTGCCGGACGACTACCCGTGGCTGGACAAGCAGGCGACCAAGGGCACCCTCGGTCAGCTGGTCAACGACCTGGCCGAGCGCTACCCGATGGTCGTCACCGCGCAGACGCTGGACAACCTCAAGGACGCCGGCTTCCACTGGGGCACCTGGTCGGGTGTGACCGTGGCGATCTCGGACATCACCTCCGACTTCGACAAGGCCGCCATCATGGAGGGCTACGAGGAGCAGGCCCAGCGCGTGCAGCAGCAGTACGACAAGGGCCTGATCGCGGACGACGAGCGTCGCTCCGAGCTGATCGACATCTGGAACAAGGCCACCGACGAGGTCGCCGCGGCCATGAAGGACGGCCTGCCGGAGCTCAACACCATCAACCGCATGGTGTCCTCCGGTGCGCGAGGCAACTGGCTCCAGGTGCGCCAGATCGCGGGCATCCGCGGCCTCGTGGCCAACCCGAAGGGTGAGATCATCCCGCGTCCGATCAAGTCCTCGTACCGCGAGGGCCTGTCCGTGCTCGAGTACTTCTCCGCCACCCACGGCGCCCGCAAGGGCCTCGCGGACACCGCGCTGAAGACCGCGAACTCGGGCTACCTGACCCGTCGTCTCGTCGATGTGTCCCAGGACGTCATCGTCCGCGAGGACGACTGCGGCACCGAGCGCGGCCTGTCCGTCACGATCGCCGCCCCGAACGCCGACGGCGAGCTGGTGGCCCACGAGCAGGTCGAGAACTCGGCCTTCGCCCGCACGCTGGCCCAGGACGTCACGGGCGAGGACGGCACGGTGCTGGCCTCGGCCGGTGCGGACGTGGGCGACGTGCTGATCGGCGAGCTGGTGGCCGCCGGCGTCACGGAGATCAAGGTCCGCTCGGTCCTGACCTGCGAGTCCGCCGTGGGCACCTGCGCGAAGTGCTACGGCCGCTCCATGGCCACCGGCCAGCTGGTGGACATCGGCGAGGCCGTCGGCATCATCGCGGCCCAGTCGATCGGTGAGCCGGGCACCCAGCTCACCATGCGCACGTTCCACACCGGCGGTGTGGCCTCGGCCGACGACATCACGCAGGGTCTGCCCCGCATCCAGGAGCTCTTCGAGGCCCGCACCCCGAAGGGCGTGGCCCCGATCTCCGAGGTCGCCGGCCGCGTGACCATCGAGGACACCGAGGCGTCCGTGCGCCTGCTGCTCACGCCGGACGACGGCTCCGAGGAGATCGCCTACCCGGTGCTGCGCCGTGCGCGCATCCTCGTGGCCGACGGCGAGCACGTGCCGGTGGGCACGCAGCTCGTGGCCGGCGCCGTGGACCCGAAGCAGGTCCTGCGCGTGCTCGGCCCGCGGGCCGCGCAGCGGTTCCTCGTGGACGAGGTGCAGAACGTGTACCAGTCCCAGGGCGTGGGCATCCACGACAAGCACGTGGAGGTCATCGTCCGGCAGATGCTGCGTCGCATCACCGTCATCGAGTCCGGTGACACCGACCTGCTGCCGGGCGAGCTCACGGACCGGGCGCGCTTCGTGGCCGCCAACCGCGCCGCCGTCGCTGAGGGCCGCCAGCCGGCCTCCGGCCGCGACGAGCTGATGGGCATCACGAAGGCCTCGCTGGCCACGGACTCGTGGCTGTCGGCCGCGTCCTTCCAGGAGACGACCCGCGTCCTGACGCAGGCGGCCATGGAGGGCAAGTCCGACCCGCTGCTGGGCCTGAAGGAGAACGTGATCATCGGCAAGCTGATCCCGGCCGGCACGGGCCTGGACCGCTACACGAAGACCGTCGTGGAGCCGACGGAGGAGGCGAAGGCCAACCTGTTCGCCTCGCCGGCCGGCTTCGCGGACTTCGACTACCCGGGTCTGGACCAGTCGCTCGGCGAGAACGACTTCCACGCCGTCTCGTTGGACGACTACGACCGCGGGGGCGACTTCCGCGCCTGATCCCCGTCCCCCAGGGGGCCCGCCGTTCCGCCGCTCACGCGGGGGAGCGGCGGGCCCCTTGGCGTGCGGGGCCGGCTCGTCGACGGCGCCGGGGCGTGCTATGCTGTCAAGGATTGTTTTTCGTGTGGCAAATTGGACGCTGTCCGGGTCGCGGGGTCATTGCGCGGCAGATGCCACACTTTTGCACGCCTGCGGACGTCTGCTCGTTGCGAGCCCCCACAGGGAGAGGCAGAGCAGAGGAACGAGCAGCCGGCGCCCCGGGCGCCGGTCGATCACGTCAGCGATCACCGAAACACAGGAAGGCTGAAGAGTGCCTACGATTCAGCAGCTGGTCCGCAAGGGCCGCTCACCCAAGGTCGTCAATACGAAGGCCCCTGCCCTGCAGGGGAACCCCATGCGTCGTGGCGTGTGCACCCGTGTGTACACCACCACGCCCAAGAAGCCGAACTCGGCGCTGCGCAAGGTCGCCCGTGTGCGCCTGAACGGCGGCATCGAGGTCACGGCCTACATCCCCGGCGAGGGCCACAACCTGCAGGAGCATTCGATCGTGCTCGTCCGCGGCGGTCGTGTGAAGGACCTGCCCGGCGTGCGCTACAAGATCGTGCGCGGCGCCCTCGACACCCAGGGCGTGAAGAACCGCGGCCAGGCCCGCTCCCGCTACGGCGCCAAGAAGGAGAAGAAGTAATGCCTCGTAAGGGTCCTGCGCCGAAGCGCCCCCTCGTCGTCGATCCCGTCTACGGCTCCCCGCTGGTCACGCAGCTGATCAACAAGGTGCTCGTCGACGGCAAGAAGTCCACCGCCGAGCGCATCGTGTACGGCGCGCTCGAGGGCGCCCGTGCCAAGAACGGCGCCGATCCCGTGGCCACCCTCAAGAAGGCCATGGACAACATCAAGCCGGCCCTCGAGGTGCGCTCCCGCCGCGTCGGCGGCGCCACCTACCAGGTGCCCGTCGAGGTCAAGCCGGGCCGCTCCACGGCCCTGGCCCTGCGCTGGCTGGTCGGCTTCTCCAAGGCCCGCCGTGAGAAGACCATGACCGAGCGTCTGATGAACGAGATCCTGGACGCCTCGAACGGCCTGGGCGGCGCCGTGAAGCGTCGCGAGGACACCCACAAGATGGCCGAGGCCAACAAGGCCTTCGCCCACTACCGCTGGTGATCCGTGTGGCCCGGGGCGCGCGATCCGCGCCTCGGGCCGCAGGTGCGTCCTCTCGGACGGGCCACCCACCGCATCCACCTCACGAGCCCCCCCATTCCACCCGACCAAGGGAGACACCGTGGCACAGGACGTGCTGACCGACCTGCACAAGGTCCGCAACATCGGCATCATGGCCCACATCGATGCCGGCAAGACCACCACCACCGAGCGCATCCTGTTCTACACGGGTGTCAACCACAAGCTGGGCGAGACCCACGACGGCGGCGCGACGACGGACTGGATGGAGCAGGAGAAGGAGCGCGGCATCACCATCACCTCCGCCGCGGTGACCTGCTTCTGGAACGACCACCAGATCAACATCATCGACACCCCCGGCCACGTGGACTTCACGGTCGAGGTGGAGCGCTCGCTGCGCGTGCTCGACGGCGCCGTCGCCGTGTTCGACGGCAAGGAGGGCGTGGAGCCCCAGTCGGAGACCGTGTGGCGCCAGGCGGACAAGTACAACGTCCCGCGCATCTGCTTCGTCAACAAGATGGACAAGCTGGGCGCGGACTTCTACTTCACCGTCGACACCATCGTGAAGCGCCTCGGCGCGCGTCCGCTCGTGATGCAGCTGCCGATCGGCGCCGAGAACGACTTCGTGGGCGTCGTCGACCTGCTCTCCATGAAGGCCTTCGTGTGGCCGGGTGACGCCAAGGGCGACGTCACCATGGGCGCCTCCTATGAGACCCGCGAGATCCCCGCCGAGCTCCAGGAGAAGGCCGAGGAGTACCGCAACGAGCTCGTCGAGGCCGTCGCCGAGACCTCCGAGGAGCTCATGGAGAAGTACCTCGAGGGCGAGGAGCTCACCGTCGAGGAGATCCAGGCCGGCGTGCGCCAGCTGACCGTGAACGCCGAGGCCTACCCGGTGTTCTGCGGCTCCGCGTTCAAGAACCGTGGCGTGCAGCCGATGCTGGACGCCGTGGTCGCCTACCTGCCGAACCCGCTGGACGCCGGCTCCGTCAAGGGCCACGCCGTGAACGACGAGGAGGAGGTGCTGGAGCGCGAGGCGTCGAAGGAGGCCCCGTTCTCGGCGCTCGCCTTCAAGATCGCCACGCACCCCTTCTTCGGCACGCTGACCTTCATCCGCGTGTACTCCGGCCGCCTGGAGTCCGGTGCGCAGATCCTCAACGCCACCAAGGGCAAGAAGGAGCGCATCGGCAAGCTGTTCCAGATGCACGCCAACAAGGAGAACCCGGTGGACGAGGTGGTCGCCGGCCACATCTACGCCGTGATCGGCCTCAAGGACACCACCACGGGCGACACCCTGTGCGATCCCGCGAACCCGATCATCCTCGAGTCGATGACCTTCCCGGAGCCCGTGATCTCCGTGGCCATCGAGCCGAAGACCAAGGGTGACCAGGAGAAGCTCTCCACCGCCATCCAGAAGCTCGTCGCCGAGGACCCCACGTTCCGCGTGAACCTCAACGAGGAGACCGGCCAGACCGAGATCGGCGGCATGGGCGAGCTCCACCTGGACGTGTTCGTGGACCGTATGAAGCGCGAGTTCAAGGTCGAGGCCAACGTGGGCAAGCCCCAGGTCGCGTACCGCGAGACCATCAAGCGCAAGGTCGACAAGGTCGACTACACGCACAAGAAGCAGACCGGCGGCTCCGGCCAGTTCGCCAAGGTGCAGCTGTCCTTCGAGCCCCTGGACACCGCCGAGGGCGAGGTCTACGAGTTCGAGAACGCCGTCACCGGCGGTCGCGTGCCCCGCGAGTACATCCCCTCGGTGGACGCGGGCATCCAGGACGCCATGCAGTTCGGCGTGCTGGCCGGCTACCCGATGGTCGGCGTGAAGGCCACCCTGCTCGACGGCGCGTACCACGACGTCGACTCCTCGGAGATGGCGTTCAAGATCGCCGGCTCCCAGGCCTTCAAGGAGGGTGTCCGCAAGGCCAACCCGATCATCCTCGAGCCGCTGATGGCCGTGGAGGTCCGCACCCCCGAGGAGTTCATGGGCGACGTCATCGGCGACCTGAACTCCCGCCGCGGCCAGATCCAGTCCATGGAGGACGCCACCGGCGTGAAGGTGGTCAACGCCCTCGTGCCGCTGTCGGAGATGTTCGGCTACATCGGCGACCTGCGCTCCAAGACGCAGGGCCGCGCGGTGTACTCGATGACCTTCCACTCCTACGCCGAGGTCCCCAAGGCCGTGGCGGACGAGATCATCCAGAAGTCCCAGGGCGAGTGACCGCAGGTCACCTGCTCTGAACGACCTGCCCCGGGTCGGCCGCCGCAGCCGCGGCCGGCCCGGGGCGACCGGACCGCCCTCCCCGGCGCGGCGGTCCGCGATCAGGACGGGTCAGGTCCGGTCCGCTTCCGGCGGTCCCGACGGCCTGGAACCGGACTGGCCCTCGTGAGGCCGGGATTTCCCCAACCCCGCACCATCCGAGTAGACTCAGTCAAGTTGTCAGCACGTCGCAGGCGGCTGAGCAGTCTTCTTGACGATGAACCAGTTCTTAGGAGGAACTAGTGGCAAAGGCAAAGTTCGAGCGGACGAAGCCGCACGTCAACATCGGCACCATCGGCCACGTTGACCACGGCAAGACCACGCTGACCGCCGCCATCTCGAAGGTCCTGTACGACAAGTACCCGGACCTGAACGAGGCCCGTGACTTCGCGACGATCGACTCCGCCCCCGAGGAGCGTCAGCGCGGCATCACCATCAACATCTCCCACGTGGAGTACCAGACCGAGAAGCGTCACTACGCCCACGTGGACGCCCCCGGTCACGCCGACTACATCAAGAACATGATCACCGGCGCCGCTCAGATGGACGGCGCGATCCTCGTGGTCGCCGCCACCGACGGCCCGATGGCCCAGACCCGTGAGCACGTGCTCCTGGCCCGCCAGGTCGGCGTGCCGGCCCTGCTCGTGGCCCTGAACAAGTCGGACATGGTCGAGGACGAGGAGCTCCTCGAGCTCGTCGAGATGGAGGTCCGCGAGCTGCTGTCCTCCCAGGACTTCGACGGCGACGAGGCCCCGGTCATCCGCACCTCCGGTCTGAAGGCCCTCGAGGGCGACCCCCAGTGGGTCAAGTCCGTCGAGGACCTCATGGAGGCCGTGGACGAGTTCATCCCGGACCCGGTCCGCGACAAGGACAAGCCGTTCCTGATGCCGATCGAGGACGTCTTCACCATCACCGGTCGTGGCACCGTGGTGACCGGTCGCGCCGAGCGCGGCACCCTGAAGATCAACTCCGAGGTCGAGATCGTCGGCATCCGCGACGTGCAGAAGACCACCGTCACCGGCATCGAGATGTTCCACAAGCAGCTCGACGAGGCCTGGGCCGGCGAGAACTGCGGTCTGCTGCTGCGCGGCCTGAAGCGCGACGACGTGGAGCGCGGCCAGGTCGTGGTGGAGCCGGGCTCCATCACCCCGCACACCAACTTCGAGGCGAACGTCTACATCCTGTCCAAGGACGAGGGTGGCCGTCACAACCCGTTCTACTCGAACTACCGCCCGCAGTTCTACTTCCGCACCACCGACGTCACCGGCGTCATCACGCTGCCCGAGGGCACCGAGATGGTCATGCCCGGCGACACCACCGAGATGTCGGTCGAGCTCATCCAGCCGATCGCCATGGAGGAGGGCCTCGGCTTCGCCATCCGCGAGGGTGGCCGCACCGTGGGCTCCGGCCGCGTCACCAAGATCACCAAGTGATCTGACGCATCCCGTCTCGTGGCTCCGTTGAGCCGCTGACGCGCGACGCCCCCGTCTCCGGGTCCCCCGGAGGCGGGGGCGTCGCCGTGTCCGACGACGGCGCGGCGGCGGCGGCTAGGCTGGGGAGCATGCCTGAACTGCTCATCCTCATCGTGGTGCTCGCCGTGGCCGTCGTGGCCGTGCGCTGGGCGCTGCGGACCTTCCGTCCCGAGATCGACCGTGCCCGGCGCATCCGGCGCGCGAACCGCGGCGGGGAGCTGGAGCGATGAGCCTGCCCGGCCCGCGCCGCCTCTTCGCCGTCACGGCGATGGCCGAGATGTTCACCTGGGCCGGTCTGCTGATCGCCATGGGCCTCAAGTACGGCGGAGTCACGGAGCGGATGGTGCCGATCGCCGGCGGCGTCCACGGCTTCGTGTTCCTCTGCTACCTCGTGGTGACGGTCGCCGTGTGGATCGATGGGCGGTGGCCCGTGGCCCGCGGACTCCTCGGCCTCGGTTCGACGATCGTCCCGTTCATGACGGTCCCGTTCGAGCGGGCCCAGCGGCGGCGCGGCGAGCCGGCGTCGCGGTGGCAGGTCGTGGACCGCGCGCCGGGGGAGCGGGGGCCCCTCGAACGGCTTCTCGTCGTGGTGCTGCGCCATCCGGTGGTCAGCGCGCTCCTGGCGGTCGCCGTGGTCGCCGTCGTCTTCACCCTGCTACTCAATGCCGGCCCGCCCACCGAGTGGGGCCGCTGAGCCCGGGGGACCGCCGGGCCCGGCCCGCCGATTGGCGGACTGGGCCCGCTTCTGTCTATACTGATTCGGTTGCTCAAGCGCCATTGCGCTGTCGTCGTGTGTCTCGCGGCGGCAGCTCGGCCCAGATGTGACGTCACCACTCCGACCCGCCACAGGCGTGTGCCCTCCCAGGAATGCGACACGCCCGACCGCGTGGACCGGAGTCCGGCGGCGGCGAGGAACCCGGTCCGACCGGATTCGCCCCGCGCGGGTGGAGGACAAGAAGGCGGGCACGATCCGCCGCACAGGGACAGGAACAGCACACCCGACGAGAGAGGCGTGACGCCATGGCGGGACAGAAGATCCGCATCCGGCTGAAGTCGTACGACCACGAGGTCATCGACGTCTCGGCCCGCAAGATCGTTGACACGGTCACGCGCGCAGGCGCGACGGTGGTCGGCCCCGTGCCGCTGCCGACGGAGAAGAACGTGTACTGCGTTATCCGTTCTCCCCACAAGTACAAGGACAGCCGCGAGCATTTCGAGATGCGCACCCACAAGCGGCTCATCGACATCATCGACCCGACCCCGAAGGCCGTCGACTCGCTCATGCGACTGGACCTGCCCGCGGACGTCAACATCGAGATCAAGCTCTGAGAGGGAGGTGCTGAGAGACTATGACCAACACCCAGAACATCAAGGGCCTGCTGGGCACGAAGCTCGGCATGACCCAGGTCTGGGATGAGGACAACAAGCTCATCCCTGTGACCGTGGTCAAGGCAGACCCGAACGTCGTCACCCAGCTGCGCTCCGAGGAGACCGACGGCTACACCGCCGTGCAGATCGCCTACGGCCAGATCGATCCCCGCCGCGTGACCAAGCCCCTGGCCGGTCACTTCGAGAAGGCCGGCGTGACCCCGCGTCGCCACCTCGTCGAGCTGCGCACCGCCGACGCCGCCGAGTACTCGCTCGGCCAGGACGTGACCGTGGAGGTCTTCGAGGCCGGCCAGAAGGTCGACGTCGTGGGCACCACCAAGGGCAAGGGCTTCGCCGGCGCCATGAAGCGCCACGGCTTCGCCGGTGTGGGCGCCTCGCACGGCCAGCACAAGAACCACCGCAAGCCCGGCTCCGTGGGCGGCGCGTCCACCCCCGGCCGCGTGTTCAAGGGCCAGCGCATGCCCGGTCGCATGGGCGCCGTGCGCCAGACCACCATGAACCTGACCCTCCACGGCATCGACGTGGAGAACAACCTCCTGCTGATCAAGGGCGCGGTGCCCGGCTCCAAGGGCCAGGTCGTGCTCGTCCGCAGCGCCGTGAAGGGAGCCTGAGACCATGGCTGAGAACTCCGTGAAGACCGTCCAGGTCGATCTGCCCGCCGAGCTCTTCGACGTGCAGTCCAACGTGCCGCTCATGCACCAGGTCGTCGTCGCCCAGCTCGCCGCCGCCCGTCAGGGCACGCACAAGACGAAGCGCCGCGGCGAGGTGTCCGGTGCCGGTCGCAAGCCGTTCAAGCAGAAGGGCACCGGCCGCGCACGTCAGGGCTCCATCCGCGCCCCGCACATGACCGGTGGTGGCGTCGTCCACGGCCCGACCCCGCGTGACTACTCGCAGCGCACCCCCAAGAAGATGAAGGCCGCCGCCCTGCGCGGTGCCCTGTCGGACCGCGCCCGCAACGGCCGCGTCCACGTCATCGAGGCCCTCGTGTCCGGGACCACCCCGTCCACCAAGGCCGCCAAGGCGGGCCTCGCGTCCCTGAACACCGGCCGCAAGAACGTGCTGCTGGTGATCGACCGGGCCGACGACGTCGCCGCCCTGTCCGCCCGCAACCTGCCCGCGGTCCACACCCTGTACGCCGACCAGCTGAACACCTACGACGTGCTCGTCTCCGACGACGTCGTGTTCACCCAGGCGGCCTACGAGGCGTACGTGGCCCAGGCTTCCGGCGCCAAGAAGGAGGATGCCCAGTGAGCGGCTCCATCAACAAGGATCCCCGCGACGTGATCATCGCTCCCGTCGTGTCGGAGAAGAGCTACGGTCTGATCGACGAGGGCAAGTACACCTTCCTGGTCGACCCGCGCTCCAACAAGTCCGAGATCAAGCAGGCGGTGGAGCGCATCTTCAACGTCGACGTGGCCTCGGTCAACACCCTGAACCGTTCCGGCAAGCGCCGTCGCACCCGCTTCGGGTGGGGCCAGCGCAAGTCCACCAAGCGTGCCATCGTCACGCTCAAGGACGGGACCATCGACATCTTCGGAGGTCCGCTCGCCTGATCGGCGTGCGGAGACCACTTAATCGAGGAACTGACACATGGCTATCCGTAAGTACAAGCCGACCACCCCGGGCCTGCGTGGCTCGTCCGTGGCCGACTTCGCAGAGATCACCCGGTCCACGCCGGAGAAGTCCCTTCTCCGTCCGCTGCACAAGACCGGCGGCCGCAACAACACCGGTCGCATCACCACCCGTCACAAGGGCGGCGGCCACAAGCGCCAGTACCGCCTGGTCGACTTCCGTCGCCACGACAAGGACGGCGTGCCCGCCACCGTCGCGCACATCGAGTACGACCCGAACCGCACCGCCCGCATCGCGCTGCTGCACTACGCGGACGGCGCCAAGCGCTACATCCTGGCCCCGGCCAAGCTGAAGCAGGGCGACGTGGTCGAGGCCGGCCCGAACGCCGACATCAAGCCCGGCAACAACCTGCCGATGCGCAACATCCCCGTGGGCACCACCATCCACGCGGTGGAGCTGCGCCCCGGCGGCGGCGCCAAGATGGCCCGCTCCGCCGGCGCGTCCGTGCAGCTGGTCGCCCGCGAGGGCAAGTACGCCCAGCTGCGCCTGCCCTCCGGTGAGATCCGCAACGTCGACGTGCGCTGCCGCGCCACGATCGGCGAGGTCGGCAACGCCGAGCAGTCGAACATCAACTGGGGCAAGGCCGGCCGCATGCGCTGGAAGGGCGTCCGCCCGACCGTCCGCGGCGTCGTCATGAACCCGGTCGACCACCCGCACGGCGGTGGCGAGGGCAAGACCTCCGGCGGTCGTCACCCCGTCAACCGGAACGGCAAGCCCGAGGGCCGCACGCGTCGTCCGAACAAGGAAAGCGACAAGCTCATCGTGCGTCGCCGTCGTACCGGCAAGAACAAGCGATAAGGGAGCAGGGAAGACATGCCTCGCAGCCTGAAGAAGGGCCCCTTCGTCGATCAGCACCTCTACCTGAAGGTTCTGGCCGAGAACGAGAAGGGCAGCAAGAACGTCATCAAGACCTGGTCCCGCCGGTCGATGATCATCCCGGACATGCTGGGTCACACCATCGCGGTCCACGACGGACGCAAGCACGTCCCGGTGTTCGTCACCGAGTCCATGGTGGGTCACAAGCTGGGCGAGTTCGCCCCGACCCGGACCTACCGCGGCCACGTGAAGGACGACAAGAAGGGCAAGCGCCGCTGAGCCTGAGGGCACAGCACGCTTGACCTTCTCGAGAATCGAAAGAGAGAAGCAATGGAAGCCAAGGCAATTGCGCGCCACCTGCGCGTGACGCCGATGAAGGCCCGGCGCGTCGTCGACCTGGTCCGTGGCAAGCAGGCCACCGAAGCACTGGCCATCCTGAAGTTCGCCCAGCAGGGCGCTTCGGAGCCGGTGTACAAGCTGGTGGCCTCCGCGGTGGCGAACGCCCGCGTCAAGGCGGACCGCGAGGGCCAGGCCTTCGACGAGGACGCCCTCTACATCACCGAGGCCTTCGTGGACGAGGGCCCGACCATGAAGCGGTTCCAGCCCCGTGCTCAGGGCCGCGCGTACCGCATCAACAAGCGCACGAGCCACGTGACCGTGGTCGTCGCGTCCAAGGACGAGAAGGGTGGGAACTGACAATGGGCCAGAAGATCAACCCCAACGGGTTCCGCCTCGGCATCACCACCGACCACGTCTCGCACTGGTTCGCGGACTCCCACAAGGAGGGCCAGCGCTACGCTGACTTCCTCAAGGAGGACGTCAAGATCCGCGAGCTGATGACCACCGGCATGGAGCGCGCCGGCATCTCCAAGGTGGAGATCGAGCGCACCCGTGACCGCGTGCGCGTGGACATCCACACCGCGCGTCCGGGCATCGTGATCGGCCGCCGCGGCGCCGAGGCCGACCGCATCCGCGGTGAGCTCGAGAAGCTCACCGGCAAGCAGATCCAGCTGAACATCCTCGAGGTCAAGAACCCCGAGACCGATGCCCAGCTGGTGGCGCAGGGTGTGGCCGAGCAGCTCGCCTCGCGCGTGGCGTTCCGCCGCGCGATGAAGAAGGCGATCCAGTCCGCCATGCGCGCCGGCGCGCAGGGCATCCGCATCCAGTGCTCCGGCCGCCTCGGCGGCGCCGAGATGAGCCGCTCGGAGTTCTACCGCGAGGGTCGCGTGCCGCTGCACACCCTCCGCGCGAACATCGACTTCGGCAAGTTCGAGGCCAAGACCACCTTCGGCCGCATCGGCGTGAAGGTCTGGATCTACAAGGGCGACCTGACCGCCAAGGAGCTCGCGGCCAAGGAGGCCGCGCAGCCCTCCGGCCGTGGCCGTGGCGGCGAGCGCCGCGGCGGCGGTGAGCGTCGTCGTCGCAACGATCGCGCCGAGCGTGCTCCCCGCCAGGAGAACGCCGGCGCCGGCGCCGAGACCCCGGCCGCCGCTCCCGCTGAAGGAGGCAACGCCTGATGCTGATCCCCCGTCGCGTCAAGCACCGCAAGCAGCACCACCCCAAGCGTTCCGGCGCCGCCAAGGGCGGCACCACCGTGACGTTCGGCGAGTGGGGCATCCAGGCGCTCACGCCGGCCTATGTGACCAACCGTCAGATCGAGGCCGCCCGTATCGCCATGACCCGCTACATCAAGCGTGGCGGCAAGGTCTGGATCAACATCTACCCGGACCGTCCGCTCACCAAGAAGCCCGCCGAGACCCGCATGGGCTCCGGCAAGGGCTCGCCGGAGTGGTGGGTCGCCAACGTCAAGCCCGGACGCGTGCTCTTCGAGCTGTCGGGTGTCACGGAGGACGTCGCCCGCGAGGCGCTCCGCCTGGCCATCCACAAGCTGCCGCTGAAGGCCCGTATCATCCGTCGAGAGGGTGGTGAGTGATCCCATGGCGATCGGCACCAAGGATCTGAACGTCGAGTCCCTGGACGGGATGGACAACGCCCGCCTGCTGGAGGCCCTGAAGTCCTCCAAGGAGGAGCTGTTCAACCTGCGCTTCCAGGCCGCCACCGGTCAGCTGGACAACGCCAGCCGGCTGAAGGCCGTCAAGCGTGACATCGCGCGCATCTACACGATCCTGCGCGAGCGCGAGCTGGGCATCCGCGGCGATGTCGCCGCCGAGGCGCAGGCCGAGAAGAACGAGGAGGCTGCCAAGTGACCGAGCAGACCCCGGCCGTCTCCGAGGAGCGCGGCTACCGCAAGGCCCTCCGTGGCATCGTCGTCTCCGACAAGATGGACAAGACCATCGTCGTCGAGGTCGAGGACCGCAAGAAGCACTCGCTCTACGGCAAGGTGCTGAAGACCTCGAAGCGCGTGAAGGCGCACGACGAGGACAACACCGCCGGCGTGGGCGACCGCGTCCGCCTCGCCGAGACCCGCCCGCTGTCCGCCTCCAAGCGGTGGCGTCTGGTGGAGATCGTCGAGCGCGCCAAGTGATCGACCCGGCCCCCTGAGGGCCGGCGACGCAGAGGGCCGCCCCGTGCACTGGCACGGGGCGGCCTTGTGCGTTAGACTCTGATATTCGTGCGCCCTCTCGTTGGCAGGACCATCCATCCTGTGTGCCGAGGGCCGCGCACGCCGATCCCGGATCCGCCTCGGCCCTGCCCTGCGCGCCCCTCCGCTCTCGACCTCCCCGACGCTGTCTGAACACGCGTCGCCGGGGGACGACGGCGGGCGGCCCGCCTCGGGGGAGGGGTAAGCGTCCCGGGATGCCCGTTCAACCGTTCCGCAAGGCTCGCCCATCGTGGGGGAGAACCGGCGCGACGCTAGGAGAGACAAGTGATCCAGCAGGAGTCGCGGCTCAAGGTCGCCGACAACACCGGTGCGAAGGAAATCCTGACCATCCGTGTTCTCGGCGGTTCCGGACGCCGCTACGCAGGCATCGGCGACACCATCGTCGCCACCGTGAAGGACGCCATCCCCGGCGGCAACGTCAAGAAGGGCGACGTCGTCAAGGCCGTGGTGGTCCGCACCCGCAAGCAGTCCCGCCGTCCCGACGGCTCGTACATCAAGTTCGACGAGAACGCGGCGGTCATCCTGAAGACCGACGGCGAGCCCCGTGGCACGCGCATCTTCGGCCCCGTGGGTCGCGAGCTGCGTGACAAGAAGTTCATGAAGATCGTGTCGCTCGCCCCGGAGGTGATCTGACCTCATGGCCAAGATCAAGAAGGACGACCTCGTCCAGGTCATCAGTGGCAAGGACAAGGGCAAGCAGGGCAAGGTCCTGCGCGTGTTCCCGGCGGATGAGCGCGTGCTCGTCGAGGGCGTGAACCGCGTGACCAAGCACCTGCGCGCCGGCCAGGACAACAACGGTTCCACCGAGGGCGGCCTGCAGGTCGTCGAGGCCCCGATCCACATCTCGAACGTGGCCGTGGTGGACCCGGAGACCAAGAAGCCGACCCGTGTGGGCTACCGCTTCGAGACCGTCGAGAAGGACGGCGTGAGCAAGACCGTGAAGGTCCGCTTCGCCAAGGCCTCGGGGAAGGAGCTGTGATGACCGAGGTGCAGCAGACCGAGAAGGTCACCCCGCGTCTGAAGACCAAGTACCGCGACGAGATCCGCGGCGCCCTGCAGGAGCAGTTCCAGTACGGGAACGTCATGCAGGTGCCGGGTCTCGTGAAGGTCGTCGTCAACATGGGCGTCGGGGAGGCCGCCAAGGACTCCAAGATCATCGACGGCGCGGTCGCCGACCTCACCGCCATCACCGGCCAGAAGCCGATGATCACCAAGGCCCGCAAGTCCATCGCGCAGTTCAAGCTGCGTGAGGGCATGCCCATCGGCACGCACGCCACGCTCCGTGGCGACCGCATGTGGGAGTTCCTGGACCGCCTGGTCACGCTCGCGCTGCCGCGCATCCGTGACTTCCGCGGCCTGTCCGACCGCCAGTTCGACGGCAACGGCAACTACACCTTCGGCCTGTCCGAGCAGACCGTGTTCCACGAGATCGATCAGGACAAGATCGACCGCGTGCGCGGCATGGACATCACCGTGGTGACGACCGCCAAGAACGACGACGAGGGCCGCGCGCTGCTCAAGGCGCTGGGCTTCCCGTTCAAGACCGACCAGTAAGACCTCCACGCCACAGGTCCTCCACCGGTGAACCGGTGGCGGAAACCACGGCGAGAAAGGGCGTGAAGCCCACATGACCATGACCGATCCCGTCGCAGACATGCTGACCCGTCTGCGCAACGCAAACTCGGCCTACCACGACACCGTGTCCATGCCGTCCTCGAAGCTGAAGACTCGCGTCGCCGAGATCCTCAAGGCCGAGGGCTACATCCAGGACTGGCGCGAGGAGGAGGCCGAGGTCGGCAAGAAGCTGACCATCGACCTGAAGTTCGGCCCGCAGCGTGAGCGTGCGATCGCCGGCCTGCGCCGCATCTCCAAGCCGGGCCTGCGCGTGTACGCGAAGTCCACGAACCTGCCCCACGTGCTGGGCGGCCTCGGCATCGCCATCCTGTCCACCTCCTCTGGTCTCCTCACGAACCAGCAGGCCGCCAAGAAGGGCGTGGGCGGAGAAGTCCTCGCCTACGTCTGGTGACGGGCAAGACGGAAGAAAGGCTGAACTGACATGTCTCGAATCGGACGTCTCCCGATCACCATCCCCGCCGGCGTCGATGTGACCATCGACGGCGACCGCGTCTCCGTGAAGGGCCCCAAGGGCCAGCTCGAGCACTCGCTGCCCACGCCCATCACGGCCACCCTCGAGGAGGGGCAGGTCACCGTGGCCCGCCCCGACGACGAGCGTGAGTCCCGCTCCCTGCACGGTCTGACCCGCACCCTCATCAGCAACATGGTCGAGGGCGTGACCAACGGCTTCTCCAAGCAGCTCGAGGTCGTCGGCACCGGCTACCGCGTGCAGGCCAAGGGCCAGGACCTCGAGTTCGCCCTGGGCTACTCCCACCCCGTCCCGGTGAAGGCGCCCCAGGGCATCACCTTCACGGTGGAGGGCAACAAGGTCACCGTCGCCGGTATCGACAAGCAGCAGGTCGGCGAGACCGCCGCCAACATCCGCAAGCTGCGCCGCCCCGACCCGTACAAGGGCAAGGGCGTGCGCTACGCGGGCGAGCAGATCCGCCGCAAGGCCGGAAAGGCAGGTAAGTGATGTCTACTCTGAAGGTGAAGGGCAAGGGCAAGTTCAACGCCCGCACCCGCCGCCACCTCCGGGTGCGCAAGCGGATCTCCGGCACCACCGTCCGTCCCCGCCTCGTCGTCAACCGCTCTGCACGGCACATGTTCGTGCAGGTCGTGGACGACACGCAGAGCCGCACGCTCGCGTACGCCTCCACCATGGAGGCCGACGTGCGTGCGCTCGAGGGCGACAAGACGGCCAAGGCCAAGCGCGTGGGCGAGCTCGTCGCCGAGCGTGCCAAGGCGGCCGGCATCGAGGCCGTGGTCTTCGACCGCGGCGGCAACAAGTACCACGGGCGCGTCGCGGCCGTGGCCGACGGTGCGCGAGAGGGTGGGCTGCAGCTGTGACCGAGAACATCAACCAGAAGGACACTCAGGTGACCGAGAGCACCGAGACCACCGTCTCCGAGACCGGGTCGGGCTCGGCGAGCCAGACCACCGAGCGCGCCACCGGTGGCCGCGGCGGTCGCGACGGCGGCCGCGGTGGCCGTGACGGCGATCGTCGTGGCGGCCGTCGCGACGACCGCAACCGTCGTGGCGCCCAGGACGACGAGAAGGACCAGTTCCTCGAGCGCGTCGTGGGCATCAACCGCGTCTCCAAGGTCGTCAAGGGCGGCCGCCGCTTCTCCTTCACCGCCCTCGTGGTGGTGGGTGACGGCGACGGCACCGTCGGCGTCGGCTACGGCAAGGCGAAGGAGGTCCCCGCCGCGATCCAGAAGGCCGTGGAGGAGGCCAAGAAGTCCTTCTTCCGCGTCCCCCGCGTCGGCTCCACCATCCCGCACCTGGTGCAGGGTGAGGACGCCGCCGGCGTCGTGCTGCTCCGCCCGGCCTCCCCGGGTACCGGCGTGATCGCCGGCGGTCCGGTGCGCGCCGTGCTCGAGTGCGCCGGCATCCACGACGTGCTGTCCAAGTCCATGGGCTCCGTGAACGCGATCAACATCGTGCGCGGCACCGTGGACGCACTCAAGAAGCTGGAAGAGCCCCAGGCCGTCGCCGCCCGCCGCGGCAAGGCCCTGGACGAGATCGCCCCCCATGCGATGCTGCGCACCATGGAGAACGATCGCGCCCAGAAGAGCGCGAAGGCAGGTGCGTGAGCCGTGTTTGAGCCCACTCGCAAGAACATCCAGCCCTCGGACGCCACCCTGGTCATCACCCAGACCCGCGGCGTCACGGGCTCCAAGCAGAACCATCGGGACACCCTGCGCTCGCTGGGCCTGAAGCGGATCGGCCACCAGGTCACCCGCAAGGCCGACGCGGTGACGGTCGGCATGGTCAACACCGTGCCGCACCTGGTGTCCGTGGAGGAGGTCAACAATGGCTGACAACGACGCCATCAAGGTCCACGACCTGCGTCCGGCCCCCGGTGCCAAGACCGCCAAGACCCGTGTGGGTCGCGGTGAGGCGTCGAAGGGCAAGACCGCCGGTCGCGGCACCAAGGGCACCAAGGCCCGTTACCAGGTCCGTGCGGGCTTCGAGGGCGGCCAGCTGCCCCTGCAGATGCGTCTGCCGAAGCTCCGCGGCTTCAAGAACCCGTTCCGCACGGAGTACCAGGTCGTGAACCTGGACAAGCTCTCCGCGCACTTCCCCGAGGGCGGTGAGGTCACCGTGGACGCGCTCGTGTCCAAGGGCCTCGTCCGTCGCGGTCAGCCCGTGAAGGTGCTGGGCACGGGGGAGATCACCTCGGCCGTGCAGGTGAAGGCGAACGCCTTCTCCTCGTCCGCCGTGGAGAAGATCCAGGCCGCCGGCGGGTCCACCGAGACCCTCTGACACGCCGACCCATCCACCGAGGGCCCTGGCCCGGAGCAGCCGCTCCGGACCAGGGCCCTCGGTCCGTCCGTGTAGACTCGCACAGCGGCCGCCCCGGTGTGGCCGCCGTCTCGTGCCCCGCCCCGCGGCCGGCGCGCGCCCCACAGGACCACCGCAGGAGGACTCGTGCTCAAGGCCATCGCCCGGATCGTCCGGACGCCTGACCTGTTGCGGAAGATCGCCTTCACGCTCGCGCTCATCGCCGTCTACCGGATGGGCGCCTTCGTACCGGCCCCCGGGGTGGACTACCCGGCGGTGCAGCAGTGTCTCGCGGCGGGCAACGCCCAGGGCGGCCTGTACTCCTTCGTGAACATGTTCTCGGGCGGGGCGCTCCTGCAGGTGTCCGTCTTCGCGCTCGGCATCATGCCCTACATCACGGCGTCGATCATCGTGCAGCTGCTGCGCGTGGTGATCCCGCGCTTCGAGCAGCTCCACCAGGAGGGCCCGCAGGGCCAGGCGACGCTGACGCAGTACACCCGCTACCTGACCCTCGCCCTCGCCCTGCTGCAGGCGACCACGATGGCCTCGCTGGCCCGCACCGGGGCCCTGCTCGGATGCAGCCTGCCGCTGCTGCGCGACGGCTCCATCCTCACGGTGCTGCTCGTGGTCATCGCCCTGACCACCGGCTGTCTCATCGTCATGTGGTTCGGCGAGCGGATCACCGAGAACGGCGTGGGCAACGGCATGTCCCTGCTCATCTTCACCTCCATCGCGGCGGGCTTCCCGGCCGGCCTCGGCCAGGTGGTCCAGACGCAGGGCTGGCGCGTGTTCGCGATCGTCATGGGGATCGGCCTGCTCACCATGCTGGCCATCGTCTTCGTGGAGGAGTCGCAGCGCCGGATCCCGGTCCAGTACGCCAAGCGGCAGATCGGCTCGCGGACCGTGGGCGGGTCGAGCACCTACATCCCGGTCAAGGTGAACATGGCCAACGTCATCCCGGTCATCTTCGCCTCCTCCGTGCTGATGCTCCCGAGCATCCTCATCCAGTTCAACACGCCGCAGGACGGCAGTGCGCCGGCCCCGTGGATCACGTGGCTGAGCCGGTACTTCGGCCCCGGCGACCACCCGGTGTACATGGCCCTGTACTTCCTGCTCATCATCGGCTTCACGTACTTCTACGTGTCCATCACGTTCAACCCGGTGGAGATCTCGGACAACATGAAGCGCTACGGCGGCTTCATCCCCGGCGTCCGCGCCGGCCGGCCCACCGAGCGTTACCTGCAGTACGTCATCAGCCGCATCACGCTCGTGGGCGCCCTCTACCTCGGTATCGTGGCCATGATCCCGCTGATCGCCTTCGCGGTGATCGGCACCAGCCAGAACTTCCCGCTCGGCGGCACGTCCATCCTCATCATGGTGGGCGTCGGCCTCCAGACCGTGAAGCAGGTCAGCGCACAGATGGAGCAGCGCCACTACGAGGGCCTGCTGCGCTGAGCCCCGACCCGATCCCGCAACGCCGTCCGTATCGACAGTGAGGAACACACGATGACCCGCATGCTGCTCATGGGCCCTCCCGGTTCCGGCAAGGGCACCCAGGCCACCCGGATCGCCGACAAGATGGGGATCGTCCCGATCTCCACCGGTGACATCTTCCGCCACAACGTGAAGTCGATGACGCCGCTCGGCGTCGAGGCCAAGAAGTACATCGACAACGGCGACTTCGTCCCCGATGAGGTCACGAACCGCATGGTCGCGGACCGCATCGCCCAGGCCGACGCGGAGCACGGCTTCCTGCTGGACGGCTACCCGCGCACGAAGGGCCAGGTCGAGGCGCTGGACGCCATGCTCGCCGAGTCCGGCCAGTCGCTGTCCGCCGTCGTCGAGCTGGAGGTGCCCGACGAGGAGCTCGTGGAGCGTCTGCTCAAGCGTGCCGAGATCGAGGGCCGCGCGGACGACACCCAGGAGGTCATCGAGCACCGCCTGGACCTGTACCACCGCGAGACCGAGTCCGTCATCCAGGAGTACGTGGAGCGCGGCATCGTCGCCCGCGTGGACGGCACCGGGCAGATCGACGACGTCACCGAGCGCCTGCTGCAGGCCGTGTACTCCGTGCGTGCCGCCACGGGCTCCCTGCCCGTGATCCAGCCGGGCGCGGAGTCCTGACCCCGTGATCGGCCGCCGCTCGCTCGAGCTCAAGACCGCCCCCCAGCTGCAGGCCATGCAGCGCGCGGGGGTGGTCCTGTCCGAGGCGTTGGACGCCACGCTGGCCGCGGCCGCGCCGGGCGTCACCACCGCGGAGCTGGACGCCGTGTTCGCGGGCGTGCTGGCCGAGCGCGGTGCCACGTCCAACTTCCTGGGCTACTACGACTTCCCGGCCTCGATCTGCACCTCGGTCAACGACGAGGTCGTGCACGGCATCCCCGGGGACCGGGTCCTGCAGACCGGCGACGTGCTGAAGGTCGACGGGGGCGCGATCGTGGACGGCTGGCACGCCGACTCGGCCCGCACGGTGATCCTGGGCTCCTCCGCGGCCGGCACCGCGGACCCGGCCGACGAGCGCCTCTCGGCGATCACGCGGGAGGCACTCTGGGTCGGCATCGCGGCCTTCGCCTCCGCCACCCACGTCGGGGACATCGGGGACGCCATCGACGACTTCGTCTCCGCGCAGCCGGGCGAGGAGCTCGGCATCCTCGAGGAGTACGTGGGGCACGGCATCGGCTCGGCCATGCACCTGCCGCCGGACGTGTTCAACTACCGCACCGGCCACCGGGGGCCCAAGATCCGCCCCGGTCTGGCACTCGCCATCGAGCCGATGCTGGTGCGTGGCTCCATCGACACGAAGGTGCTCGCGGACGACTGGACCGTGGTGACCCTCGACGGCGCCCGCGCCAGCCAGTGGGAGCACTCGGTCTGCCGGCACGACGGCGGTGTGTGGGTGCTCACCGCGCCCGACGGCGGCGCCTCCGAGCTCGCCCGGTTCGGCGTGGTCCCGGTCCCGCCGGGGGAGTGAGCGGCCCGAGCTGTCGGCCGTCCGTCCCGCCCGTCCGGCGGACCGGGCGGCCGTCGTCGTCTGTGCTGGTTCTCAGACCGAGAATGCGGTATCATCGAACGTTGTTCGTGTGCGCGCACTCGTGTGCGCCGGCGAGCAGACCCGTTCCCGCCCCGTCACCCGGCCCTCCGCGGCCGTGCCCGGGGCATGACGATTGTGGAGGACATGGCTAAGAAGGAAGGTGTCATCGAGGTCGAGGGCACGGTGTCGGAGGCATTGCCGAACGCGATGTTCCGGGTCCGTCTGCAGAACGAGCACGTCGTGCTCGCCACGATCTCCGGAAAGATGCGTCAGCACTACATCCGCATCCTCCCCGAGGATCGCGTCGTGGTGGAGCTTAGCCCGTACGACCTCAACCGGGGTCGGATCGTGTACCGATACAAGTAAGAACCCCCGTCCAAGCGAGCGCAGGAGGAAGAGCCGTGAAGGTTCAGCCGAGCGTGAAGCGGATTTGTGACAAGTGCCAGGTCGTGCGCCGTAAGGGCCGCGTGCTGGTGATCTGCTCGAACCCGCGCCACAAGCAGCGCCAGGGCTGATCGCCTCCCCGGGAGCCCGGGGAGCGACGCCGTCGCGTTGACCACACCACCCACCGGCCATCGGGCCGAACAGCAGGGACAGCGGTCCACCCCGTGAGGGGAGGGCCCCCACCTCCGGCCGCAGGGGCCGGAGACCGACGACGGCGGACGCCCGCCGCGGAGCACGCCGGATCTTCCCCGGCGCCGCGACGACGGGTCCGCGAGGCCCAGTGCCGCGTCGTGCGGGACGTCTCTGGTGCAGACCCCTGCTGCAGAAGAACAGGAGGACGGCCACATGGCTCGTCTTGCAGGCGTTGACATTCCGCGCGAGAAGCGCGTGATCATCGCACTCACGTACATCTACGGTGTGGGCAAGACCCGCGCTGAGGAGACCCTCGCCGCCACGGGCATCGACCCGAACATCCGCGTGAAGGACCTCTCCGACGAGCAGCTGGTGCAGCTGCGCGACCACATCGAGGGCAGCTACAAGGTGGAGGGCGACCTCCGCCGCGAGGTGGCCGCCGACATCCGTCGCAAGGTGGAGATCGGCTCCTATGAGGGCCTGCGCCACCGCCGCGGCCTGCCGGTGCGCGGCCAGCGCACGAAGACCAACGCCCGTACCCGCAAGGGCCCCAAGAAGACGGTCGCCGGCAAGAAGAAGTGATCCTGCACCGGCGGTGACCGCGTCCACGTCCGGACGCCCCGCCCGCAGCATCAGCACCAGCAGCTTTCCCGGAGGAGAATCACATGCCCCCCAAGACTCGCGCATCGGCTGCCCGCAAGCCGCGTCGCAAGGCCAACAAGAACATCACCGTGGGCCAGGCCCACATCAAGAGCACGTTCAACAACACCATCGTGTCCATCACGGACACCACGGGTGCCGTCATCTCCTGGGCCTCGTCCGGCGAGGTCGGCTTCAAGGGGTCGCGCAAGTCGACCCCGTACGCCGCGCAGATGGCCGCCGAGCAGGCCGCCAAGCGTGCGCAGGAGCACGGCATGAAGAAGGTGGACGTCTTCGTGAAGGGTCCGGGCTCGGGCCGCGAGACCGCCATCCGCTCCCTGCAGGCCGCCGGCCTCGAGGTGGGGTCCATCCAGGACGTCACCCCCATGGCCCACAACGGCGCTCGCCCGGCGAAGCGCCGCCGCGTCTGACCTGAGCGCTGTGTCCGCGTCCGCCCCCGCCCGGGGCGGACGCGGACAGGTCTGCGGACCTGCCCCCACCCCGTCCTCGTTTCCACCCACCGCGTGCGTCATATGGCGGACGCTCGCCGAAAGGAAATGTCCGTGCTCATTGCACAGCGCCCCACGCTGACCGAAGAGGTCGTCTCCGACCGTCGTTCCCGGTTCGTCATCGAGCCCCTGGAGCCCGGCTTCGGCTACACCCTCGGCAACTCCCTGCGCCGCACTCTGCTCTCGTCGATCCCCGGTGCTGCCGTGACCAGCATCCGCGTGGACGGCGTGCTGCACGAGTTCAGCACCGTCAACGGAGTCAAGGAGGATGTCACCGAGATCATCCTCAACATCAAGAAGCTCTCCGTCTCCTCGGAGAACGACGAGCCCGTGGTGGCCTACCTGCGCAAGCAGGGGGCCGGCGTCGTCACCGCCGCGGACATCACCGCGCCGGCCGGCGTCGAGATCCACAACCCGGACCTGCACATCGCGACCCTGAACGCGAAGGGCAAGTTCGACATGGAGCTGACCATCGAGCGCGGTCGCGGCTACGTGACCGCCGCCCAGAACAAGTCCGCGGACGCGGAGATCGGCCGCATCCCGGTCGACTCCATCTACTCCCCGGTCCTCAAGGTGACCTTCAAGGTCGAGGCCACCCGTGTGGAGCAGCGCACCGACTTCGACCGTCTGATCCTGGACGTGGAGACCAAGGAGAACATGCTGCCGCGTGACGCGGTGGCCTCTGCCGGCTCCACCCTGGTCGAGCTGTTCGGCCTGGCCCGCTCGCTCAACGTCGAGGCCGAGGGCATCGACCTGGGTGACGAGCCCGAGGTCGTCGAGGGCTCCGCCGACCTGGCCCAGCCGATCGAGGAGCTCGAGCTCACCGTGCGCTCGTACAACTGCCTCAAGCGCGAGGGCATCCACACCGTGGGCGAGCTCGTGGGCCGTTCCGAGGCCGACCTGATGGACATCCGCAACTTCGGCGCGAAGTCCATCGACGAGGTCAAGGAGAAGCTCCAGGAGCTGGGCCTGTCCTTCAAGGACTCGCCGGCCGGCTACGACCCGCAGGCGCACGCGCGCCAGATGGACGACGACCCGTTCTCGGACTACTGAGCCGATTCCGCACCACCTGACATCTTCGACCCGACGCCGCAGCCGGCTGCAGGGTCCCACCCGAGGAGAAACACCATGCCTACCCCCACCAAGGGTCCGCGTCTGGGCGGCAGCCCGGCCCACGAGCGCATCATGCTGGCGAACATGTCCGCCCAGCTGTTCGAGCACAAGTCGATCACCACGACGCTCACCCGCGCCAAGCGCCTGCGCCCGTACGCCGAGCGCCTGATCACCTTCGCCAAGAAGGGCGATCTGCCGGCCCGCCGCAAGGTGCAGGGTCTCATCGCCGCCAAGAACCGCACCAACAAGGCGGTCGTGCACGAGCTGTTCACCGTGATCGGCCCGGCGATGGCCGAGCGCAACGGCGGCTACACCCGCATCACCAAGATCGGCAACCGCCAGGGCGACAACGCGCCCATGGCCGTGATCGAGCTGATCATGGACCCGATCTCCGGCAAGCAGGCCGTGGTGCGTGAGGCCGAGCAGGCCGCCGCGTCCGCGCCGGCCGCGCCGGCCGAGTCCACCCCGGTGGAGGCCGTCGACCCGGCCGCCACCGAGGAGGTCACCGTGGCCGAGTCGCAGGAGGCCGCCGCCGAGATCGACGGCGCCGTGCCCACCAACGAGGACGGCTCGGCTCCGGCCGAGGCCACCATCAAGGGCAACGCCAGCTCGAAGAAGTACCACGTCCCCGGCTCGCGCTGGTACGACCAGACCACCGCCGAGGTCTGGTTCTCCACCGTCGAGGAGGCCAAGGCCGCGGGCTTCGAGCCCGCCGGTGGCGAGGCCGCCCAGAAGATGGCCTGACGCCATCGCGGGAGTCCGCGTCCGTCCCCGTGACGACGCATCGGCGAAGGGCCGTCCACCACTCGGTGGGCGGCCCTTCGCCGTCCCCGGCCCCGCCCCGCTGAGAGGAGCAGCATGAGCGAGCAGCACCGCCCGGACGCCCCGTCGGCGCCCGGGGAACCCGCGTCCGTGCGAGTCCGCCTGGACCTGGCCTACGACGGCGGCACCTTCCACGGCTGGGCCCGCCAGCCCGGTCTCGACTCGGTCCAGGGTGCGCTGGAGGACGGGCTCGAGCGGATCCTGCGCCGGCCCGTGCGCACGGTGGTCGCCGGACGCACCGACGCGGGGGTGCACGCGCGCGGCCAGGTCGTCCACCTCGACCTGACCGAGGCGGAGTGGGCGGGCCTGACCCGCGGCCGGCCCGGCCTGGAGCCGGCCACCTCCCTCACCCGACGCCTCGGCGGGGTGCTCTCCGGGTGGGGCGGGGCCGTCGTCGTGCACGGGGCGCGGCGGGCCCCCGGGGGCTTCGACGCGCGGTTCAGCGCGCTGTGGCGCGAGTACGAGTACCGGATCGACGACGCACCCGCCGCGCGTGATCCGCGCACGCGGGGCTTCACCCACTGGCACGGCGCCGCCCTGGACGATCGCCTCATGGCGCTGGAGGCCGACGCCGTCCTCGGACTGCACGACTTCCTGTCCTTCTGCCGGCCCCGCGCGGGTGCCACGACCATCCGCGAGGTCCAGCACCTGGAGGTGCGACGCGATGAGGACGGCGTCGTGCGCGTCCGGATCCGGGCCGACGCGTTCTGCCACAACATGGTCCGGGCGATCGTCGGGGCGCTGCTCCAGGTGGGGGAGGGGGCACGCGAGCCCGGTTGGCTCGCGCACCGGGTGGCGAGGCCGGCCCGCGACTCCGAGGTGCGCCTCGCCCCGCCCGGGGGGCTGACGCTGCACGCCGTCGGCTATCCCGACGAGGAGAAGGAGCTGCGCCGGCGCGCCGAGGACACCCGGGCGAAGCGGACCCTGTGAGCCGGGTGGCCCGCGGTGGCGGCTTTTGGCTCCGGGGCCCGCGTTCGGTAGGATGGGTGGACGTTGCGCATGCCCGCACCCGGATGCGTCGTGCCGCGAGTGGCTCAGTTGCATGGCCTTCAGCTCGCGCCGCACCCCCGGGGCATCGGGCCCGGACGCCTTCCAGCCCTCACCTGGGGGACCGGCGCGCACGGAGAACTGACAGCGCGAGCGCGCCGGAATCACGACCCGGCGGGCAGGTGCTGTGGACCACCACCGACCCTGAAGGCAGACAACGTGCGTACGTACTCTCCCAAGCCTGGCGACGCCGACCGTCAGTGGCACATCATCGATGCCACCGACGTCGTCCTCGGCCGCCTGGCCTCCCACACCGCCACCCTCCTGCGCGGCAAGCACAAGCCGACGTTCGCCCCCCACATGGACATGGGCGACTACGTCATCATCGTGAACGCCGAGAAGGTCGCCCTCACCGGCGCCAAGCTCGAGAAGAAGCGCGCCTACCGCCACTCGGGCTACCCGGGCGGCCTGAAGTCGCAGTCCTACGCCGAGCTGCTCGAGACCAACCCGGTCCGCGCCGTGGAGAAGGCCGTCAAGGGCATGCTCCCGAAGAACTCGCTGGCCGCCCAGCAGCTCTCCAAGCTGAAGGTGTACAAGGGCGCCGAGCACCCGCACACCGCCCAGCAGCCCCAGACCTTCGAGATCGGCCAGGTCGCCCAGTGACCCCGGCGGGCCACTGACGCAGACCTTCCCTGAGGAGAACCATGAGCATCAACGAGAACGACGACGTGGAGCTGACGAGCTACACCTCTGAGTCCACCGCCACCGCCGAGGCCCCCGCCGCCTCCGAGCGCCCGGCCCTGACCGTGCCCGGCTCCGCCGTCGGCCGCCGCAAGGAGGCCGTGGCCCGCGTGCGCCTCGTCCCCGGCTCCGGCCAGTGGACCATCAACGGCCGCGCCCTGGAGAACTACTTCCCGAACAAGCTGCACCAGCAGGAGGTCTCCGACCCCTTCACGCTGCTGGAGCTGACCGGCGCCTACGACGTGATCGCCCGCATCCACGGCGGCGGCCCCTCCGGCCAGGCCGGTGCGCTGCGCCTGGGCATCTCCCGCGCCCTCAACGAGATCGACCGCGAGCACAACCGCCCGGCGCTCAAGAAGGCCGGCTTCCTGACCCGCGACGCGCGCGTCATCGAGCGCAAGAAGGCCGGCCTCAAGAAGGCCCGCAAGGCCTCGCAGTTCTCGAAGCGCTGATCCTGCGCCGCACGGTGTCCCCACCGTGCCCCCGCCGACGCCCCGTCCCGCTCCTCACGAGCGGGGCGGGGCGTCCGCGGTCTCCGTGGGCCGGCGGCACCTGACCCAGAGGTAATATGAAGACGCATGGCGACGACGCCATGACGGGCCGCTCGCCCGTCCGGTGCGCGGTCCGGTCGAAGACACCCTCAGGAGCCGCCGTGGCCGAGAACACGAGTCCTACGCCCGACCCCCGCACCCGTGGCGAGCACGGCACGGAGCACACCGCGCAGGCCCCCTTCGCCGTGACCCGTGACGACGCCGCCGAGGTGGACGAGATCCGGGAGCTCGGCCGCAAGCTCGGCGGGGAGAAGAAGACCCCACCCCGGACCCGCAGGCCTGGCGTGAGGGCTACCCGTACAAGCCCAAGCTCAGCCTCAAGAGCGACGAGCGACACAAGCGTGAGCTGCAGATCGAGCTGCTGAAGATGCAGCTCTGGGTCAAGCAGACCGGCCAGAAGGTCCTGATCATCGTCGAGGGCCGCGACGCCGCCGGCAAGGGCGGCGCCATCAAGCGCTTCAACGAGCACCTCAACCCCCGCGGCGCCCGGACCGTGACCCTGGAGAAGCCCACGGAGGAGGAGGCCCCGCAGTGGTACTTCCAGCGCTACATCCAGCACCTCGAGTTCATGCGCGAGACCCCTGAGCTGGAGCGCATGCTCGTCAACTCCGGCGTGCACATCATCAAGTTCTGGTTCTCCGTGTCCCAGCGTGAGCAGCTCAACCGCTTCGCCGCGCGGGAGACCGACCCCGTGCGTCGCTGGAAGCTCTCGCCCACCGACCTGGCCTCCCTGGACAAGTGGGACGACTCCACGAACGCGAAGGAGGCCATGTTCTTCTACACGCACACGGCCGACGCCCCGTGGACCGTCGTGAAGTCGAAAGACAAGAAGCGCGCCCGCCTCGAGGCCATCCGCCATGTGCGGCACACGCTGCCCTACCCGGACAAGGACGAGCGCATCGTCCACCGCCCCGCCCCGCAGGTCTGCGGCCCGGCCAACGAGCTGGCCGAGTACGGGGAGGTCTTCGGCGGATCGTTCCCGCGCGTGCGCTGACCGGGCCGCACACGACGGCGCCCCTCATCTTCCGGTGAGGGGCGCCGTCGTGTGCGGGGGCGGGTGCGGGTTCAGCCGCGCTCCTCCTCCAGGTACTCCGGGGTGACGTGTGCGTCGTCGAAGAGGTTGTCCGCCCCGAAGTCCTCCGAGACGTGGTACTCGCCCGAGGCCAGGGAGAGGCGGACGTCCTCGCGCAGGATCGGCAGCTTGGCGTAGAACGCGTCGCCGCAGCAGCTGGTGGCGGTGACGTCGCGGTGGCCGATGATGCGGGACGGCGGCAGCTCGTACTGCTGGCAGATGTAGGCGGCGAGCGGCACCAGGCCGGCGTAGAGGCTCTGCGGCGGCGGGTTGAGCATGTACAGCCCCTCGCACTCGATGCCGAGCGCATACGCGTTGAAACCGAGCGCGTGGACGCCGAGCATGAACGTCTGTCCGCCCTCGAGCGCGTGCCGGGAGCCGTGGCGGCCCTCCATCGCGAAGCCGCCGCGGGAGACGGTGAAGTGCTGCCCGGTGTCGCCCCAGTCGTTCGCGGAGCCCATGTGCGCGTTCTGGATCACCTGCGCGATGCTCTCCGCCGCCTCCCGGGAGCCGTCCGTGACGTTCGGAGTGGTGGTGTGGTGGATCACCAGGTAGGAGGGGCGCTCGTTCAGGGTCTGCAGGTAGTAGTTGGGCTGCATGGCGCCCCACTGCGCGGTGGTGATGATGTCCGGGGCGGGCAGGCGGGTGGCCTGCTCGTCGCCCTCCGAGCTCTGCTCGGCCTGCTCATCACGCCCGCAGCCGGCCACGCCGGCGGCGATCGCCAGGCCCGTGCCGCCCAGCACGCTGCGGCGCGTCCAGGAACGGGAGGGCGGGGGCGGGGTCACGTCGGGCATGGATCGAGGTCCTTCGGGTTCGGGGCGGGGCCTCCCGGGCGGATGTGAGCGGACGGGCGCGGCCGCGGGGGCTCGACCGGTCCGATGCTACCGCCCCCCGGCCCGTTTCGTGACCCTCCCGTGATGCAGGCCGCAGGGGCGGCCCCTACACTGACTGATCATGTCGAGATTGTTCGGAACCGATGGCGTCCGTGGCCTGGCCAACGAGACCCTCACCGTGGAGTTGTCCGTCCAGCTGGCCCAGGCCGCCTCGCCCGTCCTCGGCGCGGAGGCCTTCGACGCCGGCCGACGCCCGGTCGCCGTCGTGGCCCGGGACCCGCGCATCAGCGGTGAGTTCATCGCGGCCGCCGTGCAGGCGGGCCTGGCGTCCTCGGGCGTGGACGTGTGGGATGCGGGCGTGCTGCCGACCCCCGCCGCCGCCTATCTCGTGGGGGACCTGGACGCCGACTTCGGCGTGATGATCTCCGCCTCCCACAACCCGGCCCCGGACAACGGCATCAAGTTCCTCGCGCGCGGCGGCGAGAAGCTGACCGACGCGCAGGAGGACGAGATCATCCGTCACCTCGAGGGCGTGACGCCGCGGCGGCCCCAGGGCGCGGACGTGGGCCGCGTGCGCGTCTTCGCGGACGCCGAGGACCGCTACGTCCTCCACCTCCTGCAGACCCTCCCGCACCGGCTGGACGGGCTCAAGGTCGTCTTGGACTGCGCACACGGTGCGGCCGCCGGCTGCTCGCCCGAGGCGTTCCGCGCCGCCGGCGCGGAGGTCGTCGTGATCGGCGCGTCCCCGGACGGGCTCAACATCAACGACGGCTACGGCTCCACCCACCTCGAGAAGCTCCAGGCGGCCGTGCGCGAGCACGGCGCGGACCTCGGCATCGCGCACGACGGCGACGCCGACCGGTGCCTCGCCGTGGACGAGCGCGGCGAGGTCGTCGACGGCGACCAGATCATGGGCGTCATGGCCGTGGCCCTCAAGGACCGCGGCGTCCTGCGGGACGACACCCTGGTCGTGACCGTCATGTCCAACCTGGGCCTGAAGCTGGCCATGGGCCGGGAGGGCGTCCAGCTCGTCGAGACCCAGGTGGGCGACCGCTACGTCCTGGCCGGCATGAAGCTCGGCGACTACTCGCTCGGCGGCGAGCAGTCCGGCCACGTGATCTTCTCGGACCACGCCACCACCGGTGACGGTGTCCTCACCGGCCTGCAGCTCGCCTCGCGCGTCGCCGAGACCGGCACCCCGCTCTCCGAGCTGGCCGCGGTGATGGACCGGCTGCCCCAGGTCCTCGTGAACGTGCGCGGCGTGGACAAGTCCCGCGCCGCCGAGGACGAGGCCGTCCAGGCGGCGGTCGCCGAGGCGGAGGCCCGCCTCGGCGAGACCGGCCGCGTGCTGCTGCGCCCGTCGGGCACGGAACCGGTCGTGCGCGTCATGGTCGAGGCCCCGGACGAGGAGACCGCCGGCCGGGAGGCCCAGGTGCTGGCCGACGTCGTGCAGCGCGAGCTGCGCCTGCACGACTGACCGGACCGATGACGTCGGACGCGGCCCCCCGGCCCCGCCGCTGGACCCTGTTCGCGGGGCTGCTCGCGGGGCTGGCGGTCCTGTGGTCGGCCGCGTTCCTCGCCGTGGACGCGCCCGTGTGTGCGCGGCAGAGCGCCCCCGTGGAGTGGTTGCCGTGCCTGGATCCGGACCGGCAGGACTCGGAGGTCGCCCCGGACGCCGGGTCCAGCGCGGACCGGACGACGTCGCGGCCCTGAGGGCACGGCCCCGGTGCCGCCGAGGGCATGAAGGAAGGGCCCGGGGCGACTCGCGTGAGTCGTCCCGGGCCCTTCGGCGTCGGACAGGGGGAGATCAGAGGGCGGTGGTCCCGGAGGTGGGGCCGCCGCGGCGCTCGGCGAGCAGGTCGCGGATCTCGGTGAGCACGGCGACGTCGGCGGGCACCTCCTCCTCGGCGGGGTCGATGCCGAGGCGGCGGTTGCGGGCCTCGACCATCTTGTTCATCGGCATCACGATGGCGAAGTACACGGCCGCGGCGATGAGCAGGAAGTTGACGATGGCGGTGAGCAGCACACCGAACTTCACGTCGTTGCCGTTGACCGTCAGCACGGCGAACGAGTCGAAGTTCGGCGAGCCCACGGCGGCGGCGATGAGCGGCATGAGGACCGCCTCGACGAGCGCGTTCACGATCTTGCCGAAGGCGGCGCCGATGATGACGGCGACGGCGAGGTCGAGGACGTTGCCCTTCATGATGAAGTCTTTGAATCCCTGGAGCATGGCGAGAATCCTACGTGTGACGAAGGCGGCGCGGTACAGCGTCGAGCGAGCCGTGCGTCTCAGTCCGCGTAGTCCGGCGCCGGAGGCAGGCCCCATGCGGTCTCGAGGACGCCGCCGACCGCCTCGACCCGGGCCGCCTCCGCGGACCCGACATAGCGCAGGTGCCAGGGCTCGTGGGCGAAGCCCGTCACGTCCTCGGCCCCGCCGGGGTAGCGGATGACGAACCCGTGCTCGGCGGCGTGCGCGGCCACCCAGCGGCCCGCGGCGGTGTCGCCGAAGCACGCTTCCAGGTCACACGCGGGGGTCGCGGCGTCGCCCACGTCCCAGGCCAGGCCGGTCTGGTGCTCGGAGTACCCCGGACGCGCCGAGACGCGGTCGGCCTCGGCGCGGCCCAGCTCGTCGACCCAGTGGCCGTACGTCCGGACCTGGTAGTCGTACGAGCGGTAGGCGCTCAGGGTGGTGAGGCGGTGGCCCGCCGCCGCGGCGGCATCCAGCAGGTCACCGGCCGCCGTCGCGGCCTCCGCCCGCAGGGACAGCTCGCTGCCGGGCACGGCCACCAGATCCGAGGGCGCCCAGTCGGGCGGAGCCACGGGGCGGGTCTTGTTCACGACGACGTCGAGGGCGGCCGGGTCGGCGTGCGTGCTCGACGACGGCGCCGTGCTCGAGGCGGCGCGGGACGACGCGGCCGCGCTCGCGGAGCCGGAAGCCGGCGTCGCCGAGGACGGGCCCGCGGCGGGCGTGCCGCAACCGGCCACGAGCAGCGCGAGCGCGGCCAGCGCGGCGAGAGGGAGGGTGCGACGCATGGATCAGACCTTCCTCAGCAGCACGCGGGTCACCTCGTGTTGCGCGTTCTTCGTGAGCACCAGCCGGGCGCGCCCGCGGGTCGGGCGCACGTTCTGCTCGAGGTTCGGGCCGTTGATGGAGTCCCAGATGGACTCGGCCGTCGCCTGAGCCTCGGCGTCCGACAGGGAGGAGTACCGGTGGAAGTAGCTGCGCGGGTCGGCGAAGGCCCCCGAGCGCAGACCCATGAACCGGTCGATGTACCAGGACCGGATCCAGGACGCGCGCGCGTCCACGTACACCGAGAAGTCGAAGAAGTCGGAGACGGAGAGCCCGGCGGTGCCGTCGGCCCGGGTGCGCGGCGGGGCCAGCACGTTGAGTCCCTCCACGATCAGCACGTCGGGACGGTGCACCACCTGTTCCTCGCCCGGCACGATGTCGTAGGTGATGTGCGAGTACACGGGCGCGCGCACCTCCTGCGCCCCGGACTTGACGTCCGCCATGAAGCGCAGCAGCGCGCGGCGGTCGTAGGACTCGGGGAAGCCCTTGCGGGACAGGATGCCGCGCTCGTGCAGCACCGCGTTGGGGTGCAGGAAGCCGTCCGTGGTGACCAGCTCGACGCGCGGCGTCGTCGGCCAGCGGCGCAGCATCTCCTGGAGCACACGCGCCGTCGTCGACTTGCCGACGGCGACCGACCCGGCCACCCCGATCACGTACGGGGTGCGCCCCGTCCGCTCGCCGAGGAACGCGTTGGTCGCGCTGCGCAGGGCCGCGGAGGCCTCCACGTTGATGCTCAGCAGGCGCGAGAGCGGAAGGTAGACCTCGGCAACCTCGCGCAGGGACAGATGCTCGCCGAGGCCGCGCAGACGCTCCACGTCCGCCTGGTCGAAGGGCTGCGCCATCTCCGAGGCGAGACGGGCCCAGGTCTGGCGGTCCAGCTCCACGAAGGGGGAGCGCTGGTGGCCGTCGGGCACGGCGTCCGCGGGCTCCTCGGGGCCCACGAGGGGCAGCTCGGAGGTCGGGGGGGTGTAGGTCACCCGATCCATTATGGCCGCGGCCCGCCCGGAGCGGGCCCCCGCGTGACGTCACAGGGCCCGGATAGGATCGGCCCATGCGCGTTCTCGTGACCGGCGGTGCCGGATACCTCGGATCCCACACCGTGCTCACGCTGCTCGAGGCGGGCCACGACGTCCTCGTCCTGGACAGCCTGGTCACGGCGACGACGACGGCGCTCGAGCGCGTCGCCGAGCTCGCCGGGACGCGTCTGGGCGGGTCGCGGCTGCGCCTGCACGTGGCCGACATCCGCCGCCCCGAGGACTACCGCGGGGCGCTCGCGGACTTCGGCCCGGCCGCACTCGTGCACTTCGCCGGGCTGAAGTCGCCCACCGAGTCGATGACCCGCCCCGCCGCCTACTACGACGTGAACGTGGGCGGCACGGCCGCCGTCGCCGAGGCCGCGCTCGCGGCCGGCGCCCGCACGGTCCTGTTCTCCTCCTCCGCGACCGTGTACGGCGACCGCGCGCCGGTGCCGGTCGCCGAGGACGCCGCCACAGACCCGGTCTCGCCCTACGGGCACTCCAAGCTCATGGCGGAGCAGGTGCTGCGCGACGTCTGCGCCATGATCGACGGCGGCGGGCTGGCGATGCTGCGCTACTTCAACCCGGTCGGCGCGCATCCCTCCGGGCGGCTGGGCGAGGACCCGAGCGGGGTGCCGGCGAACCTCATGCCCTTCGTGGCGCGGGTGGCCTCCGGCGCGTACCCCGAGCTGCGGGTGTTCGGCGCGGACTTCGACACGCGCGACGGCAGCGCCGTGCGCGACTTCATCCACGTGATGGACCTCGCGGAGGCGCACGTGGCCGGGCTCGAATGGCTCGCGGCCCGGGTGGCGACCGGGGGCGGTACGACGACCCGGGTCTGGAACATCGGCCGGGGTGAGGGCGTCACCGTGTTCGAGATGGTGCGCGCCTTCGAGGCGGTCACGGGCGGCCGCATCCCCTACCGCGTGGTCGAGCGCCGGCCCGGGGACATCGCCGAGTCGTGCGCCGCCGTGGACGCGATCGGCGCCGAGGTGGGCTGGCACGCCCGACGCGATGTGACCGCGATGGTGCGGGACCTCTGGGCCTGGCAGGAGGCCAACCCCGCGGGGTTCTCGTCCCGGACGGAGTGACCCGGCCCGCCGTGCGCCGAAGTCGGGTCCGGCCCGGTATTCTCGTGCGCATGTGCGGAATCGTCGGATACATCGGCCAGCCCCAGTCGGATCGTGAGCACGGCGCTCTCGACGTCCTGATGGAGGGCCTGCGTCGTCTTGAATACCGCGGATACGACTCCGCCGGTGTGGCCGTGGTGGACGGCGGTCAGCTGTACCACCGGAAGAAGGCGGGCAAGCTCGCCAACCTCGCCGAGGAGCTCGCCGAGCACCCCATCCCCACCGGCCTCGTCGGGATCGGCCACACCCGGTGGGCCACCCACGGCGGCCCCACCGACCGCAACGCCCACCCGCATGTGGCGGACGAGGGCCGGCTGGCGCTCATCCACAACGGCATCATCGAGAACTACGCCGAGCTGCGCGAGGAGCTGCTCGCCAAGGGCGTCGAGTTCCTCTCCGAGACGGACACCGAGGTGGCCGCCCACCTCCTCGCCGACGTCTACCGGCACGCGGCCGGCCAGGACCTGACCCGCGCCATGCAGCTGGCCTCCCAGCGCCTCGAGGGTGCCTTCACCCTGCTGGCCGTGCACGTGGACCACCCCGACCGCGTGGTGGCCTCGCGCCGCAACTCGCCGCTCGTCGTCGGCCTGGGCGAGGGGGAGAACTTCCTGGGCTCGGACGTCTCCGGCTTCATCGACTTCACCCGCGAGGCCATCGAGCTCGAGCAGGACCAGGTCGTGACGATCACGGCCGACGCCGTCGAGATCTCGGACTTCCGGGGCGGCCCCGCCGAGGGCAAGCGCTTCACCGTGGACTGGGACGCCTCGGCCGCGGAGAAGGGCGGCTTCGAGACCTTCATGGAGAAGGAGATCCACGACCAGCCCCAGGCCGTGCAGGACACCCTGCTGGGCCGCACGGACGCCGCCGGCGCCCTGATGTTGGACGAGCTGCGGATCGACCCCGAGGAGCTCAAGGCCGTCGACAAGATCATCGTCCTGGCGTGCGGCACGTCCGCCTACGCGGGCACGGTGGCCAAGTACGCCATCGAGCACTGGTGCCGGATCCCCGTGGAGGTGGAGCTCTCCCACGAGTTCCGCTACCGCGACCCGATCATCGACCCGCACACCCTCGTGGTGTCCATCTCCCAGTCCGGCGAGACCATGGACACCCTCATGGCGGTCCGCTACGCCAAGGAGCAGGGCGCCCGCACCGTGTCCATCTGCAACACCAACGGCTCCACGATCCCGCGCGAGTCGGACGCCGTGCTCTACACGCACGCCGGCCCCGAGATCGCCGTCGCCTCCACCAAGGCGTTCCTGGCGCAGATCACCGCCGCCTATCTGCTGGGCCTGTACCTGGCCCAGCTGAACAAGAAGCTGTTCAGCGGCCAGATCAAGGACATCCTGGCGGACCTCGGGGCGATCCCCGACAAGATCGAGGAGATCCTCGCCGCCAAGGACCAGGTCAAGGAGCTCGCCCGCTCGATGGCCGACGCCACCTCCGTCCTGTTCCTCGGCCGCAACGTCGGCTACCCGGTGGCCATGGAGGGCGCGCTCAAGCTCAAGGAGCTCGCGTACATCCACGCCGAGGGCTTCGCCGCGGGCGAGCTCAAGCACGGCCCGATCGCCCTGATCGACGACGGCCAGCCGGTCTTCGTGGTCATGCCCTCGCCCCTGGACCGTCACTCGCTGCACGCCAAGGTGGTCTCGAACATCCAGGAGGTCCGCGCCCGCGGCGCCCGCACCTTCGCCGTCGCCGAGCGCGGCGACGCGGCCGTGCGCGGCCAGGCCGAGGTCGTCTTCGAGGTCCCCGAGACCCAGCCGATGCTCATGCCGCTGCTGACCACGGTCCCGCTGCAGATCTTCGCCCTCGAGCTCGCCACGGCGAAGGGCTACGACGTGGACCAGCCGCGCAACCTCGCCAAGTCCGTCACGGTGGAGTGATCCGCCGCTGAGGCCACCGAGACCTCTCCTGCCGGGCCCGGCCGCCACACAGCGGCCGGGCCCGCGACGCGTCCGGGACGGTGTCCTCCCGCCCCAGTAGACTCCCCGAGGAGGCCCGCCGCACCCGGCGGGCCGCACGACGAGACCCCGGAGAGCCATGCACACAGTGGAGATCGGCCAGCCGTACCCCCTCGGGGCCACCGTGGACGAGACCGGCACCAACTTCGCCCTCGCGGTCTCCCGCGAGGTGGAGGCGGTCGAGCTGTGCCTCGTCGCCGACGACGGCACGGAGACGCGCATCCCTCTCGAGGAGCGGCACGGCACCACATGGCACGCCCACGTGGCGGGCATCGGCCACGGGCAGCGCTACGGCTACCGCGTGCACGGCCCCTGGGACCCCGCCCGCGGCCTGTGGCACAACCCGGCCAAGATCCTCGTGGACCCGTACGCGCGGGCGTTCACCGGCGACTACGAGTGGGGCCAGCAGCACCACTCGTACGACTTCGACGAGCCGGACCGCATCGACACCTCGGACAACCTGGGCACGAGCATGCTCGGCGTCGTCGTCGCCGAGGACTTCGACTGGGGCGATGACGCCCCACCCGCCGTCGAGCTCACGGACACGGTGATCTACGAGACCCACGTCAAGGGCATGACCAAGCTGCACCCCGCCGTCCCCGAGGAGCTGCGCGGCACCTACGCGGGCATGGCCCACCCGGAGGTGGTCCGCCACCTGACCGAGCTCGGGGTGACCGCCGTCGAGCTGATGCCCGTGCACCAGTTCGTCAACGACGCCACCCTGCAGGAGAAGGGGCTGAGCAACTACTGGGGCTACAACACGCTCGGCTTCTTCGCCCCGCACGCCGCCTACGCCTCCTCCTCGGAGGTGGGCGGCCAGGTCCGCGAGTTCAAGCAGATGGTGAAGGACCTGCACGCCGCTGGTCTCGAGGTGATCCTCGACGTGGTCTACAACCACACGGCCGAGGGCAACGACAAGGGCCCCATGCTCAGCCTGCGCGGGCTGGACAACGCCGGCTACTACCACCTCGTCGAGGGCGACGAGCGGCACTACATGGACTACACGGGCACCGGGAACTCGGTGGACCTCTCCAGCCCCAAGGCCCTCCAGCTGGTCATGGACTCCCTGCGCTACTGGGTCACCGAGATGCACGTGGACGGCTTCCGGTTCGACCTGGCCACCACCCTCACCCGGGTGGAGGGGGAGCAGGGCCCGGACATGTTCTCCGGGTTCTTCGACGTGGTCCGCCAGGACCCGGTGCTGCGCACCGTCAAGCTCATCGCCGAGCCGTGGGACGTGGGCTGGGGCGGCTACCAGGTGGGCAACTTCCCCGGCCTCTGGTCCGAGTGGAACGGCATGTACCGGGACACGGTGCGCGACTTCTGGCGCGGCGAGCCCGGCACCCTCGGCGAGTTCGCCACCCGCCTGACCGGCTCGGCCGACCTCTATGAGGGGGACGGGCGCGGCCCCGGTGCGTCCGTGAACTTCGTCACGGCCCACGACGGCTTCACGCTGCGCGACCTCGTCTCCTACAACGAGAAGCACAACGAGGCCAACGGCGAGGACAACAACGACGGTGAGGCGCACAACCGCTCGTGGAACTGCGGCGTGGAGGGGGAGACCGACGACCCCGAGGTCGTGACGCTCCGCGCCCGCCAGCGCCGCAACTTCCTGGCCACCCTGCTGATCAGCCAGGGCGTGCCCATGATCAGCCACGGCGACGAGCTGGGCCGCACCCAGGGCGGCAACAACAACGTCTACTGCCAGGACAACGAGATCTCGTGGATCGACTGGTCCGCCATGGACGACTCGCTCGTGGCGTTCACCCGCGACCTGATCGCGCTGCGCCGTGACCACGCGGTGTTCCGCCGTCGCCACCACTTCGACGGTCGCCCCGCGGCCCGCGACGTCGAGGCGCCCCTGCCGGACATCGTGTGGCTCGAGCCGGACGCGACCGCCAAGACGGAGGACGACTGGGGCGCCGAGGCCCGGTCGATCGGCTTCTACCTCAACGGGCACATGCTCACCCGCGGGGACGAGGAAGGGGAGGAGCCCTACCGGGACTTCTACGTCCTCATGAACGCGTGGTGGGAGCCCGTGCCGTACACCCTGCCCGGGCCCACGTTCCCGGCGGAGTGGGAGGTCGTCGTGGACACCTCGTCCCACGTCGCCCCGGACGGCACCCGCCCCCGCGTGCGTGCCGGGGACGTGCTTGAGCTCCCGGCCCGCTCCACCGTCGTGCTGCGGCAGGTGCCCGAGGGCGCATGAACGAGCGGGTCGACCGGGGGCGCGTCCGCCGTGGCCTGCCGCGGTGGGCGCGGGCCCTCTGCGCCACCGTGGCCACCCTGGCGGCGCTGGCACTGGCCTTCGGCGCGGGGTGGGCCACGCACGCCGTGACGGACCCGCACCCGGACGACGCACCGCGTGTGGACGCCCTCCTCGTCCTCTACAGCCAGCCCCGCGTCTACGACGCCGCGATCGAGCTCGCCGCGTCCGGCCTCACCGACCGGCTCTTCGTCTCCGCGTACCTGGGGCCGGACGGGCACGAGAAGCTGTGCGGCGGCCCGGAGGAGCGCGACCCGCGGCTGGCCGGCGTCACCGTCGAGTGCTTCGCGCCCGATCCGGTGACCACCCAGGGCGAGGTCATCCACGCGGGCGACCGCATGCGCGAGCTCGGCCTGCACCACCTGGGCGTGCTCACCTTCCACCAGCACGTGGAGCGCGCGCGGCTGCTGGCGGAGCGGTGCTTCACCCCCGAGGAGGGCCGTGTGTCCCTGTACGCGTTCGACGCCGGCTTCGACCGGCTCGGCCGCCTGCAGCACGGCGTCTACGGCGTGCTGGCCTACGGGAAGGCGATGCTCACGCCGGGCTGTGACCAGCAGCTGCCCGGCGTGCTGCAGTGGCCGCTGGACCTGGCCAAGCGACTGCGCGGGCAGCCCGTCGGGGACGAGGCCGGCGCCGTCGTCGTGGGCGCTCGGCGGGCGGGGGCGACGTGATCGTCGGCGTGGGGGTGGACGTGGTGGACGTCCCGCGGTTCCGGGCGCAGCTCGAGCGCACGCCGGCGCTGCGCGCACGCCTGTTCACCGAGGACGAGCGGGACCTGCCGCTGCGCTCGCTGGCCGCGCGCTTCGCCGCCAAGGAGGCGATCGCCAAGGCCATGGGCGCCCCGCCCGGGATGATGTGGCACCACTGCTGGATCCCGCGCCCGGACCACGGCGACGGCCGCCCCACCGTGCACCTGACCGGCACCGTCCAGGCCCAGGCCGAGGCCCTGGGCATCACCCACTGGCACCTCTCCCTCAGTCATGACGGGGACGTCGCCACCGCCTACGTGGTCGCCGAACGCCGCGCGGCCGAGGAGGAGTCCGCATGACCGCCGATGACCTGACCCGCATCGCCGTGACCGGCTCGGCCGTGCGCACGGCCGAGGAGCCCCTGCTCACGGCCGGCCGCGGCCCGGAGCTGATGCGCGCCGCCGCCTGGGCCCTGGCCGAGCACGCCGCCGCCCTGCTGCGTGAGCGCGGCCCGGTGGCCGGGGCGACCGTGGCCGCCCTCGTCGGGCCCGGCAACAACGGCGGGGACGCGCTGTTCGCCCTCGCCTTCCTGCGCGGCCGGGGCGTGGCCGCGGTCGCCGTGCCCGTCCGCCGGGACGACGACGGCGCCCCGCGCTGGCACGCCGAGGGCTGGGCTGCGCTGCGAGCGGCCGGGGGACGCCGCGCCGACGCGGTGCCGCCCGAGGCCGCGCTCGTGGTGGACGGCGTGCTCGGCACGGGCTTCACCGGCGAGTATGAGCTGCCCGCTGCGGCGCGCGCGCTGCCGGCGGAGGCGCTCGTGCTGGCGTGCGACGTGCCCTCCGGCGTGGACGCGGACACCGGCGAGGTGCGGGGGGAGGCCCTCCGCGCGGACACGACCGTGACGTTCGGCGCCCTCAAGTCCGGTCTCGTCCTCGGGGAGGGGGCGGCGCGCGCGGGCACCGTGCACGTGGTGGACATCGGGCTGGGACCGCACCTGCCGACGTCGCCGGCCGCGCGGCTGGGCGTGATGGACGAGGCCGCCGCACGGACCGCCCACCCGGCCCCCGCGGCCGAGGCCCACAAGTACACGCGCGGCGTGGTGGCCGTCGTCGCCGGATCGGAGCGCTACCCGGGGGCCGCCGTGCTCGCGAGCGCGGGCGCGCTGCACACGGGCGCGGGCATGGTGCACCACGCCGGGCCGCAGACCACCCGGGACCTGGTGCTCGCCGCCCACCCCGAGGCGCTGGTCTCGGCGGAGGGGCCCGAGCCGTCGCGCGCGGACGCCTGGGTGGCCGGCCCCGGCCTGGACACCGAGCACGACGCGCGGCGGCGCTGGGCCGGCGTCCTCGCCGCGCTCGAGGAGCGGCCGGAGGCGGCCCTGGTCGCCGACGCCTCGGCCCTGGACCTGGTCACCGCCGCCGAGCTGCGGTCGCTGCGCGCGGCCGGCACGCCCGTGGTCCTGACGCCGCACGCCGGGGAGTGGTCCCGCCTGCGCGAGCGCGTCCCCGCGGACGGTGCCGACGCCGCCGACCCGCTCGCCGCGCTGCGGGCGTGGACGTCCGAACACGGCGCCACGGTCCTGTTCAAGGGCCCGCGCACCCTCGTGGTCGCCCCGGACGGCGAGGCGTGGGTCGTGACCGGCGGCGGGCCCGACCTCGCGATGGGCGGCACCGGCGACGTGCTCTCCGGGGCGATCGGTGCCGTCCTGGCCGCGGACGTGGCGCGGCGCTCGCGGGCGCGCCGGGCCGGGGAGGATCCCGGCCCGGCGCCCACGGCCCGGCTCGCGGCCGCCGCCGCCTGGCTGCACGCCCGGGCCGGGGCCGACCAGGCCCGCGCCGGGCGGATCACCACGGCCACGCTGCCGACCGCGCTGGGCGCGCGCGTCGCGCACCTGTGGTGGCCGGACGACGCCGAGCCGGAGGCCGTCCGATGAGCCGCGCCGACGTCAACCCGGCGGACACCGAGCGCGCCGCACGCATCGACCTGGCGGCCGTCCGGCACAACGTGGGCGTGCTGCGGGAGCGGATCCGGCGCCCCGACGGCGGCCGGCCGCTGCTGACCGCCGTCGTCAAGGCCGACGCCTACGGCCACGGCGCGGTGGCCGTCGCCCGCGCCGCCGCGGCCGCCGGCGCGGACCGGCTCGGGGTGGCCCACGTGCGCGAGGCCCTGGCCCTGCGCGCGGCGGGGGTGCCCCTGCCCGTGCTCGCGTGGCTGCACACCGGGGCCACGGACTTCGCCGCCGCGGTGGAGGCGGAGGTGACCCTCGGCGTCTCGGGCTGGGACCTCGACGCCGTCGCCGACGCCGTCCGCGGGCTGCGGGCCCGTGGCGGGGCCGGACCCGAGGCCCGCGCGGTCCTGCATCTGAAGGCGGACACCGGCCTGGGCCGCCACGGCTGCACGCCCGAGCGGTGGCCCGCGCTCGTCGCGCGCGCCGCCGAGCTCGAGGCCGCGGGCCTCGTGCGGGTGGAGGGCGTGTTCTCCCACCTCGGCGTGGCGGACGAGCCGGACCGGGCCGCCGAGACCACGGCGCAGCTGCTGCGGTTCGAACGGATGGCCGCCGAGGCCGCCGAGACGCTCGGCCACCCGCTGCTGCGCCACCTGGCCAACACGCCCGCCGCCCTCGCCCGGCCGGACACGCACCTGGACATGGTGCGCGTCGGCCTGGGCCTGTACGGGCTCTCCCCGTTCGCGGACGTCACCGCGGCCGAGTTCGGACTGCGCCCGGCCATGTCCTTCGTCACCGTCCTGGCCAACGTCAAGGCCGTCCCCGCCGGGCAGGGCGTGTCCTACGGGTTCCGCCACGTTACGGCGGAGCCCACCACCCTCGGGCTCGTGCCCCTCGGCTACGCCGACGGCGTCCCGCGCGTCGTCGAGGGCACGCGCGTCCACGTCGGCGGCCGGACCGTCCCCGTGGTGGGCCGCATCGCGATGGACCAGTTCGTGGTGGACCTCGGCCCGGACGCCGCGGACGCGCCCGGCGACGCCGTCGAGCTGTTCGGACCGGCCTCCGGCATTCCGGTGGAGGAGTGGGCCGCGGCCGCCGGGACGATCAACTACGAGCTGGTGACCCGCATCGGAGGCCGCGTGGACCGGCAGCACGTGGACCCCACGCCGACCCAGGAGGCCCGCCCATGAGCGACCACGCGATCCCCGCCCCCGGCGCGACCCTGCCCGAGCCCGTGCTGACGGCGACGGTCCCGCTCGAGGGCGCCGACGGCACCCGGGCGTTCGGCCGCGCCCTCGCCGGGGTGCTCCGCGCCGGCGACGTGCTGATCCTCACGGGCGACCTCGGCGCGGGCAAGACGACCTTCACCCAGGGGCTGGCCAGCGGATTCGGCGTGGCCTCCGGCGTGGTCTCGCCGACGTTCGTCCTCTCCCGCGTCCACCCCGCCCCGGCCGACGCCCCGGCGGGCACCCCGGACCTCGTGCACGTGGACGCGTACCGGCTGCGCTCGGCGGGGGAGCTCACGGACCTCGACCTCGACGCGAGCGTGGACCGCTCCGTGACCGTCGTCGAGTGGGGCCGGGGCATGGCCGAGTCCCTCGCCGGGTTCCCCGAGGACCCGGACGCCTCGTGGCTGGACATCGAGATCGTCCGGGCCCGCGGGGGTGAGGACGCCCCCGCGGCCCCGGCGGGGGAGGGCGAGGACGGCATCGTCACCGACTTCTCCGACGAGGACGGGGGCCAGGCCGAGGAGCTGCGTTCGGCCGTCGTGACCGGCCGCGGCCCGCGCTGGGTCGGCGTCGTGCTTCCGTAGACTGGCGGCCATGGCCCTGCTCCTCGCGATCGACTCCTCCGCCGCCGCCTCCGTCGCCGTCCTGCGGGACGGTGAGGAGCTCGCGCACTGGGCCACGGACGACACCCACGCCCACGCCGAGGTGCTCGCCCCCGCGGTGCAGACCGTGCTCGGCGAGGCCGGCGTCACCGGCACCGCGCTGGACGCGCTCGCGGTCGGCGTCGGCCCCGGACCCTTCACGGGGCTGCGCGCGGGTCTGGCGACCGCGGCCGCCCTCGGCCTGGCGTGGGACGTGCCCGTGCACGGGGTCCGCAGCCTCGACGCGCTCGCCCACGCGGCCGGCGTCGACGCCTTCCGCCACGGGATCGAGGAGTTCGTGGTCGCCACGGACGCCCGCCGCCGCGAGGTCTACTGGGCCCACTACGCGCAGGTCGGCGGGCAGCCGACGCTGCTGCACGGCCCCTTCGTCTCGCCGGCGGACGAGGTCACCCCGCTGCCCGTCTACGGCGCGGGGGCCGGGCTCTACCCCGAGGCGCTGCGCGCGGTGCCGGACTGGGAGACGGCCACGCCGTCCGCCGTCGGGGTGGGGCAGGTGGCCGAGCTCGCCCTGCGGCGCGGCCGCGGCCTCGTGCCCGCCGAGCCGCTCTACCTGCGCGAGTCCGACGCCAAGGTCCCCGGCCCCCGCAAGCGGGCAGGCGCGTGAGCCCGGCCGAGCCGGCCCCGACCGACGACGGGCGCCCCGCCGAGGACGAGCACGGGCTGCCGCCCGGATACCTGCTGCGCCCCATGACCGTGTGGGACATCCCCGAGGTGCTCGCCCACGAGGCCACCCTCTTCCCGCTCGACGCCTGGCCCGCGCACTTCTACGAGGAGGAGCTCGCCCAGACCGGCCCCGCCGGCGGACGGGACGCGCACGGCCGCCCGCCCACCCGGGACTACCGCGTGGTCGTCCGCGACGTGCCCGCGCCCGGCTCCGCGGACGACGACGGCCCCGCCCCCGGCGAGATCGTCGGCTACGGCGGGATCATGGTGGTCGGCGACGTCGCCGACGTGCAGACCGTGGGCACGGTCGCGGCGGCGCAGGGGCGGGGGATCGGGGCGGCCCAGCTGCGCTGGATGGCCGCGGAGGCCGCGGCGCGCGGTGCGAGCTCGCTCATGCTCGAGGTCCGGGCCTCCAACGCCGCCGCCCGGCGACTCTACGCGCGCCACGGATTCGAGGAGCTGCATGTGCGCCGCCGCTACTACCCGGGCGGCGAGGACGCCGTGATCATGCGCAAGGCCCTGTGACCGGGCCGCTCACTAGACTGGAGCCCATGCCCACCGCCACCGCAGCCCCCCTCGTGCTCGGCATCGAGTCCTCCTGCGACGAGACCGGCGTCGGCGTCGTCCGCGGCACCGCCCTGCTGGCCCACGAGGTCGCCTCCTCCGTGGAGGAGCACGTGCGCTTCGGCGGCGTGATCCCGGAGATCGCCGCCCGCGCCCACCTCGAGGCCCTCGTGCCCACGATCCGCCGCGCGCTGGACACCGCCGACGTCACCCTCGCGGACCTCGACGCGATCGCCGTCACCTCCGGCCCGGGTCTGGCGGGCGCGCTCATGGTGGGGGTCGCGGGGGCGAAGGCGCTGGCCACGGCCCTCGGCACGCCCCTCTACGGCATCAACCACCTCGTGGCGCACGTGGGCGTCGGCATGCTGGACGGCGTGCGGCCCGCGCAGTGGGACGACCTGCCCGCGGACCTGGGCGCGCTGCTCGTCTCCGGCGGGCACACCGAGATCCTGCGCGTGGGCCGGATCAGCTCCGAGGTCGAGCTGCTGGGCTCGACCATCGACGACGCGGCCGGCGAGGCGTACGACAAGGTCGCCCGGCTCATCGGGGCGGGCTACCCCGGGGGCCCCGTGATCGACCGGCTCGCCGCCCAGGGCGACCCGACGGCCTTCCGCTTCCCTCGCGGGCTCACCGCGGGCAAGTTCGTCGGCAGCGCCGAGGAGCCCGGCCCGCACCGGCACGACTGGTCCTTCTCCGGGCTGAAGACCGCCGTCTCCCGCGCCGTGGAGCAGTTCGAGGCCCGCGGCCTCGAGGTGCCGCGCGCGGACATCGCCGCCTCCTTCCAGGAGGCCGTCGCGGACGTGATCACCGCCAAGGCCGTCCGCGCCTGCCGCGAGCACGGGCTCACCCACCTGATGCTCGGCGGCGGCGTCGCGGCGAACTCGCGCCTGCGCGCCCTGCTCGCCGACCGGTGCCGCTCCGCCGGCATCGAGCTCACCGTCCCGCCCGTGAACCTGTGCACCGACAACGGGGCGATGGTCGCCGCGCTCGGCGCACGCCTGGTGCGCGACGGCGTCGCCCCCTCCGACGCGTGGTTCGGCGCGGACCCGGGACAGCCGGTCGAGGTCGTCAGCGTCTGAGCGCGCCCGGCCTCTTGCCGCCACGCCCACGCGTTCCGTAGGCAGGGCCCATGACCGGTCATGATCACCCCCGCCCCGAGTCCATCTCCGCCGCCGTGGACGAGCAGATGCTGGAGGACTTCCTCAATCAGCACCTGCTCGGCTCCCGCTCCGGTGTGAAGGCGTTCCGCGCCGCCGAGCAGACCTGGGCCGGCACCTCGCAGGAGGCCGCGCTGCGCCGCCTCGGCGACGCCGTCCAGGACGACCAGGACCGCCTCGAGGCGCTCATCGGCGAACTGGGTCTCCGCACCCCGCTGGTGGACCGGGCCGCCGGCGCGGCGGCCGAGGTCGGCGGACGCCTCAACCCCGTGAACGCGCTGCGCACGCGCGGCTCCGGCTGGACGCAGATCGAACTGGACCTGCTGCAGGGCATGCTCCAGGCCAAGCTCGCCATGTGGCGCGTCCTCGAGCAGCTGGCGCCGCACCTGCCGGCGATCGACGCGGAGGAGATGCGCGGGCTGTGTGAGAAGACCGCGGAGCAGCGGCGTGGGGTCGAGCGCATCACCTCCGCCACCCTCGAGGGACGGTTCCTGGCCGGCTGAGGCCCGGGCTACTCCTCGCCCGTCTGATGCTCCCCGGACCGACCGCCGTGCACCTCGGCGGGCAGCTCGTCCACCGGCGCGACGACGACGTCCTGCAGCTTCCAGTCCAGCGCGGCGATCGCGTCCCGCAGCGCGCAGCAGCGGGCCACCGTCACGTCCGCCCCCTCGTGCGGCACCACGAACATCTCCACGTGGAACACGTGGCCCTCATCCCGGACGCGGGCGCCCGCATGGCGCACCCACGGCTCCGCCCAGGCGACCCGCTCGGCACGGTCGATGAGCGGGTGCGGCCGGGCGCCGTCGATCGTGGCGGCGCGGCGATCCGCCAGGTTCGTGACGGCCTCCTTGAGGTTCTTCCAGCCGTCCAGCACGATGCTCACGCCCACGAAGATCGCCGCAGCGGAGTCCGCCCACCACCAGCCCAGGCCGATGCCGGCCACGCCGACGATGGTCGCCACGCCCGTCTGCCAGTCCGCCTTGTTCATGTCCGCGTCCGCGTACAGCACGCGGTCGTGGAGCTGCTCGGCCAGCTTGAGCTTCTTGTGGCCGAGGATCATGGGCCCGGGCACGGACAGGGCCATCACGGCCATCATGAACCAGCCCTGCCACACGGTGTGCCCGAACAGGTCGAACGTGCCGATGGGCGGGTGCTCCGCCGTCACCAGGCCCAGCACGGAGTCGCCGACGAGGACCACGCCCATCACGGACAGGGCGACGGCGGCCACGAGGTGCCCCACCCCGACGGACCGGTGAGAGCCGTAGGGCCGGGCCCGCGTCGGGGCCATGCGGGCCACGCGCAGGGCGACGAGGAACACGATCGGTGGGATCAGGGAGAGCAGGTCCTCGATCCACGCGGCCCGCATGGCCTGCGAGGAGCCCATCACGATCGCCACGAGGACGATCGTGACCACGATCACCCCCAGCGTCGCCCATTCGAGCCGCTTGGCCTGCTGGACCACGCGCTCGATCTCCGGGGGCAGCTCCGTGGCGCCGAACCGGCGCCCGCTCGGCCCCGTCTCCCGGGTGTCCCGCCGCGTCATCGGGCCTCCTCCGCTGCGCGCTGGTCGAAGTACGCCTCGAGGGCCGTGAGCATCTGATTCTCACCCAGGGGCACGGCCATCACGAGCTTCACCGGCTCGCCGTCCGGGCCCTCCGCCTCGGCGTAGTCGCGGGTGATGCTCGCGTGCGACGTCCACGGGGACGCCGACGTCAGGCCGCCGGCCACCAGGTCCACGTCGCCCTTCTCCAGCGCGGTCATGAGCGCCTCCTCCCCGGCCACGGTCCACTCGACGCGTGCGTCGTGCGCCGCCGCGAACCCGCGGATCAGGTCGGGCTCGGGGCCGACGGGCTCGGCGCCCGAGGCGTCCACGTGGGGCGGGTGGTGCACGACGCCGGCGCGCAGCACCCCGCCCGTGACGCGGTCCAGGGTGCCGTCCGGGTCGGCGGGGTAGCCGGAGGAGGTGCAGGCGGTGAACCCGAGGGCGGCGCCCCCGAGCAGGCCCGTCAGGGCGGCCCGGCGGGTGAAGGTCATCGCCCTCATTCCGTGGGCGAGTGCGAGCGGTGCCCGGCGTTGCCCAGACCTTCGGCACCGTCGAGATGGTCGAGCACGAGGCGGACCGCCTCCCGGGCGTCGGTGGTCTCGGACCAACCGGTCGCGGCGCGCAGGGCCGTGGTGTCCATGATGGGCACCGCTGCGGCCATGTCCACCCACCCCGGGTCGGTGGGCTGCAGCCGTGCCCGGTAGCTCAGCGCCGCGGCCGCGCGGAATAGGCCCACGGGCAGCTCCAGGATGCGGCGCGCCCCGAGGACGGTGCCCATGGTGTGCGCGTCCAGCACGGGGTCGGCGGCCACATTGAAGGCGCCGCCCGCCCGGTGGACGATCACGCGCCAGTACGCGTCCGCCACGTCCTGGGCCGTGAGCGCCTGGAATCGCAGGCCCCGCGGGAACGGGAGCACCGGAGTGCGCAGGCGGGCGACCAGCCGGGCGGGGACGAGGTCGCCCAGGAAGTAGTCCTTGATCTCGGGCCCGGCGGCGGACTGGAAGATCAGCCCGGGGCGCAGCCGGGTCACGAGCAGCTCGGGGTGCTCGGCCTGCACGCGGTCGAGGATCGACTCGACCTCGGCCTTCTGCGCGGCGTAGTGCGAGGTGGGGACCCCGGTGGTGGGATGGGACTCGGGCACGGCGCGGCCCTTCGGCCCGGGCCCGTACGCGCCCACCGAGGACGCGTAGACCAGGTGGGGCACGCCCGCCTCGGCCACGGCCCGGAACACCCGCTCGTTGCCGGCCACGTTGACGGCGCGCAGGTGGTCGCGGTCGCGGTTGGGGCGGATCACCCACACCAGGTCGACGACGGCGTCGGCGCCGGCCACGATCTCGCGCAGCCGCCCCGCCGCCGTGGGCTCCGCCACGTCCAGGCGGTGCCACTCGACGCCGTCGTAGGGCGCTCCGGCCCGGTCCGGGCCGCGCCGGCTCACGCCCACGATCGAGCTCACCTCGTCCGCGGCCTGGAGGCGGTGCAGGACAGCGGTGCCGACGTTGCCCGTCGCGCCCAGGACGACGATCCTCACGGCTTCAGGACCACCTTGATGCAGCCGTCCTCCTTCTTCTGGAACGTCTCATAGAGGGCGGGCGCGTCCTCGAGCGGGGCGGTGTGCGTGGTCAGGTCGAGCACGCCGAGGGGGTCGGACGGGTCGTCGAGCAGGGGCAGCAGGTCGTCCACCCAGCGACGGACGTTGCACTGGCCCATCGTCAGGGTGACCTGCTTGTCGAACAGGGTGAGCATCGGCATCGGGTCCTTCATGCCGCCGTAGACCCCGGAGAGCGACACCGTGCCGCCACGCCGGACCGCGTCGATCGCGGTGTGGAGGGCGCTCAGGCGGTCGACGCCGGCGGTCTTCATGGCCGCCCGGCCGAGCGCGTCGGGCAGCAGGCCCACGGCGGTGTGGGCCGCATGCCCCGCCGGGGAGGCGTGCGCCTCCATGCCGACCGCGTCCACGACCCCGTCGGGGCCGCGGCCGCCGGTGCGCTCGCGGAGCACCTCGGCCTCGCCGCCGTCGGCGTCCAGGACCTCGATGCCGTGCCGGGCCGCCATCGCGCGGCGCTCGGGGACCGGGTCGACGCCGATCACCCGGTACCCCAGGTGCACGCCGATGCGTGCCGCCAGCTGGCCGATGGGGCCGAGGCCGAGCACCGCGAGCGTGCCGCCGTCGGGGACGTTCGCGTACTGGACCCCCTGCCAGGCGGTGGGGACGACGTCCGAGAGGAACAGCCACTGCTCATCCGGGCCGGTGTGCGGCACCTTCACGGGGCCGTAGTCCGCGTGGGGCACGCGCAGCAGCTCGGCCTGCCCGCCGGGGACGGAGCCGTAGAGCCGGGAGTAGCCGAAGAGTGCGGCGCCGGAGCCCTGCTCCCGCACCTGGGTGGTCTCGCACTGGGACTGCAGCCCGCGCTGACACATCCAGCACCGCCCGCAGGAGATGGTGAAGGGCACGACCACCCGGTCACCGGGCCGGATGTGGGTGACCTCGGACCCGACCTCGCGGACGATGCCCATCGGCTCGTGGCCGATCACGTCCCCCGCGTCCATGAACGGCCCCAGGACCTCGTACAGATGCAGGTCCGACCCGCAGATGCCGGTCGAGGTGACCTCGATGATCGCGTCCGTCGGCTCCTGGATCCGCGGATCCGGGACGTCCTCGACGGCGACGTTGCGCTTTCCCTGCCATGTGAGTGCTCGCATGGTGCGACCGTAGACGCGCCGGACGGGCCGGGGGAAGCATGGAGACGCGGCAGGGCCGCCACCTCGCCGGGGGAGCGGCCGCTCAGCCGGTGCGGCCGTCCAGCGACGCGCGGGTGCGGGCGGCGGCGTCCAGCACGACCGCGCGCAACGGGGCCACCGCGTCATCCGTGTCCTCACCCGCGGCCGGCGGGCCGGCCAGGGCCTGTGCCTCCACGCGACGCTGACGCGCGGCGCCACCGTCGTCGATCATCGCCTGGACGCCGGCGAGCTCCGCCGCGCAGCCCAGCCGCTCGGCGACCGGGGTCAGTCGCTCGATCTCCGCCGGCAGGTGCTCCGCCAGCGGGACCTGGGTGCCCCGGGCGTCCACGATCACGGTGGCGTCCATGCCGTACCGGGCGGCGCGCCACTTGTTCTCCTGCACGTGCCACGGCGGCAGGACCTCGACCGTCTCACCGCGCTCCAGGCTCGCGGACAGGTCATCCACGAGGCACTGCGTGTAGGCGGTCACGGCGGCGATCTCCTCGAGCGTGGCCAGGCCGTCGCACGCGCGCATCTCCACCGTGCCCAGGCGGGGCACGGCCCGCACGTCCCAGCGGCACTCGGTGACGTCCGCGATCATGCCCACCTGCTCCATCTGGGCCACGCAGCGCTCGAAGCCCTCCCACTCCTGGAACTGGAACGGCAGGCCGGCCGTGGGCAGCTGCTGGAACAGGAGGGTGCGCTGGGACTGGTAGCCCGTGTCCGTGCCCGCCCAGAAGGGGGACGAGGCCGAGAGTGCGAGCAGGTGCGGCACGCGGTTGACCAGGCCGTTCACCACCGGCATGGCCTTGGAGACGTCGTCCAGGCCCACGTGCACGTGCACGCCGAAGATCAGCAGCTGCCGACCCCAGTACTGGGTGAGATCCAGCATGCGGTCGTAGCGCTCACTGGGCGTCGAGGGCTGCGCGATCGCTTCCGCGAACGGGTGCGTGCCCTGGCAGAACAGGGAGATGCCCCGCGCAGCCGCGGCGTCGGCCACGCGCGCGGCGATCCGGCCGAGGTCCGCCGTCGCGGCGTCGACGCGCTCGTGCACGCCCGTGACGAGCTCCACCGTGTTCTGCAGGAGCTCGCTGGTCATGTGCGGGTTCACGTCGTCTTCGGCGAGGCCCTCGGCCGCATGCAGGGTGCGCAGCAGGTCCGGGGCCTCGGAGCGCAGCTCGCCGGACACGGCATCCACGAGCGCGAGCTCCCACTCGATTCCGAGAGTGGACTGCGCGGAGTCGGCGAAGGGCAGAGTCATGCCGCCCATCCTAGAAGCCCCGGCCCGGTCTGTGCCCGGTGTCCACGCTTCGGACCTAGGGTGGGGCGCATGGCCCGCCCCCGCCCCGCCTCCCGCCCGCCGCGCCCCACGGCCGCCGCCTCGGAGGCGGACGCCACCGCCCTGGCCCCCGTCCTCGAGCCGGGGGGCCGCGCGCTGCTCGACTCCCTCGCCGGGTACCGCGAGGCCGACGCGCTCGCGGTCTCCTCCCGCCTGCGTGCGGCCGGGCATCCTCCGGAGCGCGTGGCCGCCGCGCTGACCCAGGCCGCGCTGCGGTCCCGGGCGGAGGCCCGCCTCGGGCGGCAGGCGCGCCGGATGCTGTTCACCCGCGACGGCCTGGAGCAGGCCACCCGCCCGCTGGTCGCGGGCCTGCACGCGGACCGGCTGGCGGCCGCGGGGGCCCGGCGCGTCGCCGACCTCGGCTGCGGTCTCGGCCTGGACGCGCGCGCCTTCGCCGACCGGGGCCTGGACGTCGTGGCGGTGGAGCGGGACGCCGTCGTCGCCGCGGCCGCCGAGGTGAACCTCGCCGGCCACCGCGGTGCGCGTGTGGTGCACGGCGACGCCGTGGCCTGGGCCCGCGCCCACGTGCCCGCCGAGGCGGACGCGGTGTGGCTGGACCCCGCCCGCCGTCAGGTCGGCGGGGGCGGGTCCGCGCGCGTGTTCGACCCCGAGGCGTTCTCCCCGCCCCTGAGCGTCGTGACGGACATCGCCGCGACGGGCGTGCCGGTCGGGGTCAAGCTCGGCCCGGGGCTTCCGCACGAGGCCGTGCCGGAGGGCGCCGAGGCCGAGTGGGTGAGCATCGACGGCGACGTCGTGGAGGCCGCCCTGTGGTTCAACGCGGCGGCCCGCCCCGGGGTGCGGCGGGCGGCGCGCGTCATGACCGTCCGGGGTGGGGAGACGACGACGGCGCAGCTCGTCTCCGGCGCGGACTTCGGCGACTCGCCCGAGGTCGAGGCCGTGGGGGAGGAGGGCATGGCAGGGCTCGTCGGCGCGGTCCTGCACGAGCCGGACGGCGCGGTCATCCGGGCCGGACTCGTGACGGACCTGGCCGTGTCCTGGCCCGTGCCGACGCGGCAGCTGGACCCCCACCTGGCCTACCTCGTCGCGCCCGAGCCCGTGCACGACGGCCTGGCCCGCGCCCATCGGATCGAGGCGGTGCACGGCTTCCACCTGGCCTCCCTGCGGCGCTGGGCGAAGGAGACCGGGGTGGGCCGGCTGGACGTGAAGAAGCGGGGCATCCGCGAGACGCCCGAGGAGGTGCGTCGCGCCGTCCTCGGCGGGGCGAAGCCGGGCCGGCGTGGCGGGGCCGGACGGCACGCCACCCTCGTGCTGGCGCGCGTGGGTCGGTCGCGGTTCGCCCTCGAGGTGACGCCGTTGGACTGACGGGGCTCGAGGCCGCGGGCCCCGGGCGGCGGGAGCCGTCGAACCCCCGTTGGGGGATTACGGCACCCTCGTGTACGGTATTCGACTGAGGCAAGGCTCACCTCCACGGGAGCGCGCCCACCACCCCGACTGCTCATCCCGGGGCAGCCCCGCCGCCCAGAAGGAGAACCATGCCGCGTTCCGTCAGCGCCCCCCGCCTCGCCCGTCTCGCCCTGACCTCGGTGGCGGCCCTCGCCCTCGTCGGCTGCTCCGCCGGCGGCGCGGCCACGGGCTCGTCCTCCGCGAGCGCCTCCGGCGAGTCATCGGCCTCCGCGAGCGCCGCCGGCGGCTCCTCGGCCGCCTCGGGCGGCATCGCGACCGGGGTCACCGTCACCGACATGTCCGGCGCCGAGGTCACCCTGCCGGAGGAGGTCGACTCCGTCATCGCCACGGACAACCGCATCTTCCGCACCCTGGACGACTGGGGCGTCGAGCTGTCTGCCGCGCCGAAGCAGATCATGTACAAGGGCGAGGGCGGGCCCTCCTACCTCCAGGACGACTCGGTCGCCGACATCGGCAACCACCGGGAGCCGGACATGGAGCTGTTCGTCACGGCCGAGCCGGACGTCGTGTTCAACGGCCAGCGGTTCAACGAGCGCAAGGCCGAGATCGACGAGCTGACCGGCGACGCCGCCGTCGTGGACACGGACTTCGACGTCACGCAGACCCCCATGGACGAGGGCCTGAAGGAGCTGACCACCCTGCTGGGCGAGGCCACCGGCCACGAGGCCGATGCCGAGAAGCTCATCGCCGACTTCGACGCCGCCACCCAGCGCGCCAAGGACGCCTACAACCCCGAGCAGACCGTCATGGGCCTCATCGCCTCGGGCGGCGAGCTGTCGTACGTCGCGCCCAGCACCGGTCGCGCCATCGGCCCGTTCTTCGACATGCTGGGCCTGACCCCGGCCCTCGAGCAGTCGGGCACCGACAACCACCAGGGCGACGACATCTCCGTCGAGGCCATCGCGAAGTCGAACCCGGACTGGCTGATCGTCATGGACCGCGACGCCGCCATCGGCGAGGAGAACGCCACCGCCGCCGAGCTGATCGAGCGCTCCGAGGCCCTCCAGGACGTGACCGCGGTGAAGGAGGGCAACATCGTCTACCTGCCCGCCGACTTCTACGTCGCCGAGGACATCCAGAACCACACCACCGTCATGGAGGACCTCGCGAAGGCCTTCGAAGGCGCGCAGTGATCCTCGACGTGCGTCACCACGTCGCCGACGCCCCGCCCCGGCTCGAGGAGCCGGGGCGGGGCGACCGCGTGTGCTGGGTCCCGCCCGCCGTCCTGCGGCCCGAGCGCACCCGCTGGCAGCGCACCTGGCCGCTGCTGGTCGGCGTCGTGGTGACCGCGGCCCTCGTCGTGGTCTCGCTGTTCGTGGGCGTGTACGACGTCGGCGCGGAGGGCGGACGCGAGATGTTCGCCATCACGCGCGTGCCGCGCACGGTCGCCCTCGTGCTGGCCGGCGCCTCGATGGCGATGTGCGGGCTGATCATGCAGCTCATGACGCAGAACCGCTTCGTGGAGCCCAGCACCACGGGCACCACCGAGTGGGCCGGTCTCGGCCTGCTGGTGACCATGGTGCTCGTGCCGGGGGCGGGCCTGGTGACCCGGATGGCCGGGGCCATCCTCTTCGCCTTCGTCGGCACCCTCGTGTTCTTCCTCTTCCTGCGGCGTGTGCGCCTGCAGTCCTCCCTCATCGTGCCGATCGTGGGCATCATGCTCGGCGCCGTCGTGGGCGCCGCCTCGACGTTCCTCGCCCTCCAGACGGACATGCTGCAGCAGGTGGGCGCGTGGTTCGCGGGCTCGTTCACCTCCGTGGTCCGCGGCCGGTATGAGCTGCTCTTCCTCGTGCTGATCGTGTGCGTGGCGGTCTTCGTCATCGCGGACCGCTTCACCGTGGCCGGCCTCGGCAAGGACGTCGCCACGAACGTCGGCCTCAACTACGACGCCGTGATCCTCACCGGCGTGGCCATGGTGGCCGTGGCCACCGGGGTGGTCACCGTGGTGATCGGGGCCCTCCCGTTCCTGGGGCTCGTGGTCCCCAACCTCGTGTCCATGGTCCGTGGCGACAACCTGCGCACGAACCTGCCCTGGGTGGTCATGGTCGGCGTGTGGATCGTGATCGTCTGCGACCTGATCGGGCGCACCGTGATCGCCCCGTTCGAGGTGCCCATCTCGCTGATCCTGGGCCTCGTGGGCGCGATCGTGTTCCTCGCCCTGCTGCTGAGGCAGGCCAAGCATGGTTGAGCCGCTCGCGACCGCCCCGGGTCGCATCCCCGCCCCGCCCGGCGGCGCCACCGCGGCCGGGCCCGTCGACGCCGACGCCCCGCGCCGGTCCGGCGCGTTCGTCACCGCCGCCGACCGCCGGAGGTATGCGGTCGTCGTCGCGGTGCTGGCCGTCGTCGCCGTGCTCTCCACCGCCGGGGTCCTGCTCTGGGGCAACGGGGCCGAACCCGGTTCGCGCGCGTTCTGGATGATCGCGCGGATGCGCGTGGAGTCCCTGGGCGTGATCGGCATCGTGGCGCTGTGCCACTCCTTCGCGACCGTCAGCTTCCACACGGTGACGGGCAACCGCATCATCACGCCCTCGATCATGGGGTTCGAGGCGCTCTACACCGCCGTGTCGACCGCCGCCGTGTACGTGCTGGGGGCCGCGGGCGTCGCGGTGCTGACCGGGGTGGGGCCGTTCCTCGCCCAGGCCGCGCTCATGGTGGCGCTGGCGACGGCCCTGTACTCGTGGCTGCTCTCCCGGCCCTACGGCAGCGTCCATCTGATGCTGCTCGTGGGCGTGGTGCTGGGCGGCGGGCTGGCCGCGCTGAGCACGTTCATGCAGCGACTGCTGGACCCGAACTCGTTCGACCTGCTGAGCGCGCGGCTCTTCGGCAACATCTCGAACGCCCGGACCGAGTACGTGGCGATCGCCGCGCCCATCGCCGTCGTCGTGTGCGCGCTGCTGTGGCTGCGCTCCCGCCGCCTGAACACGGTGGCGCTCGGCGCCGACGCCGCGACCAACCTGGGCCTGCACCACCGGCGCGAGCTCATGGTGACGCTGCTGCTGGTCTCCGTGCTGATGGCCATGACCACCGCGCTCGTGGGCCCGATGACGTTCCTCGGCTTCCTCGTGGCGACGCTGGCGTACAGCCTCGTCGACACCCACGACCACCGGTTCATCCTCCCGGTGGCGGCGCTGGCCGGGTACGCGGTGCTCACGAGCGCCTACTTCGTGCTGCGGCACGTGTTCTACGCGGGGGGTGCGGTCACGGTGGTCATCGAGCTGATCGGCGGCATCACCTTCCTGGTCGTCGTGATGAGAAAGGGACGTCTGTGATCGAGCTGCGCGGCGTGGTGAAGCGCCACAGCGACGAGGTGTGCATCGGGCCCGTGGACCTGGACATCCAGGCCGGGGGAGTGACCGCGCTCGTGGGGCCCAACGGGGCGGGCAAGTCCACGCTGCTGACGATGATCGGCCGGCTGCAGGACGCCGACGCCGGGACGATCGCCGTGGGCGGGCACGACATCACCACGACGCCGTCCCGGAGGATCGCGCAGACCCTGTCCATCCTGCGGCAGGAGAACCACTTCGTGACGCGGCTGACCGTGCGACAGCTCGTGGGGTTCGGGCGCTACCCGTACACGCGCGGCCGGCTGACCCTGGAGGACGAGCGGCACGTGTCCGACGCGATCGACTTCCTCAACCTCGGCCCGTTCGAGAACCGGTACCTCGACCAGCTCTCGGGCGGCCAGCGGCAGCGCGCGTACGTGGCGATGGTGCTGGCGCAGAACACCGAGTACGTGCTGCTGGACGAGCCGCTGAACAACCTGGACATGCAGCATTCGGTGCAGATGATGCAGCAGCTGCGTCGGGCGGCCGACGAGCTGGGCCGGACCGTGGTGATCGTGCTGCACGACATCAACTTCGCCGCCCACTACGCCGACCGGATCGTGGCCATGGGCGACGGCCAGGTGGTGGAGACCGGCACCCCGGCCGAGATCCTGTGCCCTGAGGTGCTGGAGCGGATCTTCAAGACCCCCTGCAGCGTGGTGGACGGACCGCACGGGCCGCTGGCCGTGTACTACTGAGCGGGGCGACGGTGAGGCCGGCCCGGGTCGGTCCGGGCGGGGGTCGGGTGCCCGGCCGACGCGAGCGTTCCGTGGGCAGAACCCGCCGGGTCTCGCCTTCCGGGGGCAGAACCCGCGTGTTTCCAGGTTCCGTGGGCAGAAGCACCCTCGCTTCTGCCCACGGAACCCCTGCGCATGGACGGCAGGGCCATACGCGACGACGACGTCAGGCATCCCAGCCGTTCGAGACCTGTGCCCGTCGTCTGAGGACGGCCTCGATCACCCGCGCGTATCCCTCGCCGACGTCCCGGCTCGTGACGTGCAGGGTCATCTGCCCACGCTCCGCGTAGTACTGGTCTCGCCGGGCGTCCCGGGCGTGTTGCTCGGCACTCCGGTGCACCTCGCCGTCGTACTGGAGGACGAGCCGGCAGTCCTCGAACCACAGATCGGCCTCGGGGGCGTCCCGCCGCCCGGGGTCGAACACGTGCTGCAGCGTCGGCTCGCCCAGCCCCGCCTCGACGAGCGCCAGCCTCAGCCGGGTCTCCTGCGGCGAGTCGGCACCCACCCGTACGCGCTCGAGCGCCGCCGTCGCCCGCGGTCTTCCGACGAACCGCCCGAGCGGCCGCATCGCCTCGTGCAGCGCGGTGACCGTGGTGATGGGAGGCCGCCGGCCGCGCGGGGACCAGGGGTGACGGACCAGGTGGTCACCCGCCGACACGAGGGATGCCTCGTCCCAGGGGTGGCCGATCGAGCACAGATCGAGCCAGGTCCGTTCCGGCGTCGTCACCCGTAGCCCGAGCACGGAGGTGACGTGGCCGGCGGGCAGGGGTCTGCGGTGCTCCATGACGCCGGGGATCCGCGCCCGTGCGGTGCCGCGGTGCAACGTGATCTCGACGGCGGCGCGTCGCGTGGCCCCGCCCGGGGGAAGCGGGAGGCCGTGGAGGTGCGCCGCCGTCTCGTGGGAGAGAACGGCGTCGGGACGGGACCGCAGGAGGGCGGTCAGCAGGTCGAGGCCGACCCCGTGGTGCGGCGGCGGGAGCCCGGCAGACTCCCAGGTGCGCAGCGGCATGTCACGGCGACGGTGGATGCCGCGGGCGAGGCGGAGGACGTCGGACCGCCGCACCCGGCTGGGCGGCAGACCGCGTTCGAGCACGTCGCGGGTGGTGAAGACGGGGACGAGGGGGAGATCGGGGGCGAAGGACATGGGTCGACCTTGACGCGGTCGGCCTGACGACGGCCGGGCGGGCCGCGTGTCTGTGCACACCGGCGCGGGGTGGGCCGGCTGTGCAGGACTCGGCGGCGGCCGGTTGTCCCGCCGGGACGACGTCGTCATGGCTCGGTGGGCAGAACTGCGAGGAGTTCCGCCCACGCAACATCCGTGGGCAGAAGAGAGGGCGCTTCTGCCCACGGAGATCGAAAACCTGCGGATGCTGCCCACGCGATGGGCGGGGGTGTGGTTTCTGCCCACGGAGGGGGGAGGGGGGAGGGCGGGGAGTGGGGGAGGGACAGGTTGCGGGCCGCAGTCGTGACCACTCCGTATGCTCCCGGGCCCGGGCCCGGAACCCGCCCCGCCCGCCGCCCCACGGCATCCCACCGCACCGCGCCCCGCGCCCTCCGCCCACGGCGGACGGCGGGGACACGGCTGGCACTCATGTTGAAGGAGTGCCAGAACCCGGAGTAGAGTGGGCACTGGCACTCGGGGGTACCGGGTGCCAATGCCCGAGGTGGACCGTCCGGCACCGCGACGACGGAGGGTCTGACGCCCGTGGCGCACCCGCAGACCACAGCATCAGCGGTCCGGCGAGCCCGCCGGAGCCGCACGTCGACGAAGAAGGAGTGTGCAGCATGTCTGTCTCCATCAAGCCCCTCGAGGATCGCATCGTTGTCCGCCCCCTGGAGGCCGAGCAGACCACCGCGTCGGGCCTCGTGATCCCGGACACCGCCAAGGAGAAGCCGCAGGAGGGCCAGGTCGTGGCCGTGGGCCCGGGCCGGGTCGCCGAGAACGGCAACCGCGTGCCGGTCGACGTCGCCGAGGGTGACGTGGTGCTGTACTCCAAGTACGGCGGCACCGAGGTCAAGGTCGGCGGCGAGGAGTACCTGGTGCTCTCCGCCCGCGACGTGCTGGCCGTCGTCACCAAGTGACCCCGCCGCGACGGGCCCGGTGAGCGGCGCGCACCGCACCGGTGCGCGCGCCCCGGGCCCCTCGCGTCCCCGCACCCCCTGACTCCCTGAACGAAAGGAGCGTCCGTCATGGCCAAGCAGCTGGCTTTCAACGACGACGCACGCCGCGCCCTCCAGGCCGGCATCGACAAGCTCGCCGACACCGTCAAGGTCACCCTCGGCCCCAAGGGCCGCAACGTGGTGCTCGACAAGGCGTGGGGCGCCCCCACCATCACCAACGACGGCGTCACGATCGCCCGTGAGGTGGAGCTGGAGGACCCGTACGAGAACATGGGCGCCCAGCTCGCCAAGGAGGTCGCCACCAAGACCAACGACATCGCGGGCGACGGCACCACCACCGCCACCGTGCTGGCCCAGGCCCTCGTGAACGAGGGTATGCGCCAGGTCGCCGCCGGCGCCGCGCCGGGCGAGGTCAAGAAGGGCATCGAGGTGGCCGTGGCCGCCGTCGAGCGGCGCCTGCAGGAGAACGCCCGCCCGGTCGAGGGCCAGGAGGTGGCCCACGTGGCCGCCATCTCGGCCCAGAACGACGAGGTCGGCGAGCTGCTGGCCCGCGCGTTCGACACGGTCGGCACCGACGGCGTCATCACCATCGAGGAGTCCTCCACGACCTCCACCGAGCTGGACGTCACCGAGGGCATGCAGTTCGACAAGGGCTTCCTGTCCCCGTACATGGTCACCGACGCCGAGCGTCAGGAGGCCGTGCTCGAGGACGCCTACGTCCTGATCAACTCGGGCAAGATCTCCAACGTGCAGGAGCTGCTGCCCCTGCTGGAGAAGGTCCTGCAGGCCAACAAGCCGCTGTTCGTGATCGCCGAGGACGTCGAGGGCGAGGCCCTGTCCACCCTCGTGGTCAACAAGATCCGCGGCACCCTGAACGTCGTGGCCGTCAAGGCCCCGGGCTTCGGCGACCGCCGCAAGGCCATGATGCAGGACATCGCGATCCTCACCGGCGCCCAGGTCGTCTCCCCGGACCTCGGCATGAAGCTCGAGCAGGCCGACCTGGACGTGCTCGGCTCCGCCCGCCGCATCACCGTCACCAAGGACGAGACCACCATCGTCGACGGCGGCGGTGCGGCCGAGGACGTCGAGGCCCGGGTCGCCCAGATCAAGGCCGAGGCCGCCGCGACCGACTCCGACTGGGACCGCGAGAAGCTCCAGGAGCGCCTCGCCAAGCTCTCCGGCGGCATCGGCGTGATCCGCGTGGGCGCCGCCACCGAGGTGGAGCTCAAGGAGCGCAAGCACCGCATCGAGGACGCCGTGTCCTCGACCCGCGCCGCCCTCGAGGAGGGCATCGTGGCCGGCGGCGGCACCGCGCTCATCAACGCGCTGACCGCGCTCGACACCGACGCCGACGTCCAGGCCCTGACCGGCGACGCCGCCGTGGGCGTGGACATCGTCCGCAAGGCCCTGAAGCAGCCGCTGCGCTGGATCGCCCAGAACGCGGGCGAGGACGGCTACGTGGTGGTCTCCAAGGTCGCCGAGCTGGAGCCGAACCACGGCTTCAACGCGAAGACCGGCGTCTACGGCGACCTGATCGCCGACGGCGTGATCGACCCGGTCAAGGTGACCCGCTCCGCGCTGGCCAACGCCGCCTCCATCGCGGCCCTCGTGCTGACCACCGAGACCCTCGTGGCGGACAAGCCCGCCGAGGAGGACGAGGCCGACCACCAGCATTGACCCCTGAGTCGGCCCTGACGCGGCCGGTCGACGACGACGGCCCCTCGCCCGCCCGGGTGAGGGGCCGTCGTCGTGCGGGCGGGAGACGACCGCCGTCCGGGGCGCCCCCTAGGGTGTGCCCATGGACACACCCACGCCGCCCCGTCCCACCGGGTCCCACCCGACCCGGACCCCGGCCCGGCCACGGCTGCGCCGCTTCGTCCGGGAGTTCTCCTATCCGCACGGCATCCACCCGGCCCTCGTGCCGGGCGTGTCCGTGGAGGACCGCCGGGTGCGCTACGGCGTGGACCGGGCGATCCTCACCGTCGTCGGCCTGCTGGTGGTCGGCTTCGTGGTGTGGGGCGTGCTGCAGCCGGACGCCGTCCTGGCCGTCTCGAGCGCGGCCCTCGACTGGGTGATGCTCCACGCCGGCTGGCTGTTCGCCCTGCTGGCCATCGGGATGGTGTGGTGTTCCTGCTGGCCCTGGCGTTCTCCCGGTACGGCGAGATCCCGCTGGGCCTGGACGGGGAGAAGCCGGAGTACTCCACGGCGAGCTGGTCGGCCATGCTCTTCGCGGCCGGCATCGGCATCGGCACCATCTTCTTCGGCCCGTACGAGCCGCTGACCTACTACCTGGCCCCGCGCCCGGGGGCGTATGAGGCGGGGAGCGAGGAGGCGGTGACGGGCGCGCTGGCCCAGGCCGCGCTGCACTGGGGCGTGAACGCGTGGGCGATCTACGCGATCGTCGGCCTGTCGGTCGGCTACGTGTCCTACCGCCGGGGTCGGGTGCCGCTGATGAGCTCGATCATCGCGCCGCTGTTCGGCGACTCCCAGCGCAGCGACTCGGTCGGCGCGCGCCTGATCGACGGGCTCGCGATCATCGCCACCCTGTTCGGCACGGCGGCCTCGCTGGGCATCGGCGCCCTGCAGATCGGCCGCGGCGTGCAGATCGTCTCGGGCTGGTCCGCGCCGGGGAACACGGTGGCGCTGGGGATCATCGTGGTGCTCACGATCGGCACCATCTTCTCGGCGGTGTCCGGTGTGGCCCGCGGCATCCGGTGGCTGTCCAACATCAACATGCTGCTCGCCCTCGGCCTGGCGCTGTTCTTCTTCGTCGTCGGCCCGACGGCGTTCCTGCTGAACATCGTGCCCGGCGTCCTGATGGACTACGTCTCCTCCGCCCCGGACGCCCTCGGCGCCTCGATGGCCGAGGGGGAGGACATGCAGGAGTTCCTCTCCAGCTGGACGATCTTCTACTGGGCGTGGTGGGTCAGCTGGGCCCCGTTCGTGGGCGTGTTCATGGCGAAGATCTCGAAGGGCCGGACCATCCGCCAGTACGTCCTCGGCGCCCTGTTCATCCCGGCCGCGGTGATCGTCGGCGCGTTCACGATCATCGGCGGCACCACCATCTGGCTGCAACGGACGCAGGGCTCCGTGGCGCCGGACGGCACGGCCGCGTCGCTGCCCGCGCCGGCGGAGATCTTCTGGGTGGTCCTGGACCAGCTGCCCGGCGGCGGGCTGGTGGCCCCGGTCGTGATCGTCATGCTGGCGGTCTTCTTCATCACGACGGCGGACTCCGCCTCGATCGTGAACTCGCAGCTCTCGCAGCGCGGCGCCCCGGCCCCGCGCCGCACGATCACGGTGTTCTGGGCACTGTGCATGGCGGGCATCGCCGTCGTGATGCTGCTGACCGGCGGCGACACCGCGCTCACCGGCCTGCAGAACCTCATCACCATCACGGCGCTGCCGTTCACCGTGGTGCTCGTCCTCATGGCGGTCGCGCTCCAGCGCGAACTGGCCAACGACCCCTTCGCGATCCGTGACCGGTACCAGCGGGCCGCCGTCGAGAAGGCGACGGTGCGGGGCCTGGTGGAGTACGGGGACGACTTCGCGTTCACGGTGGAGCGCACCCCGCCGGGCAGCTGGTACGCGGCCGGCGAGGGATTCGACTCCACCGCCGCGGAGATCACCGACTGGTACCGCCGCACGGACGAGGACGGGAACCCCGTGGACGACGACTACGTGCTGGGCGAGTACCTGGACGAGGGGGACGGCGCGGACGGGCCCGCCGGAGCGGGCCCGTCCGGTCGCTGACTCAGGCGCGCGGCTCCGAGGTGCCGACGAGCTGGGCGCGGGAGTCGGCGGTCGCGTGGGCGCGGGCCTCGACGATCTCCTCCTCGTCCTCGCCGAAGATGTCGCCGCGCGGGGCGTCGTAGCGGTCCCGGTCGAGGATGCCCTCCTGGGAGGCCACGAGGGCGGGGATGAGGGCCTGGCCGGACACGTTGAGGGCGGTGCGGCCCATGTCCACGATCGGGTCGACGGCCAGGAGCAGGGCCATGCCCTCGAGGGGCAGCCCGGCGGTGGACAGCGTGAGCGTGAGCATCACGGTGGCGCCGGTGGTGCCGGCGGTCGCGGCGGAGCCCAGCACGGACACGAGTGCCACGAGGGCGTACTGGCTCAGGCTCATGTCGATCCCGTAGAACTGGGCGATGAACACGGCGGCCACGGCCGGGTAGATCGCGGCGCAGCCGTCCATCTTGGTGGTGGCGCCCAGCGGGACGGCGAAGGAGGCGTAGCCGGTGGGCACGCCGAAGTTGCGCTCGGCCACCCGCTGGGTGACGGGCAGCGTGCCGAGGGAGGAGCGGGAGACGAAGCCGAGCTGGAACGCCGGCCACACGCCGGTGAAGAACTGCTTGACGGAGAGCCCGTGCAGGCGCGCCAGCACCGGGTACACCACGAGCATCACGAGGGCCAGGCCCACGTAGATCGCCACCACGAACTTGGCCAGCGTGCCCATCGTGGACCAGCCGTACGAGGCCACGGCGTTGCCCAGCAGGCCGATGGTGCCGATCGGGGCCAGGCGGATGATCCACCACAGCAGCTTCTGGATGATCGCGAGCACCGAGCGGGAGAACGTGAGGAACGGGGCGGCCTTCTCGCCGACCTTGAGCGCGGCCACGCCCACGACGATCGCGATCACGAGGATCTGCAGCACGTTGAACGTGGGGGAGGAGGCGAGCGCCCCGTCCTCGCCCGCCGTGGTCTTGACGGTCAGGCCGAGGAAGTTCGCCGGCACCAGGGAGGTCAGGAAGTCGAGCCAGCCGACGTCCTTGGCCTGGTAGGACGCCGGCGCGGTCTGGCCGGTGCCCACGCCCGGCTGCAGCGCGACGCCGACGGCGAGGCCGATGAGCACCGCGATGAGGCTCGTGATGGCGAACCAGAGCAGAGTCTTGGCGGCCAGGCGGGCCGCGTTGGTCACCTGGGCCAGGTTGGCGATGGAGGCGACGACGGCGAAGAAGACCAGCGGGACGACCGTGGCCTTCAGCAGGCTGATGTAGATGCTGCCGACGGTGGCCAGCGTCTCGCCGAGCCAGGTCGGGTGCTCGGAGGTGTGCCCCGTCGCGCGGGCGATCAGGCCCAGGACGAGGCCGAGGACGAGGGCGGCGGCGATCTGCCAGCCGAAGTTCGACGTCCAGGCGGGGAGCCGGCGTCGGGGCGCCGGTGCGGGGGAGGACTGTGCGGTGCTCATCCGGGGAGGTTAGGCGGTCCAATACCACGGCGCCGAAACGGATTGCGCCATGTGACGTCGTGGTGACGTCCGTCTCGCCCCCGCGTGGCCCAGCGCGGGGGCCCTGTGACGTGGCCCGCACCCGGGTCGCCGGTTTGACCCCCGGGCATAGAATCGCGGAAACACCCGTCCCGAAAGGCGCCTTCGTGACCAACACCAGCACCGGTCCCAGCCCCGAGCCCGTCCACTCCTCCTCGGATCCCTTCGGCTTCTTCGGCCTCACCTACGACGACGTCCTGCTGCTGCCCAACGCCACCGACGTGATCCCCGCGGACGCGGACCCGGGCACCCGGCTGACCCGCAACATCCGCTTGAACATCCCCATCGTCTCCGCGGCGATGGACACCGTGACCGAGGCTCCGCTGGCCATCGCCATGGCCCGCCAGGGCGGCATGGGCATCATCCACCGCAACCTGTCCATCGAGGACCAGGCCCGCCACGTGGACACCGTGAAGCGCTCTGAGTCGGGGATGATCAAGGACCCCGTGACCATCGGCCCCGACGCCACGCTCGCGGACTTGGACGAGCTGTGCGCCCAGTACCGCGTCTCCGGCCTGCCGGTGGTGGCCGAGGACATGACGCTGCTGGGCATCATCACCAACCGCGACACCCGCTTCATCCCGCGCGAGGAGTGGGCCACCCGCACGGTGGACACCGCCATGACCCGCATGCCGCTGGTCACCGCGCAGGAGGGCGTCTCGCGCGCCGAGACCATCCGCCTGTTCTCCCAGAACCGTGTGGAGAAGCTGCCGCTCGTGGACGATGCGGGCCGGCTGACCGGCCTGATCACCATCAAGGACTTCGACAAGGCGGAGCAGTACCCGGACGCCGCGAAGGACGACGAGGGCCGGCTGCTCGTCGGCGGCGCCGTCGGCTTCTTCGGCGACGGCTGGGAGCGCGCCATGGCGCTCGTCGAGGCGGGTGTGGACGCCCTCGTGGTGGACACCGCGAACGGCCACACGCACGGCGTGCTGGACATGATCGCGCGCCTGAAGAAGGAGAAGGCGGCCGCGCACGTCGACGTCATCGGCGGTCAGGCCGCGACCTACGCGGGCGCCAAGGCGATCGTCGACGCCGGCGCGGACGCCGTGAAGGTGGGCGTGGGCCCGGGCTCGATCTGCACGACCCGTGTGGTGGCCGGCGTCGGCGTCCCGCAGATCACCGCCATCTACGAGGCGGCCAAGGCCACGCGCCCCGCGGGCGTCCCGCTGATCGCCGACGGCGGCCTGCAGCACTCCGGTGACATCGGCAAGGCCCTCGTGGCCGGCGCCGACTCGGTGATGCTCGGCTCCCTGCTGGCCGGCACGGCCGAGTCCCCGGGCGACCTCGTGTTCTACCAGGGCAAGCAGTTCAAGACCTACCGTGGCATGGGCTCCCTGGGCGCCATGCAGACCCGCAACGGCACGCGCTCCTTCTCCAAGGACCGCTACTTCCAGGCGGACGTGCCGGACGAGGACAAGCTGATCCCCGAGGGCATCGAGGGCCAGGTGCCGTTCCGGGGCCCGATCGCCTCGGTGGTCCACCAGCTCGTGGGCGGCCTGCGCCAGACGATGTTCTACACGGGCGCGTCCACGGTGGCCGATCTCAAGGAGAACGGCCGCTTCGTGCGCATCACCGCGGCGGGCCTGAAGGAGTCCCACCCGCACGACATCATGATGACCGTCGAGGCCCCGAACTACCGTTCGCGCTGACCCGCACGTCGGTTCCGGGGGGGCCCCCGGACGGGGCGGCGCCGACGACACGGTCGGAGCCGCCCCCGTGGCGCCTGGGCTAGGCTGGCCCGGTGACGAACCAGATTGAGATCGGCCGCGGCAAGCGCGGCCGCCGGGCCTTCTCCCTCGACGACGTGTCCGTGGTGCCCGCGCGGCGCACCCGGGATCCCCAGGATGTCAGCCTCACGTGGCGCATCGACGCCTACACGTTCGACATGCCCGTGATCGGTGCGCCCATGGACTCCGTGATGAGCCCGGAGACCGCCATCGCGATGGGGCGGCTGGGCGGTCTCGGCGTCCTCAACCTCGAGGGCCTGTGGACCCGCCACGAGGACCCGCGCCCGCTGCTCGAGGAGATCGCCGCCCTCGAGGCCGGCCCGGCCGGGACCGAGGCCACCCGCATGCTGCAGGAGGCCTACGCGGCCCCCATCCGCCCCGATCTGATCACCGAGCGCCTCGCGCAGATCCGCGAGGCCGGCGTCGTCGTCGCGGGCTCGCTGACCCCGCAGAACACGCAGGAGTTCTACCGCACCGTCGTGGCGGCGGGTGTGGACCTGTTCGTCATCCGCGGCACCACCGTCTCGGCCGAGCACGTCTCCTCCACCCAGGAGCCGCTGGACCTCAAGCAGTTCATCTACGAGCTGGACGTGCCCGTGATCGTGGGCGGGGCGGCCGGCTACACGCCGGCCCTGCACCTGATGCGCACCGGCGCGGCCGGCGTGCTCGTCGGCTTCGGCGGCGGCGCGTCCACCACCACGCGCCGCGCCATGGGCATCCGTGTGCCGATGGCCACGGCCATCTCGGACATCGCCGAGGCGCGCCGCGACTACATGGACGAGTCCGGCGGCCGCTACGTGCACGTGATCGCCGACGGCGGCGTCTCCACCTCGGGGGAGATCGTCAAGGCGATCGCCATGGGCGCGGACGCGGTCGTCCTGGGCGCCGCCCTGGCCCGCGCCACCGACGCCCCCGGCGGCGGCTGGCACTGGGGCCTCGAGGCCGTCCACCCGGAGCTGCCGCGCGGGCACCGCACCCACGTGGGCCAGGTGGCTCCGCTCGAGGAGGTCCTGTGGGGGCCCGGCCGCCACGCGGACGGCACGTCCAACCTGATGGGCGGCCTGAAGCGCGCCATGGCCACCTGCGGCTACACCGAGCTCAAGGACTTCCAGAAGGTGGAGGTCCTCGTGACCCCCACCCAGGCCGTCTGATCCCCGCCGCCGCATGGCGGCACCCCGACCGGAAGAGTTGATACGGCGTGCTGCGCACCGCCCTCAAGCCCGTCTGGCTGGCCACCCTGGTGCTGGCCCTCGTGGCGGCCGCGGTCTTCGTGGCGCTGTCCAAGTGGCAGTTCGAGTCCGCGGAGACGAACGCGCCGCCGCCGCGCACCCAGACCGAGCACGCCGTGCCGTTCCTGGAGCACGTGCGCCCCTACGAGGCCCTGCTCGGCTCGCAGGCAGACCAGGTCGTCACGGTCGAGGGGGAGTTCGTGCCCGGCACGGACGTCCTGGTCGGCCCGCGCCTGCTGAACGGCCGCGACGGCTACTGGACGGTCACGGCCCTCCGGGTGGCCGGCGCCCCGGACGGCGAGGTCGTCCCGGTGGTCCGCGGCTGGTCGGCCCGCGCCGACGTCGTGGACCCCGCGCCCGCCGGGCAGGTCACCGTCACCGGACGCCTGCTGCCCCCGGACGGGCCCCTGCCGCGTGAGGCAGCGGCCGAGGACACCGCCGACCGGCTCCTGTACCGCAGCCTGGCCCCGGCCCAGCTGGTGAACGTGTGGGACGAGCCGTCCTACGCGGCGTACGTCGCGGCGTTCGAGATGGTCGACGCCGCGGGCGCCGAGACGGGCGCGGCCGGCCCCGGCGGGCTCGAGCCGGTGTGGGTGGCCCCGCAGCCGGAGGAGACCCAGATCATCTGGCTCAACGTCTTCTACGCCGTGGAATGGATGCTCTTCGCCGGCTTCGCCCTGTTCCTGTGGTGGCGGTTCGTCCGCGACGACCACGTCCGGGACGAGCACGAGCGCCGGCTCGACGAGGAGTGGGCCGCGCAGTGGCGCGCCGAGGAGCTCGAGCGGCGCCGGGCGGCCGCGCGCGAGGCCAAGGAGCGGGCCGTCGCGGCACAGTCCGCGGCGCACCCACGCCAGGACCACGACGACGACGGGGCCGCGCGCCCCGACCCCCGCGACCCGGGCCCCCGTGGGCCCCGAGAGGAGCAGAGCCGATGAGCACCCAGCACCCCGGCCCCCAGCCGGTGGACCCGGCGAGCCTGCCGGATCCCGAGGACATCACGGAGGCCGACCTGCCCGAGCCGCCCCCGCGGCCAGGCCGGGAGCATCGCCGTTTCGCCGGCACCCAGCAGCAGATCCGCTCCGCCACCCGCCTCTACGTGGTGTGCGCGTGGATCACCGGCATCATGCTCCTGCTGCTCGTGGCGGAGATGGTGCTGAAGTACGGCATGCACGTGGAGCTCTACGCGGGCGGCACCACCCTGGACGGAGAGGCCAACGGCCTGGGGCTGCACCCCACGGACAGCGTGACCGGGGGAGTGAACCTGTCCCTGTTCATCCTCATCGCCCACGGCTGGATGTACGTGGTGTACCTGCTCGCCTCGTTCCGCCTGTGGTCCCTGATGCGCTGGGAGCCGCTGCGCCTGCTGGCGATGGCCGGCGGCGGCGTCGTGCCGTTCCTGTCCTTCGTGGTGGAGAAGCGCATGACCCGCGTGGTCCGGGACGAGCTGCACCGCTTCCCGGACGCCGCGCGGCGCTACTGAGCGCCTCGACTATCCTGGACGGGTGACGCAGAATGCCCCCCACCCCGACACCCCCGCCCCGCTCAGCGACGTGATGCCCACGGTGCTGGTGCTGGACTTCGGCGCCCAGTACGCACAGCTCATCGCGCGTCGTGTGCGCGAGGCCAACGTCTACTCCGAGGTCGTGCCCGCCTCCACCCCGGCGGCGCAGATCCTGGAGCGCAAGCCCGCGGCGCTGATCCTCTCGGGCGGGCCGTCGTCGGTGTACGAGCCCGGCGCCCCGCAGCTGGATCCGGCGCTGCTCGAGGCCGGGGTGCCCGTGCTGGGCCTGTGCTACGGCTTCCAGTCGATTGCGCACGCCCTCGGCGGCACCGTGGCCAAGACCGGCACCCGGGAGTACGGCTCCACCCGCCTGGACTCGGTGGACGCCGACTCCGTGCTGTTCGCGGGCCAGGACCTCGAGCAGGTCGTGTGGATGTCCCACGGGGACGCCGTGACGCAGGCGCCCGAGGGCTTCGCCGTGACGGCCTCCACCGCGGGCGCCCCCGTCGCCGCGTTCGAGGACCGCGAGCGCCGCATCTTCGGCGTGCAGTGGCATCCCGAGGTGGGCCACTCCTCCCGCGGCCAGCGGGTGCTCGAGCAGTTCCTGCACGTGGGTGCGGGCCTGGGCTCGGACTGGACGGCCAGCGGGGTGATCGAGGAGCAGGTCGAGCGCATCCGCGAGCAGATCGGGGACAAGCGGGCCATCTGCGGCCTGTCCGGCGGCGTGGACTCCGCCGTGGCCGCGGCCCTCGTGCAGCGCGCCATCGGCGACCGCCTCACCTGCGTCTACGTGGACCACGGCCTCATGCGCGAGGGCGAGTCCGCCGAGATCGAGCAGGCGTTCGGCGAGGCCCACGGCGGCGCCCGCCTCGTGATGGTGGACGCGCGCGAGGACTTCCTGTCCGCGCTGGCCGGCGTCACCGACCCCGAGGCCAAGCGCAAGATCATCGGCGAGCGGTTCATCCGCACCTTCGAGAAGGCGCAGGCGGACATCGTCCTCGAGTCCGAGCACGACCCGGACGCCACCGAGGTCCGCTTCCTCGTGCAGGGCACGCTCTACCCGGACGTCGTCGAGTCCGGCGGCGGGGACGGGGCGGCCAACATCAAGTCCCACCACAACGTGGGCGGCCTGCCGGACGACATCGAGTTCGAGCTGTGCGAGCCGCTGCGCGAGCTGTTCAAGGACGAGGTCCGCGCCGTGGGCGCCGAGCTCGGCCTGCCCGAGGGCATCGTGCACCGCCAGCCGTTCCCGGGCCCGGGTCTGGGCATCCGCATCATCGGCGAGGTCACCCAGGAGCGCCTGGATCTGCTGCGCCGCGCGGACGCGATCGTGCGCGCCGAGCTCACCGCGGCCGGGCTGGACCGCCAGATCTGGCAGTGCCCGGTGGTGCTGCTCGCGGACGTGCGCTCCGTGGGCGTGCAGGGTGACGGCCGCACCTACGGCCACCCGGTCGTCCTGCGCCCCGTCACCAGCGAGGACGCCATGACGGCGGACTGGGCGCGGATCCCGGACGACGTCCTGTCCCGCATCTCGAACCGCATCACCAACGAGGTCGACGGTGTCAACCGCGTCGTGCTCGACGTGACCAGCAAGCCGCCGGGCACCATCGAGTGGGAGTGAGCGGCGCGTCCGGCGCCGCATCCGGCCGCCCCTGACCGGGGCGGCCGTCCGCACGAAGACCGCCTGGACCCAGGCGACGGAGGAAGGACCGCACGCACGTGACCGAGCAGGAGTTCCCGCGCCTGGCCCGCGCCCGCGCCGCCGCACGCCCCGACGAGGGGCAGACCCGCCCCGACCCGGCCGCCTGGGTGTCCTCCCTGGGCTCGGGCGCCGAGAACGACACGATGCTGCGGTTCGCGCCCTCGGCGGCCAACAGCATCGACCTCACGGAGGCGAACTCCTCCGGCGTCTCGCAGCTGCTGCTGGGGCGGCGCACCCGCCTGTCCACCCTGCTGCCGGCCGGCCCGGAGCTGGACGCGGCGCACGAGGTCTCCCTCGGCCTGCGCGCCAAGGTCCGCGAGCTGGCGGAGGAACGCGGCATCGACGTCGGCGCGCTCGCCGTGGGCGTGGCCACGTGGACGGCCGAGGAGGACGGTCGGCGGGAGCGCCGCTCCGCCCCCGTGCTGCTGGCCCGCGTGGCCCTGACGGTGCGCCGCGGCGCCCGGGGCCGGGACGAGCTGGAGGTCCAGATCACCGAGCCGGCCCGCCTGAACCCGGCGCTCGTGCGGAACCTGCGCCGGCACCACGGCATCGCCCTGGACCCCGAGGCGTACCAGCAGGCCGCCTACGCCACGGCGCGCCTCGAGCCCGCCCCCGCGTTCGCCCGCCTGCGCGAGGAGACCGCCGCGATCGCGGACCTGCACATCCAGGATTGCCTGCTCGTCTCCACGTTCGCGGACCTCGGCGAGACCGCCTCCCTGCCCGCCTCCCTCGAGGATCTGCCGGTCGTGCAGGCCCTGTACGACGCCGGGACCGGCATGGTGCCCCGCCCGGCGGCGCTGCAGCCCACGGGCGCGCCCGCGGAGGATGACGTCGCCCCGGCGGACGAGCGCCTCGTCGTCGACGTCGACGCCGCCCAGGCACGCGTGCTCGAGCACGCCGCGGCGGGGGAGTCCCTCGTGGTGGCGGCCGCCCCCGGCACCGGGCAGACCCAGACCGCCGCCGCCCTGGCCGCGCGCCTGGCCTGGGAGGGTCGGCGCGTGCTGGTCGTGGCCGAGCGCTCCGCCGCCCTGGCCGACGTGCTCGACCGCCTCGAGGAGGCGGACCTGCGCTCGATCGCGCTGGATGTGCCCGCCAACGCGGACCCCGAGCTGCTCCGCCGCCAGCTCGTGCAGGCCGTCCTGCGCTCCGAGCGGGCCGTGGACCCCGACACCGCCCGGGACGAGGCCGCCCTGACCGAACGACGGCGCCGGCTGCAGGAGCACGTCGGCTCACTGCACCACGTCCGCCCCCGCTGGGGCTGCTCGCCGTTCCAGGCGATGCAGGCCCTGGCCGCCCTGACCGGGCTCGAGACGCCGCCGGCCACCACCGTGCGCCTCAAGCGCTCCGTGCTGGACTCCACCGTGAACCGGCAGGCCGTGGGCGAGCAGCTCGTGCGCGCCGGGGAGCTCGGCGCGTTCTCGGCCGCCGCCACCGAGAGCCGCTGGTTCGGCGCCCGCGTGCGCAACGTGCAGGAGACCGAGGCCGCCTCGGAGCTGGCCGACGAGCTGGCGGCCGCCCTGCACACCACCCGGCGCGCCGTGGACACCGCCGCCGCCCAGGCCGGCCTGCGCCCCGAGCGCACGGTGGCCGGCTGGGCGGAGCAGGCGGACCTCTACCGCCGTGTGGCCCGCACCCTCACCGAGTTCACCCCCGAGGTGTTCTCCCTCGACGTGCCCCAGCTGGTCGCGGCGACCGCCACCAGCTCGTGGCGGCGCCTCCACCTGGTCGAGATGTCCTCGGTGACCCGGTCCCGCCTGCGCCGCGCGGCGAAGGACGCGGTCCGCCCGGGCGTGCAGCCCACGGACCTGCACGGCGCCCTCGTGGACGCCGCCGCCGTCCTGGAGGACTGGAACCGCCACGCCGCCGAGCCGGGCACGCCCCCGCAGGTGCCGGACCAGGGCGAGCACGTGATGGGCCAGGTCGGCCAGGTGCGCGAGCGCCTGCGCCGGCTCGAGGGCGTCCTCGCCCCGGAGGCCGTGGCCGAGGCGCCCTTGGAGGAGCGGGACGTGGACGACCTCGTGGCCGCCGTCGACGGGCTCGTGGCGGACCGCGACACCCTGGCCACGCTGCCCGAGCGCACCCTCGTGCTGGACAGCCTGCGCGACCACGGCCTGGCGGAGCTGCTCGAGGACCTGCGCGACCGCGAGGTGCCCACCGAGGCCCTGACCGCCGAGCTCGAGTTGGCGTGGTGGCAGTCCGCGCTCGAGGCGATGATCTCCGGGGACGACTTCCTGGCCATGATGAGCGGCACGGACCTGGCGGAGGTCGAGCGCGGGTTCCGCGACCTGGACCGCGCCCATCTCGAGCGCGGCGGCGCCCGGCTCTCCGCCGCGCTGGCCGCGCGCTGGCGGGAGGCGCTGCGCACCTATCGCGCGGACGCGGCCGTGCTGCGCACCCTGCTCAAGCAGGGCAGCCCCACGGTCGAGTCCCTGGCCACGATCACCCCCGAGCTCCTGCAGCCGCTCGTGCCGGTGGTCACCACCTCGCCCATGGCCCTGTCCGAGTTCCCCCCGGAGTGGCGCGCCGACGTCGTCGTGCTGCTGGAGGCCGACGCGACCGCCCTGGCCACCGCGATGGGCGCGCTCACCCGCGCCCCCCAGGTGGTGGCCCTCGGCGACCCGGTCATCGGGCGCCCGCAGTCGTTCCAGGTGTCCGTGGACCCGACGGCGACCGCCGGGCCCCTGCGCCCGCTGCGCTCGGCCCACGACGCGCTGGACGAGGTGCTGCCCACCCTGCCGCTGCGCACCGTGCACCGCCCCCTCGAGCGGCGCCTCGTGCGCCTGCTCTCCGCGCTCGCCTATGACGGCGCCCTGGACGCGCTGCCCACCGCGGGCGAGGCCACCGGCCGGGATCGTGCCGTCACGGCCGAGTACCTGCCCGAGGGCACCGGCATCCCGATGACCGGCGGCGACGTGGTCGAGTCCACGAACGCCGAGGTCGCCCGCACCGTGGAGCGCGTGTTCGAGCACATCCGCGACCGGCCCGAGCAGTCCCTGGCCGTGGTCACGGTGTCCGAGCAGCACGCCCGCAGGGTGGCCGCCGCCGTGCAGGCCACGGCCGCGCAGGCGCCGTGGGCCCACGAGTTCCTCGCCCGCGGCCGCGGCGAGGACGCCGCCGACGCCGAGCCGTTCGTGATCGTGCCGGTCGTGCGCGCCGCCTCCGTGGTGCGTGACGCCGTGATCCTCACCCCCGGCTACGGCCGCACCCCGCACGGCCGCGTGGTGCACCACTTCGGCGCCTTCTCCGACCCGGACGGCGAGCGCATGGTCACGGTTGCGCTCACCCGCGCCCGCCGGCGCCTGCACCTCGTCTCGGCGCTGCGCGCCGCGGACCTGGACGAGGACCGGCTCGACGGCGGCGCCCTCTGGTTCCTGCGGCTGCTCGAGGCCTACCTGGGCGACGACGCCGCGGACCCCGTGGGCATGGGGGGCGATCCGCTGCTGGCCGATCTGCGCGACCGGCTCGAGGAGCACGGCGCCCGGGTCCTGCCCCGCTACGCCGGCGTCATGGACCTGGCCGTGCTCGATCCGCGCGCGGACCAGGACGAGGCGCCCCGTCCGCTGGCCCTGGCCGGCGACGGTGGCGAGGTGTACCGCGCCCTCACGGTGCGGCAGCGCTCGCGGACCCTGCCCGAGGGGCTCGAGGCCCGCGGCTGGGAGCCCCGGACCCTGTGGTCGATCGACGTGTTCGCGGACCCGGAGTCCGTGGCCCGCGAGCTGGCCGACCGGCTGGGCGTGGAGCCGGCGGACGAGACGGACGAGACCGACGACGATGCCCGCTGACGGCGCGCCGCGCCGCCGCGGCCCGCGCCGGGCGGACGCCCCGGGCACCGGCCCGGCAGCCGCCGACGGCCGCGAGCCGCGCCTGCCCGGGATGCCCCGGCTGGCCGGGCAGGCCGGGACGTCGCCGGCGACCGCGCCGACCGGACATGAGGCCGGGGTCGAGACCGGTGCGGCCGAGGCCGAGCGCGACCGCTGGCTGCGCGAGCAGCGCCCGCCCCACTGGGGCTGAGCCGGCCCGATGCGGCCGGGTCAGTCCGCGGGGGCGGAGGACGAGGACGACGTCGAGGACGTCGAGGACCCGGCGGCCGAGTCCGAGGTCGATCCGCCGGCCGAGCCGGTGCCCCCGGTGCCGGAGCGCGAGTCGGTCCGGTAGAACCCGGAGCCCTTGAAGCTCACGCCGACCGAGCCGTACTGCTTGCGCAGGACGCCGCCGCACGCGGGGCACTCGGTGAGGGCGTCGTCGGTGAAGGCCTGGACGACGTCGAAGGCGTGGCCGCAGTCCTTGCAGCGGTAGGCGTAGGTGGGCATGCTCAGCTCCAGCTCGCTCGGGGCGCGCCGGGGCGCGCGGTTCTGGGGGGATCCGACCCCCGATGCTACTCCGCGCCGCGGGCCGGGCTCAGACCCAGCGCAGCCCGGCCGCGGTGACGACGCCGTCCACGGGCCGGTCCGTGGGCTCGGCAGGGATGGCGCCCGCCGGCAGCAGCTCGTCCTCGAACACGAGGGCCACGGTCGGCACGCTCCGCGGCAGCTCGGCGAGGAAGCGGTCGTAGTAGCCCCCGCCCTGGCCCAGGCGCATCCCGTCCTCGGCCACCGCGAGCGCCGGCATGACCACCGCGGTCGCCGCCGCCAGCGCGTCGGTCCCGAGCCGTTCGCCCACGGGCTCGTCCACGGGGGCGTTCGCCGCGCGCGCCGTCGCGACGCCCGGGTGCCAGGAGGCCCAGCTCAGGCGTCGTTCCGGCTCGATCACGGGGACGAGCACCCGCGCCCCCGCGGCCAGCAGGCGGGTGCGCAGCCCACCGGTGTCCGGCTCGGTGGCCATCGGCAGCACGGTGGCCACCACCGGGGCGGTCCCGTCCGCGGTCGCCGCGGCCACGCGCGGACCCAGCCACGCCCACAGGTGCTCGACGGCGGCCGCGGACTCGGCGGCGCGGCGCGCGGGGGAGCGGTCGCGGCGGGCGGTGCGCAGGCGCGCACGCAGGGTGGCCTTGGCGTCCACGACGTCGTCGACGCCGGCGACGGGGCCCGTGGCGGCGGGCTCGGGCACGGGAGGGGGAGTGCGCATGTCCCCATGATGCCCGCCGCACCGGTGCCGCGCCCGGCCGCGCATAGGATCGACGCCATGTCCTGGCAGCGTTCCCCCTGGCCCGTGACCCTGCGGCACAGCACCCTCGCCCTGCGGCCGCTGCGGCGGCGGGACCGGGAGGCGTGGGAGGAGCAGCGGGCGCACAACCGGGAGTGGCTGACGCCGTGGGACGCCACGAGCCCCGTGCCGGGCGCGGGCCCGGCGTCGTTCGGGCAGATGGTCCGCTGGCACGGCCGCCAGGGCCGGGACGGCAGCGCCTACACGTGGGGCATGGCCCTCGACGACGACCGCCCGGACCGGGACCGCCTGGTGGGGCTGCTGTCCCTGGGCGGGATCCAGTACGGCTCGGTGCTCTCCGGCTCGATCGGCTACTGGATCGACCGTCGCGAGGCGGGTCGGGGGCTGACGCCGACGGCCGTGGCCATGGCGACGGACTGGGCGTTCCGCAGCGCCGGTCTGCACCGGGTCGAGGTCAACATCCGCCCGGAGAACGCGGCCAGCCTGCGGGTCGTGGCGAAGCTCGGCCTGCGCGACGAGGGCCTGCGGCGCGCGTACCTGCACGTGGACGGCGCCTGGCGGGACCACCGGACGTTCGCGGTGACCGCCGAGGAGGTCCCCGACGGCCTGCTGGCCCGGTGGCTGGCCTCGCGGCCGCGCCCCTGAGGGGCCGACGGGACACGCCGCGTGCGGACACGCCGCGATGGCCGGACCGGTCCGCCCCCGGCACTAGGCTGACCGCATGGACGAGACCACCGCGCCGACGAGGGCCGTGCAGGCCGCGCTCGACGCGCTGGCCGACGCCCGGGTGAGCGCGTCGCTGGTCATCGTGGCCCTCGTGGCCTTCTTGGCCTGGCGGCTCGTGCTGCGCCGCCATCGTCTCGCGTCCGCCCCCGCCCGCCCGTCGATGCCGAGGTCCTTCATGCACCGTCTGCAGAGCTCGCCCGCCGTCCGTGCCCTGACCGCCCGGTTCTCGGGCCGCCTGAGCGCCGCCGCCGACGCGGCGCGCGCCGCCCGCGGCCGGACCGGCCTGCACATCCGGTGGGGGCGCACGGCGCTGTTCCTCGCCGCCCTCGTGGCCCTGCTCGTGTTCCTCGTGGCCGGTCTCGCCGCGGCGTTCGGCGCGGGCACGCTCGCCCTGGCCGGCTGGTCGCTCCTGTTCGCCGTGGCCGGGCTGGCCGGCCTGCGGGCCCTCGCGGTCCGCGACCGCACCCGTCGTGCCCGGCCCGCCGCCGTCGTCGTCCCGGAGCGCCCCGCCGCCCCGGCGGCCGAGGAGCGGCAGGCCCCGCCCGCGGACCCCGAGCGGGACCGCCGCGTGCTGGAGACCGTGCTGGCCTTCGAGACCGAGGCGCCGCGCCCGGCCGCCGCGCCCGCCGCACCCCGGGTCGAGCCCGTGGTGGTGACCGCCTCCGCCGCCGCCCCCGCAGCGGACCGCGCCGTGACCATCCCCGCGGTGCCGCGCCCCACCTACCTGGACGCCCCGGAGATGGCCCGCCCCCTGCCGGCGCCGCTCGAGACCCCCGCCCCCACCGGCGCGGACACCCGGCCCCAGGACGCCGCGCGCACGGCGGACGATCAGATCAGCGCCGCCGCCGAGCAGGACATCGCCGCCCTGGACCTGGACAACGTCCTGGCGCGGCGCCGGGCCTGCTGAGCCCCGCCGGGCGGCCGCGCCCGTGAGCATCGACCGAGCCGCCGCGCGCCAGGCCGTCCGCGCGTCGGGCGAGCGCTGGCTGCGCACCCGAGCCGACGCCCTGCACCTGCAGCGGGGCCGTCGGCTCGCGCGCGTCCTGGACCTGGACGTGATGACCGGACGCGCGGGCGACGCCCGCGTGCGCTCCCGCACCCTCGTCCTCGCCCGCGACCCCCGGCACCCCGACGTCCCCGCCGCGGCGTGCCCGCCCGTCCCGGGCGAGCGCGGGATCCTGGAGGACGGCACCCTGTGGTGGTGGGCCCCCGCCGACCCCGTCCTGCCAGGCCTCACGCTGACCGCCGACCCGGACGCGCTCGCGGCCCTGCTCGGCACGGCGCCGGGCCGGGCCCGCCTCACGTGGCGCGGCTACCGGCCGCGGGACCGCGCGGTCCTGGCCGTCGAGGCGACCGGCGACGACGGCGTCGCGGCCCGCACGTTCCTGAAGGTGCTCCCGCCCGCGCGCGCCGCACGGGTCGCCCGGCGGCAGGCCGCCGCGGGGGCGGCCGGGGTGCCGGTGCCCGCCGTCCTCGCGACGCCGGAGCACGGGGTGCTCCCGCTCGCGAGCGTGCCGGGCCTGCCCTGGCGGGCGCTGCTGGCCGGGCCCGAGGCCGCCGGCCTCGACCCCGCGCGGGTCGCCGCGCTGCTGGACCGGCTGCCGCCGGTGCCCGAGGAGCCCCCTGGCCCGGCCGGCCCCACGGCCGGGGCGGCCGGGTGCGCCGACACGGACGACGGCGGACCCGCCATCCTGCTCGAGCACGCCACGTGGGCCGCCGTCGTGCTGGACCCCGAGGCCCAGGGCGAGGTCGCAGCCCGGGCCGACCGGCTCCGCGCGGCGCTCGCGGCCGGGGATCCCGGCCCACGTGTGCCCGTGCACGGCGACCTGCACCCGGGGAACCTGCACGTGGACGCGGCGGGGGAGCGGATCACCGGCGTGCTGGACGCCGACGACCTGGGCATGGGACACCGCGTGGACGACTGGGCCGTCCTGATCGCCCATCTCGAGGCGGGCGCCGTGGACCTCGGCGCCGGCGGCGCCGCGCTGCGCGCCGTGGCCGCATGGTTCCGGCACCACGCCCGCACCGAGGTCGACGAGGTGGCGCTGGCCGCCCGCGTCGCGATCGTGCTCGCCGCCCTCGCGGCGCAGCCGACCGCGCCCCGCGCCGTGCGGTCCGCCCGCCGGGCCGCCGCCGACGCCGCCCTGGCCCGCGTCGGCCTCTGACCCGCGACGGCGGCCACCCCCTCGAGCGGCGGTCAGTCCGCGCCGAGCCCCTCCCGGAGCGCGTCGAGCTCGTCCCGGACGCGCGCGGCGCCGTCGTGGTCCCCGAGGGCGGACAGGCACTGGTGCAGGCCCGTGAGCGCCCCGAGGCGCACGAGCGTGGACTCGGTGGACTCGCACACCAGGCGGAAGAGCGTCGCGGCCTGCTCGGGGCTGCCGTCCTCGGCCACCGCGTAGGCGGCGAAGAGCTCGGCCTGCGCGGCGCCCTCGCGGTCCCCGGCGGCGGTGAACAGGTCGGCGGCCTGCAGCGCGGTGGCGATCGCCTCCGGCCCCCGCTCGAGCGACCACAGGGCACGGGCGCGGGTGTCCGTGTAGTCGGCCACCTGCCAGTCGGCGCCGGCGTCCCGCACGAGGGCGAGCGCCTCCTCGAGGAGGTCGAGGCCCTCCGCCTGGCCGGACTCGCACAGCAGGTACCCGTGCGCGTGCAGCGCGGCCGGCAGCACCGCCGGGTCCTCGTCCACCGCCTGGCGCGCGGCCGCGACCGCCCGCTCGAACAGGTCGAGGGCGGAGGGCCGGGTGCGTTCGTCGCGCTCGCGGTTCACGAGGGCGCCGGCGGCCAGGAGCGTGCGCGCGGCGTCCTCCCACTGGCCGTGGGCCTCGAACAGGCCGGCCGCCTCCCGCCACAGGGGCAGCGCGTTCTCGGCGCGGTCCTGGTCGTGGTGGGCGTGACCGAGGTCCACGAGGGCACGGGCCTGCTCGACGTCCCGGCCGTGGGTGGCCTCGCGGCGCACCAGCCGGGCGAGCAGGGGCTCGGCCTCGTCGGCGCGGCCGGCGAGCACGAGCTGGTGCGCCCACCAGTAGCTCAAGCTCGAGGCCTCCGGCGCCTCGGCCTTCTCCGCGTGCACGGAGGCCAGCTCCCACGCGGCCACGGCGACCTCCTCGTACCCGTCGAGGTCGCCGGCCACGCGCCCGGCCAGGGCCGCCGCGGAGGCGGCGCCGCGCCGCAGCCCGACCGAGGCCATCCGCTCCGCCGCCTCGAGCGCCAGGTCGAGGGCCGCCGTCGGACGGTCCAGCTCGTGGGCGGCGATCGCCCGCACCGTGGTGGCGGAGGCGAGGACGGCCCGGGCGGCGGGCAGCGCGGTGACGACGGCGGCCGCCGCGTCCGCCTCGGCGTGCTCGCCCCGCCACAGGTGCAGGCGGGCGAGCAGCAGATGCGCGCTGGACCACGAGCCGGTGGGCAGCAGGGCACCGGCCGCGCGCAGCCCGCCCAGGACGGCGATGACGCGGCGGGCCAGCTCGAGCGCGGCGTCCAGGTCCCCGGTGTGCACGCGGTGCACGGCCAGGGCCAGGGCGGCCTCGGGCAGGACGGTGTCCCCGGGGTCCTCGCCGGGAGCGCCCGGCTCGTCCTCCACGACGCCGGCCAGCACCGCCGCCTCGACCGTGTCCGGGTCGCGCACGAGGGCGCCGCCGAGCTGGGACTCGAGCCCGGCCTGCCGGGGCCGGCCGAGGTGGCGCAGCAGCGCCGCCCGGGCCTCCACCCAGCGGGTCAGGGCGGCCTCGTCCCCGACCTGGCCCGCGGCGACGGCGAGCGCCCGCAGCAGGGCGAGGCGGACGTCGTCCTGGCCGGGCCCGAGCGCGGCGAGACCGGAGTCGGCGAGGCGGGCGGACTCCCGGGGCTCGTCGCGCAGCGCGGCCTCGAGGGAGAGCTCCCACCAGCCTCGGGCGTCCAGGGCGGTCGGGGCGTCGGGCGCCGCGGTGCCGCGGGCCTGCCGGAGCAGGGCGCGCACCCGGTCCAGGGCGGCGTCGACGGCCGGCTCCACGGGGCCGCCGGAGGGGTCGTCCCGGTGGGGCGGGTCCTGCGGGGTGTCCACGGGCGCTGCTCCTTCCGGTGGTGGGACGGGTGGTCCTCCAGCCTAGGGCGCGGGTCGGTGGACCGTGCCGCTGTTCGCGGTGGGCGGTGCTCGTAGACTGGCCGGGCCCGCAGCGTCGCCCGCCGCGGGCCGTCCCACTGCCGCCAGGAGTCCGCAGCCATGAGCACCACCCCCGCCGCCCCGGACGCCGCCGGAGCACACCCCGCCGGCCCGTTCCAGACGCGCGCCGGCGCCTACGCCCTGATCGTGGACGGCGGCCGCGTCCTGCTCAGCTCGTGGCAGGGGCCCGAGTTCCTGCAGTGGACGCTGCCCGGCGGCGGCATCGAGCTCGGCGAGAGCCCGGAGGAGGCGTGCCTGCGCGAGGTCTGGGAGGAGACCGGCCACACCGCCGAGCTCACGGGCCTGCTGGGCGTCACGACCGGGACGATCCCGGTGGAGAAGCGCCTGCGGGGCGAGCCGCTGCCCCTGCTCACCGTGCAGGTCCTCTACACCGCCCGCATCACGGGCGGCGTCCTGCGCCCTGAGGTCGGCGGATCCTCGACGGACGCGCGCTGGTTCGACCTCGCGGAGCTCAGCGAGCTGCGCACCGCCTCCTGGGTCACCGAGGCGCTCGCCCGTGCCGGGGTGGACACGTGAGCCGCCCCGCCCACCGCCGCCCGACGGCCCTCGCCGCCTCCGCCCTCGCGCTGTCGCTGGCCCTGGGGGCGTGCGCGCGGCAGGCGGACGCCCCGCCGACGCCCTCCGCGTCAGGCACACCGATCACGGTCGTGCACGGCGGCGAGGGCCTGGAGGGCGCCGTCGCGGCGGTCCTGGCCCGTCACCTGCGCCTGCACGGCCACGCCGTGGCGGACGAGGACGGCGTCGCCGTGGAACAGCCGGCGTGGTCCGCCGCCGGCGGGGACACGGTCGCCGTCGTGGACACCCTGGCCCTGGCCGTCGCCGCCGACCCCGCAGTGGCGCTGCCGTCCCCGCCGCCGCCGACGTCGACGCCGTCGTCGACGCCGACCGGGACGGAGGCCGGCCCGTCCGCGGACGCCGTGCCCACCCCCTCGGCCACCGCCTCGACCGCCGCCCCGAGCCCCACCGCGCTGCCCGTCGGCGACCCCGCGGCCGACGCCCAGGCGGCAGGGCGCGTCCTGGAGACGCTGCTCGCCGGGCAGACGTCCGCGGCGGGGACACCGCAGGACGAGGCCCCGGCGGTGCTGTCCTCGTCGGCGGGCGTGCTGCGCCTGACCGCGGTCGTCACCCAGACCACCGCGGCCCGGCTCGAGCTCGAGTCGATCACGGACCTCAACGGCCGGTGCGAGTCGCTCACCGCCGTCGCACCCCCGCCCCTGACCGCCGCGGCGGACGCGGCCACGGCCCTGCGCGCCCGCCTGGACCGCCTCGCCGGCTGCCGACCCGAGACCTGGCTGGCCGACACCGAGGACCCGAGCGCCGCCCTCGTCGCGGACGAGGCCCAGGTCGCGCTGCTGACCGACACGGATCCGGAGATCGACGCGAACACGCTCGCCCCGCTCGAGGACGACGGCCGCGTGCTCCCGGAGGGGCGCCTGACCGCCGTCGGCTCCGCCGCGACGCTGGATGACGACGCCGAACGGCGCATCGCCGAGGTGATGTCCGCCCTCGACGGCGACGGCCTGCGGGAGCTCGAACGGCTCACCACGGGCGCCGACCCGCTTCCGGCCGCCGAGGCCGCGCAGTACTGGCTGGTGGACCAGGGCCTGGAGGACGCGCCCGAGGACTGGTTCGTGCCCCGCGGCTCCTGGTTCTGATCTCGCACGGGGGCGGGGTGCCGGCCCGCGTCGCACGAGCTCGACTGTGATGCACACCGCCCGGGGGGTGCCATGATGGGGGCATGCCCACCCCGCATCCCCGCCAGATCCGCCAGTCCGCCAAGCTGCTGAACGTCCGGTACGACGTGCGCGGCCCCATCCTGGAGGAGGCGCAGCGGATGGAGGCCGCGGGCCACCGGATCATGAAGCTGAACATCGGCAACCCGGCCCCGTTCGGCTTCGAGGCGCCGGACGCCGTCCTGGCGGCGATGCACCAGCACCTGCCGCACGCGCAGGGCTACTCGGACTCCAAGGGCATCTACTCGGCGCGCACCGCCGTCTCGCAGTACTACGAGTCCCGGGGCATCCGGGACATCGGCGTGGACGACGTGTTCATCGGCAACGGCGTCTCCGAGATGATCACGATGGTCCTCACGGCCCTGGTCGACGACGGCGACGAGATCCTCGTCCCCTCGCCCGACTACCCGCTGTGGACCGGCGCCACCACCCTGGCCGGGGGCCGGGCGGTGCACTACCGCTGCGTCGAGGAGGAGGGCTGGGAGCCCGACCTCGAGCACATCGAGTCCCTCGTCACGGAGCGCACCAAGGGCATCGTCCTGATCAACCCGAACAACCCCACCGGCGCGGTCTACTCCCGCGCCGTGCTGCAGGGCATCGTGGACGTGGCCCGCCGCCACAACCTCGTCCTCATGGCGGACGAGATCTACGAGAAGATCACCTACGACGGCGCCCGCCACATCAACGCCGCCGGCCTGTCCGACGACGTGCTCACCCTGACGTTCTCCGGCCTGTCCAAGGCGTACCGGGTGGCGGGCTACCGCTCCGGCTGGGTGGCCGTGTCCGGGCCGAAACACCGGGCCGCCGACTTCCTCGAGGGCCTGACCCTGCTGGCCAACATGCGGATGTGCGCCAACGTGCCCGCGCAGCACGCCATCCAGGTGGCACTGGGCGGCTACCAGTCCATCAACGACCTCGTCCTGCCCGGCGGCCGGCTGCTCGAGCAGCGCAACCTCGCCCAGGACCGCCTGAACGCCATCCCCGGCGTGTCCGTGCAGCCGGCCCACGGCGCCCTCTACCTGTTCCCGCGGCTGGACCCGGAGGTCTACGCGATCGACGACGACGAGGCGTTCGTCATCGAGCTGCTGCGGGCGAAGAAGATCCTCGTCTCGCACGGCGGGGCGTTCAACTACCCGCACAGCGACCACTTCCGGCTCGTCACGCTGCCCAGCGTGAAGGACCTGAGCGTGGCCCTGGACCGCCTCGAGGACTTCCTCGAGGACTGGAGGGAGCGCCATGGCTGACACCCCGGCCGCCGAGGCGGGCCGACCCGCCCGCCCCACCGACGACGGCGTCTTCGGCGCCCCCGCCCGGGAGCTGTTCGCCGCCCGCCGCGGGGACGAGGTCCGGGGCCCGGCCGACGTCGACGCCGCCGCGACGCCCGGCTACGGCGGGGACAAGGCGAAGGGCAAGAAGGACCTGGCCGCGCGCGGCGCGGTGCTCGCCGACCTGCAGGAGCTGCTGTTCGCCCAGTCGGTGCGCCACGCGCCCGTGGGGGAGGTGCCGTCCCTGCTGGTGATCCTGCAGGGCATGGACACCGCCGGCAAGGGCGGGATCATGCGCCACGTGATCGGGGCGATGGATCCGCTGGGCGTCCACGTGCACGCGTTCAAGGCGCCGACCCCGGAGGAGCGCGCCCACGACTTCCTGTGGCGCATCCGACCGCACCTCCCGCGGCCCGGCCTGGTCTCCGTGTTCGACCGGTCGCACTACGAGGATGTGCTCGTGCACCGCGTGCGCGGGCTCTCCCCTCTGGCCGAGGTGGAGGAGCGCTACGGGGCCATCCGCGAGTTCGAGGCGGCCGTGCGCGCCGCGGGGACACGGATCGTCAAGGTGATGCTGCGGATCTCGCCGGAGGAGCAGGCCAAGCGCCTGCTGGCCCGCCTGGACGACCCCACGAAGCACTGGAAGTTCAGCGAGAGCGATCTCGATGACCGCGCGTACTGGGACCAGTACATGGACGCGTACCGGATCGCGATCGAGCGGACGGACACCGAGGACGCGCCGTGGTTCATCGTGCCGGCGGACCGCAAGTGGTTCGCGCGGCTGGCGGTGCAGCAGCTGATCATCGAGACCCTGCAGGGGATGGGGCTGGACTGGCCGAAGGCCGACTTCGACGTCGCGGCCGCCCGCCGTCGCCTGCTGGCGGGCTGAGCGCCGCCGTCGTCGCGCTGGGCGGGCAGTGGTGGCCGGACCTTGCCGAGCACGGGGCCGCGGTGAGTCGATGTACGGACACCGGGCGCCGCAGAGGCGCTCCGGATCCGATCCGAAAGGTGGACCCATGACTGAGAACGCCAACCAGAATGCCCCGCTGACCGGCAAGACCGTCGCGTTCCTCGCGACCAACGGCGTCGAGCAGGTCGAGCTGACCTCCCCGTGGGAGGCCGTGATCGCCGCGGGTGCGACCCCCGTGCTCGTCTCCTCGAAGTCCGGCACCATCACCGCGATGAAGTCCGACTGGGAGCACGGCGAGTCCTTCGAGGTGAACACGACGGTGAAGGACGCCAAGGCCGAGGACTTCCACGGCCTCGTGATGCCGGGTGGCACCCTGAACGCGGACACCCTGCGCATCGACAAGGACGTCCAGGCGTTCGTGCGTGCCTTCTTCGAGCAGCACAAGCCGGTGGCGGCCATCTGCCACGCCCCGTGGACCCTGATCGAGGCCGGCGTCGTGGACGGTCGCCGTCTGACCAGCTACGCGTCCCTGGAGTCTGACCTGAAGAACGCGGGCGCCCAGTGGGTGGACGAGGAGGTCGTCGTGGACAACGGGCTGACCACCTCGCGCACCCCGGACGACCTCGACGCCTTCAACGCCAAGCTCGTGGAGGAGCTGGGCGAGGGCAAGCACGAGGACCAGACCGCCTGACCGACGTCGGGAGCAAGCCGCGTGGGGGCGGGGGCCGATGGCCCCCGCCCCCGCCGTTTCCCGAACGAAAGCACCGCGGAGGCCGCCGTTTCCCGAACGAAAGTGGGGGGCGGGGTCAGTCGGCGTCGGGGGCGGCCTCGCCGCGCACCTGGTCGAGGCGGGCGCGGGCGCCGTCGAGCCAGGCCTGGCAGCGGTCGGCCAGCGCCTCCCCGCGCTCCCATAGGGCCAGGGACTCCTTGAGACCGGCGCCACCGGCCTCCAGCCTCCCCACGGTCTCCACCAACTCGGCGCGCGCCTGCTCGTAGCTCATCCGGGCCACGTCCGAGACGTCCGCGGAGGTGAAGCCCTCCACACCGCTGGGGCGGCCCGCGTCCTGCGTCTGCTCCATGCCCTGTTCACTCATGCCTGTCGTGTCCTCTCGTGGGATGGGGTCGGGGTGGTCCGATGCGTCGCGACGACGTCCGCGGCGATCCGCCCGGCCGCCACGAGGATGTCGAGCCGGTCGTCCGGGGCGACCTGGTCCGCGTCGCGCACGACCTGTCCGGCGTGCTGGACCACGGCGTAGCCGCGGTCGAGAGTGCGCTGCGGGGACAGGGCGCGGACGCGGGCGCGCAGCTGCGTGAGGGCGTCCTCCTCGCGGACGAGCCGGTGGCCCAGGGCGGACCGGCCGCGCTCGCGCCACCGGTCCGTCTCCTCCTGCCGCGTGTCCACCATCACGTGCGGGCGGGCCAGCACGGGCCGGGAGCGCAGGGCCGCGAGCCCCTCGGCCTCGGCGCGCACGCGGCGCTCGACGGCCGAGGCCAGCCGCAGGCGCGCGTCGGCGAGTCCCGCGGCCTCCTGGGCCGCGTCCGGCACGATCCGCTTGGCCGCGTCCGTGGGCGTGGAGGCGCGCAGGTCAGCGACGTCGTCGAGGACCGGGCGGTCCGCCTCGTGGCCGATCGCCGACACGACGGGCGTGCGCGCCGCCGCCACGGCGCGCACCAGTGCCTCGTCCGAGAAGGGGAGCACGACCTCCTCGAGCGCGCCGCCGCCGCGGGCGATGACGATGACGTCCACGGCCGGGTCGGCGTCGAGTTCGGCGAGCGCGGCGGCCACCTGCCGCGGGGCCTCGGCGCCCTGCACGGCGACCTCACGGATCTCGAACTCGGCGGCGGGCCAGCGCAGCAGGGTGTTGCGCAGCACGTCCTTCTTCGCGTCCGAGTCACGGCCGGTGATGAGCCCGATCCGGCGGGGGAGCAGGGGCAGCGGCCGTTTGCGCGCGGGGGAGGTCAGCCCCTCCTCGGCGAGGGCCCGGCGCAGCAGCTCCACGCGGGCCAGCAGATCGCCGAGGCCGACCGGGCGCATCTCCTGCACGTTCATGGACAGGCGCCCGGCCTTGAGCCAGAAGTTCGGCTTCACGCGCGCCACCACGCGGGAGCCCTGCTGGACGGTCCCGTCCAGGGTCATGGCGACGTTCCGCCAGGCGGTGAGCGGCAGGGAGACCTCCTCCTCGAGGTCCCGCATGGTCATGTAGACGTTGCCGCGGTTGTTCTTGAACTCGATCAGCTGGCCCTCGATCCACGTGGCGGGGGCGCGCTCGATGTGGGCCTTGAGGTTCTCGGAGAGCCGGCGCAGGGGCCACGGCCGCTCGGCGGAGGTCTCGCCCGCGCGGGCGGGTGCCGAGACGGGCACGTCCGACGCCGCCGAGGCGCCCTCGGTCACGGGCTGGTCCATCCCGGTCCCTCCTGTCCGCGCCCGGTCCGCCCGGGCACGGGCCCACCGTACCGCCCTCGCCGGACGCGCAAGACGGCGCCCCGGTGTCCCCCGAGGCCGCCGCCGACCCGGTCGGGGCGCTCAGACCGGGGAACCTCCGGCCAGGATCGGTACGCTCGACGGGGTCGGAACGGAACGGAAAGGACCCCATGCGCACCACCCTCAGCCTCCTCGTCGCGGCCCTGGCGGGCCTGCTGGCGGTGCTCGCGACGGCCGGCGCCCTCGTCGACGAGGCGACGCACCGCCCGGAGCTGCTGCGCGGGGTGACGGAGCAGGTCGCCGTGGACCCCGAGGTCCGCGCCGCCGTGCCGGGGGTGATCGACGACGTCGTGCACGACGCCGTCCCCGAGCAGGTGCCGGACCCGCTGGCCCAGGCGGCCGAGGACCTGCTGCGCCCGCTGGCCCAGCGCGTGGCGGACGACCCGCAGGTGGTGCAGGGCTGGTCCGACACCGCTGACGAGGCCCGGCGCGCCTGGCTCGCCCAGCTCGAGGACCCGCAGGGCGCGGACGAGCCCGGCTCGGGCGCGGACGTGACCATCCCGTTCGGTCCCGTCGCACAGTCCGGGATCACCGCCGCCCTGGGCGACATCGAACGTGACCTGCGCGAGGACCGGTTCGACCTGCCCGGGCAGGCGCTGCTGGAGACGATCGCGGGCGCGGACGTCGGCGACTGGGCCGCGGACACGCTGCTGGCACCCCTGTACGACCGCGCCGCGGACCTGCGGGACAGCACCGCGCTGCGCATGGACGCGCGCATCGACGCCCTGGCCGGCACGGATCGGGCCACCGTGCACCGCTGGGTGGACGCCTCCGCGCACTGGCGTTGGGCTGCCGCCGCCTCCGTGCTGGCGCTCGTGGGCGCCCTGCTGCTCGCCCCCCGAGGGCGGCGGGGCCTCGCCGTGGCCGTGGCGGGTGCGGTCGCCCTGGCCGGCGGACTGATCGGCGGCGCCCGCCTGGGTCCGGACGCGGTCCACCTCACGGCACCCGAGGGGGCCTCCCCCGGGGTGGCCGCGTTCGTCCAGCAGATGGAGGAGGCCGCCCGCCCGGCGTTCGCGGCCGCCGTCGCCCCCTACCCCCAGACCCTGACCACCCTGGGCTGGATCGTGCTGGCCGCGGGCCTGCTGCTGGCCCTGGCCGAGCTGTGGGTCGCTCGGCGTGGCCGGGTCCGTGCCGCCCGGGCGGACGGTCCCCCCGCGGTGGGCCGCTCCCACACCGCCGCCGACGTCACGTCGCGCTGAGCCCGCGGCGAAGCCCGGGCCCGGTCTGCGTCCCGGCCGATAGCATGGAGGGCATGTCCGCTCCCTCCGTCTCCGCCCGTCCGTCCGCCGTCGGCCTCGGGATGCCGCAGGTCCCGCGCGTTCGTCGTTCCCGTGAGGAGGTGGAGGCGGCCGCGCCCGTGTCCGGTGAGAAGCGCGTGCTGCTGGCCGCCCCCCGTGGCTACTGCGCCGGCGTGGACCGTGCCGTCGTCGCCGTCGAGAAGGCCCTCGAGCACCACGGCGCCCCCGTGTACGTGCGCAAGGAGATCGTCCACAACCGGCACGTCGTGGACACCCTGACCGAGCGCGGCGTGGTGTTCGTTGACGAGCTGGACGAGGTGCCCGAGGGCGCCCTGACCGTGTTCTCCGCGCACGGCGTGTCCCCGGCCGTCGTCGAGGAGGCCGCCCAGCGCAACCTGCGCACCATCGACGCCACGTGCCCGCTCGTGACCAAGGTGCACCGCGAGGCCGTGCGCTTCGCCAAGCAGGACAAGCGGATCCTGTTGATCGGCCACGACGGCCACGAGGAGGTCGAGGGCACGTTCGGCGAGGCGCCCGAGCACACCACGGTGATCAACGACGTCGCCGAGGCCCGCACCGTCCAGGTGGAGGACCCGGACAACCTGATCTGGCTCTCCCAGACCACGCTCTCCGTGGACGAGACCCTCGAGATCGTCTCCGTGCTGCGCGAGCGGTTCCCGAACCTGCAGGACCCGCCCTCGGACGACATCTGCTACGCCACCTCCAACCGGCAGGCGGCCATCAAGTCGATCTCGCCGGAGTGCGACCTGGTGATCATCGTGGGCTCGGCGAACTCCTCGAACTCGGTGCGCCTCAAGGAGGTGGCCGCGGAGTACGGGGCCTCCCGCGCCGAGCGCGTGGACTTCGCCAACCAGGTGGACGAGTCCTGGTTCGAGGGCGTGGCCACCGTGGGCCTGTCCTCGGGCGCGTCCGTGCCCGAGGTGCTGGTCCAGGAGGTGCTCGCGCTGCTGGCCGAGTACGGCTACGGGCAGGTGGACGAGGTGGTGACCGCCGAGGAAGACATCATCTTCTCCCTGCCCAAGGAGCTGCGCGCCGAGATGAAGCGCGTGGGCGACGACGGGCGCGCCCTCGGCGGACGCCGCCGCGCCGCCGAGGCCTGAGCGCGCCCCTCGTCTCCTCGCTGAGGCCCGCAGACTCGCCGTCACGACGCCGGCGAAGCGGCGAGTCTGCGGGCCTCGGCGTGCCCGGGCCTCAGCGTGCCGGGCCGGCGGGTGGTCAGGACTCAGAGTCCGAAGACCCAGACGAGCAGGGTCATCGACGCGATGGAGATGAGCACGGCGGCGATGATGTTCAGCCACACGCCGCCCTTCACCATCTGGCCGATGGTCACATAGCCGGAGCCGTACGCGATGGCGTTCGGCGGGGTGGCCACGGGCAGCATGAACGCGCAGGTCGCGGCGAGGGCGACGGGCGCGGCCAGCATGAGCGGGGCGACGCCGGTGCCCAGGGCCACGCCGGAGGCGACCGGCAGGAACGTGGCCGCGGTGGCCGTGTTCGAGGTCATCTCGGTCAGTAGCAGGATGCCGACGGAGGCGATCACCACGAGCACCCACACGGGGATGTCACCGAAGCCCTTGACCTGCTCACCGAGCCACGTGGACAGGCCCGACTTGGAGAACTGACCGGACAGGGCCAGGCCGCCGCCGAACAGCAGGAGCACGCCCCACGGCAGGTCCTTCGCGGCCTCCCAGTCGAGGAGGCGCACGCCGCGCCCGGCCCCGCCACCGGCCGGCAGGAGGAACAGGATGAGTCCGACGACGATGGCGATGGCCGCGTCCGAGAGCAGCGGGGACTCCAGGTCCAGGACGTATTCGGAGATCAGCGGCACGGTGATCCAGGCCAGCGCGGCGAGGACGAAGACGGCGAGGACCTTGGCCTCGGGGGCGCTCATGCGGCCGAGGCGGGCCAGCTCGGTGGCGATCAGGTCGCGGCCGCCGGGGACCTCGTCGATCTCCGGGCGGAACAGCACGCGGGTGAGCAGGAACCAGCACGCGAAGAGCAGCACGACGGCGATCGGCACGCCGACCAGCATCCACTGGCCGAAGCCGATCTGCACGCCGTGCTCGGCGGCCATGTGGCCCGCGAGCAGGGTGTTGGGCGGGGTGCCGATGATGGTGCCGAGCGAGCCGATGGACGCGGCGTACGCGATGCCGAGCATGAGCGCGGTGCCGAAGTTCGACTTCGTGAGGGAGCGGATCTCGGCCTGCGTGGGGGCCTCGCCGGCCGCGGATGCGGGCGCGGCGGGGCGGTCGACCTGGTCCGCTCCCTCGTCCGCAGTCAGGGCGCCGTCCGTGCCGTAGCGCTGGACGAGCACGAGGATGGACACGCCGATGGGGAGCATCATCACGGCGGTGGCGGTGTTGGACACCCACATGGAGATGAACCCGGTGGCGATCATGAAGCCCAGGATGAGATTCACGGTCCTGGCGCCCATGAACTTCAGGACGCCGAGCGCGATGCGCCGGTGCAGGTTCCAGCGCTGCATGGCCAGGGCGAGCATGAAGCCGCCCATGAACAGGAAGATGATGTTGTTGCCGTAGCTCGCGCCGACGGCGTCGAAGGTGATGCCGCCGTCGGACTCCTCGGCGGGCACGCCGAGCGGGAAGACGACGAGCGGCAGCAGGGCGGTGGCGGGGATGGGCAGGGCCTCGGTCATCCACCACACGGCCATGAGCACCGCGGTGGCGGCGACGAGGCGGGGCCAGACGCCGAGGTCGCCCGGCATCAGCAGGAACAGGGCGACGGCGAGCAGGGGGCCGACCACGAGGCCGATGATGCGCTTGACGTTCTCGCCGCCGGGCAGCGGCTCGTCACGCATGCCCGGGGAGAGCTCGTGTTCGAACTCCTGGGCGGCCGCTCGGGGGTCGAAGCGGGAGACGTGCTCGTTGACGTTGCTCGGCGGGGGGAGTGGGCGGGACTCCATGGGGCCTCCTCTTCAGGTCAGGCCCTTGGCGCGGCCTGGCAATTCTCTGTGAGTTTCACGGTAGCAAGTGGCCCGGGACACGGAAAGACGACGTCGGGGCCGCGACGGCCCACCCGCCCGGCCCCCGTGCGGCCCCGCTCACGCCTCCCGCGCCGACTCCGCCCGACGACGGCGCAGCTCGTCCTCCTCCACGCCCGCGACCAGTTCCGGGGCGGCCAGGGGCCGGGGCGCGGACTCGAGCGTGCGGATGTCCGGCGTGGGGGCCAGGCCCGGGTCGGCGTCGCGGAGGCGCCGGGCGGCGGGGAGCACGCGCGACTCGACGCTGCCGACGAGCTGGTTGTAGCGGTCCACGGCGGTCTTGAGGGAGCCGCCCATGCGGTCCAGGTGAGTGCCGAGCGTGCCGAGACGCTCGTAGAGGTCCTTCGCGCTGGCCACCACGGTGTGGGCGTTCTCGGCCAGGGTGTCCTGCCGCCACGCGTAGGCCACGGACTTCAGGGCGGTCAGGAGGGAGACGGGGGCGACGAGCGCGACGTTCCGGGAGAACGCGTGGTCCAGCAGCCCGGGGTCCGCGTCCAGCGCCGCGGCCAGGAGCGACTCGGCGGGCAGGAAGCACAGGACCAGCTCGGGGGAGTGCTCGAGGCCGTCCCAGTAGGACTTCGCGGAGAGCTGGTCCACGTGGCGGCGCACGGCCGCGGCGTGCTGGGCGGCCAGCGCCTGGCGCCGCTCGTACGCCTCCTCGCCGGGCTCGTCCGCGAGGGCCTCGGCGGCCAGCGCGTCCCCGATGGGGGCCTTGGCGTCCACGGCCATGGCCTTGCCGCCGGGCAGGGACACCACGAGGTCCGGGCGGAGGCGCTCGCCGTCCCTGCCGGACAGCGTGGCCTGCTCCGTGAAGTCCACGTGGTGGAGCATGCCCGCCGCCTCGACGACCCGCCGCAGCTGCGCCTCGCCCCAGTGGCCCCGCGCGGAAGTGGACTTGAGCGTGGCCATGAGCGACGTGGTCTGGTTCAGCAGGTCCCGGTCGGTGGCTGCGGCGGCGCGGAGCTGCTCCCCGAGCCGGCCGAACTGGGACGCCCGATCCCGTTCCAGCACGCTCACCTGCTCCTGGAGCGCCGCCAGCCGCTGGCCCAGCGGCGCGAGCGTGGACATCACCTGGGACTCCGCGCGTTGGCGTTCGGCGTCCTCGGCGCGCGCGGCCGTGAGCGCACGCTGCTCCGCCCGGGCGGCCGCGAGCGCCTCTCGCGCCCCCTGGTGCTCGGTGCGCAGCGCGGCCAGCTCGGCCTGGGCCCGGCGGGCCTCCTCACCGCCGTCGGCCGCCCGGCGCCACATGAGCCACGCGCCCAGCAGGGCGCCCAGCACGAGTCCGAGGGTGAGGGCGAGCAGCAGGCTGAGGATCTCCATGACCCCACCCTCGCAGGCTGCACGGACACGGTAGGCCGCGGCGCGCCGTCGTCGTGGCGGGCGGCTCAGCCGAAGAGCGGGTTGGGGCCGTTGGCCACGACCTGCGGGTCGCCGTCGACGCGGGCGGCGATGCCCGCCGCGGCCACGCCGGGCAGGTACGGGAAGACCATGCGGGTCGAGGCCAGGGCGGCGGCGTCGAAGGCCTCCACCGCGACGGCCGGGCGGGGTCCGTCCGCCGTCTCGATCTCGCCGTCGAACACGGCCACCGCCCGCGTGGGGCGAGGGCTGATCTTCGCGACCGTGGCGGCCGCCTGCTCGGGCTGGAGGTCCGGGTGCTCCCACATGCCGCGCTGGCCGTCGGCCGTGACGGCGAGGATTGTGGGGGCGAACACGGGCTGCCGGCCGAGCGTGTTGAACACGTGCTCCACCGCGAGGCTGATCAGCGGCAGCAGCTCGCCGCCGGGAGGCGTGGGGGTCGGTCCGGTGGGCGTCGGGGTGCTCATGGGGCCGAGGCTACCGGCCCTGTCCGACGGCGCCCACCCGCGCCTAGCGTGAACCCATGCAGCTCACCATCGCCCCCGGGGACATCACGGCCACGCACGCGGACGCCGTCGTCAACGCCGCCAACTCCACCCTGCTCGGCGGCGGAGGCGTGGACGGCGCCATCCACCGGCGTGGCGGTCCCGAGATCCTGGCCGAGTGCCGCCGCCTGCGCGAGACCGACCTGCCGGAGGGGCTGCCCGCCGGCCAGGCCGTGGCGACGACGGCGGGGCGCCTGCCCGCGCGCTGGGTCATCCACACGGTGGGCCCGGTGTGGGCCAAGACGATCGACAAGTCCGACACCCTCGCCTCGTGCTACCGCGAGTCCCTGAAGGTGGCGGCCGGGCTCGGCGCCCGGACGGTCGCGTTCCCGGCGATCTCCGCGGGGATCTACGGCTGGCCCATGGAGGACGCGGCGCGGATTGCCGTCGAGACCTGCCACGCGATGGCGGACGAGGTGGGCGACACCGTGGACGAGGTGCTGTTCGTGCCGTACGGCGAGACGGCGGAGGCCGCGTTCCGTGCGGCGCTCGGGCACCTCGAGGCCCCCCAGACCACCGATGACGAAGGAGACACCGGACGATGACCATGCGTTTCTGGACCAGGACCGTCGCCGTGACTGCGGCGAGTCTGCTCGCGCTCACCGGCTGCGCGACGGGAGGGGAAGAGGCGGCGACGTCGTCCTCCCACGGCGGGCACGCGGGCCACGCGATGGACGGCGGCCCCGCCCCCGAGGGCATCGAGCCCGCCGCGGACCCGGCCCACCCCGTGGGCACCGAGGTCACCCTCATGGCGGACCACATGCCCGGGATGGAGGGGGCCGCCGCCACCGTCGTGGGCGCGTACGAGACCACCGCCTACTCCGTGGACTACCGGCCGACGACGGGCGGGCCCGAGGTGACGGACCACAAGTGGGTCGTCCAGGAGGAGCTGGAGGACGCGGGCGCCGAACGCCTGCCCGACGGCGCGGCGGTCACCCTCGCGGCTGACCACATGCCGGGCATGCAGGGTGCGGAGGGCACGGTGCACTCCTCGACGGATGAGACCGTCTACATGGTGGACTACGAGTCCGACGGCATGCGGATGAGGAACCACAAGTGGGTGGTGGAGAGCGAGATCGCCTCGGCGGGCTGACCCCGGGCCGGGAGGGTCCTGACCGCCCGCCTGGAAGTTGATCGAACTTCACGTAGATTTCTGGAATAGGCTCGCCGGGCGTGCTGTTGTAGTGGTCAGACGCCGCGGTGTCAGCGGCGCCCACCCGAATCCCGAGGAGAGTGAACCGACATGGCCCGTCCTATCGATCCGTTCCGTGAGATGGAGCGCCTGGTGAACGGTCTGACGCCCCGCGCGACCGGCACCGTGTCCATGCCCATGAACCTGTACCGCGAGGGCGACGTCTTCGTCGCCGAGGTCGAGCTGCCCGGCGTCGACCCGGCCTCCATCGACGTGGACGTGGAGGAGCGCACCCTCACCGTCCGCGCCGAGCGCAAGGAGGACCCGGCCCGCGAGGACCGACGCTGGCTCACCCGTGAGCGTTCCGCCGGCACCTTCGCCCGCCAGCTCACCCTGGGCGAGGGCCTCGCCCTCGACCGCATCCAGGCCGACTACAGCGACGGCGTCCTGACCCTCACCATCCCGGTGGCGGAGCAGGCCAAGCCCCGCAAGATCTCCGTCACCCACGGCGGTGCTGCCCCCGTGGCCGGGCAGACCGTGGAGGGCGAGACCGCCGAGACCACCGGCGAGTGACCGGCCTCTGACGGAGCCGCGCGCGGCCGGCGTGACCGGCGCGCGGTCCGTCCCCCGAACGCAGATGCGGCGGGCCCCCCACCGGGGGCCCGCCGCATCTGCGTGGCGGTCAGGCGCGATCGGCCAGGATCAGCTGCGCCGCCTTCTCACCGATCATGACGCACGTGATGTTGGGGTTCACGGTCACGTGCTCGGGCATCACGGAGGCGTCGGCCACGCGCAGACCCGTCACGCCCTTGACGCGCAGGCGGGCGTCCAGGGGGCTCATGGCGTCGTCGTCGGCGCCCATGCGCACCGAGCCCACCGGGTGGTACACGGTGTTGTGGGTGCGGCGCACGTAGTCGGCGATCTCCTCGTCCGTCTGCGCCTGCTCGCCCGGGGCCAGCTCGCGCCCCGCCCACGCCGCCATGGCCGGCTGGGAGACGATCTCCCGGGCCAGTCGGATGCCGGCCACCGCGACGGCCATGTCATGGCCCTCCGGGTCGGTGAAGTAGCGCGGGTCCACGGCCGGCTTGTCCCGGTAGTCGTTGAAGCGCAGGCGCACGGTGCCGCGGGACTTGGCGTCGGGAGGGCCCGGCGGCCCTGCGGTCTCGGCTGTCGTCCTCTGGTCGGCAGACACGGGTGTGCTTACTGTCGACGGGGTCTGGGCGGCCCGTCCACCCTACGGATCGGTCATCTGGACGGGGATGCGTGCTGGGCGGTGCGGGTCTCTGGGTTCCGTGGGCACGCCGGGCTGGGGCTGGGGCTGCCGGGCCCCGTGGCCGCCGGGCCTCTGGGTTCCGTGGGCAGAAAAGCAAGGGTTTCTGCCCCCGGAAGCGAAAACCCTGCCGGTTCTGCCCCCGGAACAGGGGAGAGCGCGCTTTCTGCCCACGGAGCGGGCGGGGCTGCCGGTTCTGCCCACGGAACGGGGCCGGTGCGGGACGCCTCCGCCGCGGCGGGCCCGCCGGTAGACTGCCGGACTGTGGCTTTGACTATCGGATTCGTGGGACTGCCCAACGTGGGCAAGTCGACCCTGTTCAACGCGCTGACGCGCCAGACCGTGCTCGCGGCGAACTACCCGTTCGCGACGATCGAGCCGAACGTGGGCGTGGTGAACCTGCCGGACGAGCGGCTGCCCCAGCTGGCCGAGATCTTCGGCTCCGAGCGCATCCTGCCGGCCACGGTGTCCTTCGTGGACATCGCCGGCATCGTGAAGGGCGCCTCGGAGGGGGAGGGCCTGGGCAATCAGTTCCTGGCCAACATCCGTGAGGCCCACGCGATCGCCCAGGTGGTGCGCGCGTTCGACGACGGCGACGTCGTCCACGTGGACGGCAAGGTGGACCCGGCCTCGGACATGGAGACCATCAACACCGAGCTGATCATCGCGGACATGCAGACCGTGGAGAAGGCGATCCCGCGCGTCGAGAAGGAGGTCAAGGGCAAGAAGAAGGAGCCCGCCGACCTCGAGGCGCTCAAGGCCGCGCTCGCGGTGCTGGAGCGGGGCGAGACGATCTTCGCGGCGAAGGACAAGGACAAGCTGGACATGGACCGGCTGCGCGAGCTGAGCCTGCTCACCGCCAAGCCGTTCATCTACGTGTTCAACTCGGACGAGGGTGTGCTGGGGGACGAGGCCAAGCAGCAGGAGCTGCGCGATCTGGTGGCCCCCGCCGACGCCGTGTTCCTGGACGCCAAGCTCGAGTCCGACCTCGTGGAGCTCTCCGAGGAGGAGGCCGCCGAGATGCTGGAGATGGCCGGGCAGGACGAGTCCGGGCTGGACCAGCTGGCCCGCGTGGGCTTCTCCACCCTCGGCCTGCAGACCTACCTGACGGCCGGGCCGAAGGAGACGCGCGCGTGGACCATCCCCGTCGGCGCGACCGCTCCGGAGGCCGCCGGCGTGATCCACACCGACTTCCAGCGTGGCTTCATCAAGGCGGAGATCGTGAGTTTTGATGACCTGATCGCCGCCGGGTCGATGGCCGATGCCAAAGCCGCCGGCAAGGTGCGCATGGAGGGCAAGGACTACGTCATGAAGGACGGCGACGTGGTGGAGTTCCGGTTCAACGTGTGATTCGTTGAAATCATGCGGTTTTTGGCGCCGTTAGTCTGTGGCATGACGCAGAATTATGGCGAGCCTATGGCAGTCGTGTCGTAGCGGTGGATGCCCTCACTGGCTGGTTCTGGTGGGGGCTTCGTCGTCTGTGGGACGTATGCACGTAACGTATATGTGGCACCCTCGGTCATGCCGCGTGAGCGGTCATGTGGTTCATGATCAGCTCGCACTCCACCGGGGCTAATCGGCCTACACTCATGACCTAAACGTAGCGCCCGTTGCGTCCTGACCCCGGAACGAAACCCGGGGCGCTGGAGGCACCTCGGCAACGGCCTTCACATGCGCGGGGCACACCACCTTTTCATGCGGGGATTGTCCCACGGTATCCCTGCAAATCAGTCTGCATGAGCCGCACCAGTGGCCAATCGACGAACTGATTTTAGACCCCATGCCCGCTTACGCGGTGTGACCAAGAATGTCACCTTTACGTGCATCAGTTCCAGGCGCGCCTCCAGTACCCTTGCGGGGTGAACGGCCGAGCATCACTTTTGTCGACATCTACACACCCCTACGCAGACACTCCGCGAGCAAACAATTCCGCCTGCTCGATCACCAGCTCGATTGCCTTAGCTTCCGCATCAGGCGGGTAGTCGTACTTGGCGAGGATGCGGCGTACCTTTGAGCGCATCGCAGCCAGCACAGACTCCTTCAGGTTCCAGTCGATCGTTGCTGATTGCCTGACAGACGTCACGAGCTCTTGAGCGATCGCCTTGAGTGTCTCGTCGCCCAGCTCCATCACCGCAGAGTCGTTCTGCACTACCGCGTCATAGAAAGCGACCTCATCTTCGCGCAGTCCGAGCTCCTCGTGCCGTTTCTGAGCGTCGCGCATCTGCTTCGCAAGTTTCACCAATTCCGCGATGATCTCAGCGGTCGTCAACGACCGGTTCGTATAGCGGTTCACGGTCTCTTCGAGCATCTCCGAGTACTTGCGCCCTTGGACGACGTTCGTTCGCTGCACCGTACGGATCTGGTCGTTCAGGAGACGCCGCAGCAGCCCCATCTGAAGGTTCGGCCTGTCCTTCTCCGCGAACGAATCGAGGAACTCCTCACTGAGGATTGAGATCTCGGGCGTCTCGATCCCAGCGAGCATGTACACGTCCACTACCTGATTAGCTGTGACCGCCTCGTTGAGAAGCTGACTGAGTGCTGTATCGACCTCTACTGCGCCCGAACCGCCTCGGCCAGAGTCGGGGTTTTGGATCTTCAGGATCGCTGCTCGGACGTCCGTGAATAGTCGGACATCGTTCCGGATCGCGGCTGCCTCATCGCGCGCGCCCGCCAGCGCGAACGCCTTCGCCAGAGCCAGCACCTGGTCATTGAACCGCGAGGTCCGGTCTGGGTCCGCCATGACGAAGTCGAGGACCTTTGCGTACTCGTTCAACCGCTGGGCAGCTGTCAGCTCCGGGGAAGAGTCGAACTGGACTCCGTGGAGGAGTCCGCGCACGATGTCGTGCTTCTCCAGCATCACCTGGACCATCTCGTCGATGGGCACGCCAGCCTGGTCGCGGTCGGACGGCGAGTATTCGCTCAGCGCGTTCTGGAGGTTCGCGAACACTCCGATGTAGTCGACGATCAGCCCGCCGGGCTTGTCACGGAACGTTCTGTTCACCCGAGCGATGGCCTGCATGAGCCCCGCGCCCTGCATGGTCTTGTCGACGTACATCGTGTGCATCGACGGGGCATCGAAACCGGTCAGCCACATGTCCCGGACGATGACCAGTTCCAGCGGGTCGTCCGCGTTCTTCGCCCGCAGCTTGAGGTCCTTGCGCACGTCCTTCGAGTGGATGTGCGGCTGGAACTCAGCAGGATCAGACGCGGACCCGGTCATGACGACCTTGATCTTGCCCTGCGCCGGATCATCCGAATGCCAGTCGGGTCGCAGTGCGATGATCTTCTCGTACAGCCGCACGGCGATCCGGCGACTCATGGTGACGATCATGCCCTTGCCGAACAGGGATTCGCGGCGCTTCTCCCAGTGCTCCACGATGTCGCGGGCCACGAGATCAAGTCGTGCCTCCGCTCCGACGACCGCTTCCAACCGCGACCAACGTGACTTCGCAGCTGTTGCGGTGTCTTTCTCGACGGACTCGGTGATCTCATCGGCGAGGTCGTCCAAGGCAGCGAGGTCCGCTTCCGACAGCTCGATTTTTGCCAACCTGGACTCGTAGAAGATCCGGACAGTCGCACCATCCTCCACTGCCCTTGTGAGGTCGTACACGTCCACGTAATCGCCGAACACAGCCCTTGTGGATTTGTCGTTCGACTCGATCGGAGTGCCGGTGAAACCGAGGTACGTCGCGCCGGGGAGCGCGTCGCGCATGTGCTTGGCCAGCCCGGACTTGAGTCGACCGTGGCGGTCGAGCGTCTCGCTGAATCCGTACTGACTCCTGTGCGCCTCGTCGGCGATCACGATGACATTCCGACGGTCAGTGAGCACGGGGTTGGCGTCTCCGTCCTCGCCCGGCGCGAACTTCTGCAAGGTGGTGAACACGATCCCACCCGACGCGCGCTTCAGCTTGGCCCGCAGATCCGAGCGCGTTGCTGCCTGCACCGGCGTCTCCGGCAGGATGCGCGCGGGGGCGAAAGTCTCGCCGAACAGCTGATCGTCGAGATCGTTGCGATCGGTTATGAACACCAGCGTCGGGTTCGCCATGCGCGGGTCGCGCATGATCTTTGCAGCGTAGAACACCATCTCGAAGCTCTTGCCGGAGCCCTGGGTGTGCCACACCACGCCGCCGCGTCGGTCCCCATCAGGGCTTGACGCTTGCACCGTGGACTCGACGGCAGCGTTGACCGCCCAGTACTGATGGTACTTCGCCACACGCTTCAAGAGCGCCCGCGTGGGCTGTCCTGTCGACTTGTCGGTGACTGTCTCGTCACTGAACACCACGAAGTTCTTCAGTAGGTCCAGGAACCGCTTCGGCTCGAACACGCCCTTGATGAGAACCTCAAGTGCTGGCCGGTTGCTGACGACCTCACGACCCTCGATGGTCTTCCACGGCGCGTAGTGCTCGAACGCACCCGAGTAGCTGCTCATCGCCGCCGACGTTCCGTCAGAGATCACTGTCACCGCGTTCGGCACAAATACCGACGGGATGTCGTGTCGGTACGTCTGCACCTGGTTCCACGCCGACTTTAGCGTCGCGTGCCCAGCGGCCGGATTCTTCAGCTCCAACAGCGCGAGCGGGAGCCCGTTAACCATCACGAGCACGTCAGGGCGGCGGTTCTTGCCGTTCTCGACGATCGTGAACTGGTTGACAGCCACCCAGTCGTTATTCGCCGGCTCGTCGAAGTCCACCAGCCACAAGCGTGTTGTGCGCAGCAGGCCATCGTCGCCGCGATGCTCGACAGGTACACCCTCCGTGATGAGCTTGTGCAGGCGAGCGTTCTCGTCTACAGCGCTCTGCGACCCGGCACGCTGCACGGTCTTCACAGCCTCGGCGATCAGCGCGGCGTCAGCGCTAGTGTTGATCCGCCGAAGCGCATCACGCAGACGCCCCCACAGCACGACGTCCTCGTACGAGTCCCGCTCTGCGTCAGGCTCTCCCGGCGCGATCTCAGGGGCGTGCACACGTCGGTAGCCCAGCTCGGCGAAGTGCTCTAGAGCGGCCAGTTCGACGACGTTCTCGTTGAAGGTGCTCATCCGCCACTCCTCACTGCGGCAGGCGACGTTGGTCCAGTGCGCTTCGCCAGATAGACCTCGACGAGGAAGCTCGCGACGGTCTTCGCTGAGTTCACAGCCACCCGGGCATGTCGCGCTTGTGGCTGCACGTGACGCGCGTGTCCGTCACTCGCCATGTTCCGGATCGCTGCCAGACCGTTGACGATCTGGACCAGGCCGCGTGCGATCTGCTTGAACCCTTCGTCGACCTGGTCATCCTTGTCGTCGATCCGAAGAATCTTCGCAACTGCCTTGTACTGTCGCTGGAGGTCACCGGCGTAGTTTCCGCTCTGGCCTGTTAAACGAATCTCCAGCTGTTCCAACACCGCCTCAACCAAGGTGCGCGACACTGTGATCGCCCCTTCGAGGTCTGAGGCTGCGAGACGACGCTCCGCCTTGTCGGACAGTTCTCGGACATACGCCAGCGTGAGAACTTCCGGTGCGACCGGCGCAGCACTCAACGGGACGGCGACGCCTTCCAGTCGCGAGACGATCGCGCGATACTTATCGATCGAGGCACTTTCATCGTCTCCGTCTTGCTCGCCTCTGTATTCGAGAAGTGCATGTAGAACACGAGCGCACTCTGACGTCGAAGCAGAGCGAAAGAACGCACGTAAACGCTTAGCCTTCGAGAGGCCGGAGTCTTCTGGCTCGATCTCGACATCCAGATCAGCAAAGAAATCCGCGAAGGTGCGGTTACTGAAGTCGAGTACGTAACCGTCACCCATGTCGAGGACTTGTTCAACGATGCGCATATCTGTCGCGCTCAAGACAGGTGTTTTCATGACGTCACCGGAACTCGTAGACCACCTGAGAGTAGTTCGGGGAGGAGAGCGTCGCGAAGAGCGACAAGACGATGAGACTCGAACGTCAACTGCGTGAGACGCTCAACGAGCGGGTCTACACGGGCTGATAGCTCGATTCGTTCGGTGGCGGTCAGGACCGGAACTCGCCATGCCGCGAGGTCTTTCCAAGAGGCACGGGGCATTCTTGTCCCAGTAGAACTGGCTGACAAAGAATCGATCAATGCATCAGATGCTGCGACGGCTGTCACCAAGGCAATGTCGCGAGGACTCTTCGGCCGGACTACCAAGATGTCAGTCGAGCACACGCCATCGATAGGCGCAATACCCACCTTCTTGAAGTACGGGCGAAGCTTACCGAAGAGGAGGTCCCCTCGCTTAAAGGCAGTCTTATTACTGCCAAGACCCTTAGCTTTCTTCCATTCAGTCAGGAAAATTGATCCTCTGGGCATGTGTTCAAGCCCAATATAGTTGTCATCGGGATCAATCTTGTCTATTTCTACTGGGGCCTTCACCAGTGCGCAATAATCGCCCAGTGTTCCGTCCTCGCCCTCGGAGGCATCGAGCGTAGATTCGACAACCGCGCGGATAAGAGATTCCCCAGTGGCCATTGCTTGTCGGTTCGACTCGATCTTGTCGTCGAACGCGCCGAGTGTCGCAGCGATCGCGCGTTGCTCCGGGAGGGACGGGACGTGCACCGGAATGTCTGCGAGAAGTTTTTGGCTCAGGTATGGAAGCGCGCTCCCTTGAGCCCATTCCGCGATATGGACACTTTCGATCAGATAGATCAAGAAGCCGCTATCGACAACAGCGGGCTTGGGTATGGCAGCCATCATGTTGTTGTCCATCGCGGTCGGTACCGTGATCCGCCTCAGGCGCTCAGCCTTCAGTCCCTCGCCAATTTTTGCGAATGCTACGGCGCCGGGAGGTGTTAGTTTCAACTTCATTCGCGCCGCGGTTTCAGCCGACACCCAGTTATTTGCCTCAATGATCCGTATGCTGTTAGCAGGAAGAGTCATATCGCTGACCTTGATGAACGGATGGTCGCCGGTCAAATGTCCTTGCTCGTGTCTCGGAAAAGCTCCTCCTGCCTGGAATGTACAGAGTTCCCCGAGCACGCTTTCCATCCACTGCGCGGTCACGAGAGCGATCCCATGCGCAGTCGAACCTCATTTTCCAGCTCGCGCCCACGCTCGAACTCCGCTAACAGCTCGTTCGTGAGGCGTTCAATCTTCTCATCGATCGGTTCGTCGTCGACTTCCGCCTCAGCTGCACCGACGTACCGGCCGGGTGTGAGGACGAATTCGTGTTTCTCAATCTCCCCGATCGTGGCCGACTTCGCGAAACCGGGGACGTCTTCATAGCAGCCGTCGTGGTTGCGCCATTCGTGGTAGGTGTCCGCGATCTGCGCAATGTCGTCGTCCGATAGCACGCGCAGGCGTCGCGACTGCATAGCTCCGAGCTTGCGGGCGTCTATAAACAGCACCTCACCTTTGCGCGCGCGGTGCCCATTGCCGTCACGCCCCTTGGAGATGAACCACAACGACACGGGGATGCCTGTGTTAAAGAAGAGCTTGTCTGGCATTGCGACGATGCAGTCGACCAGGCCAGCCTCGACGAGCCGCTGACGGATCTCGCCCTCGCCACTGCTCTTGGAGGACAGTGACCCGTTGGCGAGCACGAAACCTGCTGTGCCGTGAGGCGCAAGATGGTGAAGGAAGTGTTGCACCCATGCGAAGTTCGCGTTGCCCTTCGGTGGTGTCCCGTACTTCCATCGGGGGTCGTCGGCGAGCTTCGCATCCCACCAGTCAGAGACGTTGAAAGGCGGGTTCGCGATCACGTAGTCAGCACGCAGGTCGAGGTGAAGGTCCTCTGTGAACGAGTCCGCAGAATGCGAGCCCATGTCCGCCTCGACGCCACGCAAAGCCAGGTTCATCTTCGCGAGCTTCCATGTCGTATCGGTGAACTCCTGCCCATATACCGAGATGTCGGTGCGTTTGCCGCCGTGAGCCTTCACGAACTCAGCCGACTGTACGAACATGCCGCCCGAGCCCACAGCTGGGTCGTACACGCGACCCTTGAACGGTTCCAGCATCTCGACAAGTGTCTTGACCACGGAGCGAGGCGTGTAGAAGGCTCCCGCATCCTTGCCGGTCTCCTTGCCTGCGAACTGGCCAAGGAAGTATTCGTACACGCGACCGAGCACGTCGTCTGCGCCGTGATCGTCGGTCTCAGTAAAGCCGATCGACCCGATGAGGTCGACCAGCTCACCGAGGCGTCGCTTGTCGAGGCCATCACGGCCATAGTTACGGGGCAGCACGCCGCGAAGCGACGGGTTCTCCTTCTCGATGAGATCCATCGCTTGGTCGATCTGCTGACCGATCTCCGGCTGCTTGGCCACCGACTGCACGTATCCCCACCGGGCGAGAGACGGCACCCAGAAGACGTTCTGACTCGCGTACTCGTCCCGATCCTCCAGGAACGACTCGATCCGCTCGGGCTTGATGCCCTCGGCGGCCAGCTCGTCCTTGAGCTGCTCGCGGCGCTCCTCGAACCGGTCGGAGACGTATTTGAGGAACACCAGGCCCAGCACGACGTGCTTGTACTCGCTGGGCTCCTGGTTGCCCCTGAGCTTGTCAGCGGCATCCCACAGTGTCTGTTCGAGCGTTTTCGCCGGCTTCGCTTTCGCGGCCCGTCTCGCCATAGTTCGTACTCCTTCGCGCGAGAAACGCGCCTTCGTCTGCAATTTTCAGCTCCATCTCAGGATACCGAGCACCACGGGCATCGTAGGGTCTCCAGGCAGCTGGCGCGCCGCGGAGCGGCGCCCGGGGGTCGACGTGAGAGCGGTTGACGCGGCGTAAGCGCGTCATTCCATCAGAGCCTGACTGCCTGTCGCGTTCGCCGCTCTCCTCGATCCGAGGAGGAGACCCATGGACACGGACACCCTGGACAACACGCCGCGCGTGTGGATCGGCTGCCTGCACTGCTACAACTCCGGAGGCCTCGTCGGGGAGTGGTTCGACGCCGTCGATGCCGAAGAGGTCACCCTGACCCATGTGCACCGGGGCGCGGGCGGTACCGCGCCGGTTGCAAGGAGTTGTGGTGCTTCGACCACGAGAATCTGCCCGTGCGCGGCGAGATGAGCCCGCACGAAGCCGCCGAGTGGGGCAGCTTGCTGGCATCAGTCCCGGAGCACCAGCGCGAGGCGTTGTGCGCGTGGGTGAGGAGCGGTGACTACGTGGCTGAGGGCACGGGCGACCTGCCGGGCATCCCGGACTTCGAGGACCGCTACTGCGGCGAGTGTGCGTCATTCCGCGAGTACGCGGAGGAGCTGGCCGACGGCACGGGCTTATTGTCGGCAGTCTCGGACGATGTCGCCTGGTACTTCGACTGGTCGATGCGGACCCGTGACCTGGCGTTCGACTACACGGTCGGGGGTGCCGAGCATCGCCAAGCGCGTGCTTGTCATGGCAGGGGATATGAGCATGCGCCAGGTCTAATGCGACCCGGAGCACGGGCCGTCGTCGAGCAAGCCGGCGGAACGCTCGGCGAGGGCACCGATCTCCTCGGCACTGAGCAGCTCCGCAAGCCGCCAACCATCCCACCCTCAAGTGCATCGATATCCTGCCCCACGCCGTCGCGCTTCTCCTCGGTCAGCTTCTCGCCCAGCCATCCCCACAGGACGGTGCGCAGCTTGTCCTCCATATGGAAGGTCAGCCCGTGGTCCACCCCGTGATGGTGCCCGCCGGGCACGGTAAGGATATGGGCGCCCTTGCGGTCGGCGTTGCTGAGGATCACGTCGAACACCGCCATGCGGCGTAGCGCCGCCGAGTCCTCGTGGGCCAGGGTCAGCCGATGCCCGCCCTCACCCTCCTCAACGTCTGAGCCCGGCGGGGGAGCAGGCCATCACCAGCCGCCCGACGTCGCGGGCGGTCGCGGTCAGGTCCTCTGCCGTACGACGGATCGCTGTCGCCAAGTCCTGGGGCCCGCGGCCGATGGGCACGATCGCGGTGATGCCCTCGTCGTAGAGGGTGTCCGTGTCCTGTCCCACGGAGCCGGCGAGGACGATCACCGGGATCGCACGACCGGCTGCGCGCACGGCCTGGGCCACGCCGATCGGCACTTTCCCGGCCAAGGACTGACCGTCAATGCGCCCCTCCCCGGTGATGACGAGGTCAGCGGTCTTCACGAGGTCGTGGAAACCCGCCGTCTCGAGGACGACGTCGATGCCCGGCTTCAAGGTGGCCCCGATGAAGGCGTGCAGGCCACCGGCCAGACCTCCCGCCGCCCCCGAACCGGGGAGCGCATCGATCGCGACCCCGAGGTCTCGTTCGACGATGCCCGCGAGATGGACCAGTCCGGTGTCCAGGCTCGCCACTGATGCAGGATCCGCCCCCTTCTGGGGGCCGAACACGTGGGCTGCACCCTGCGATCCCGTGAGGGGGTTGCTGATGTCGCACATCACCTCCACGTCGACGTCGCGGAGCCGGTCTCGTGCCGGGCTGGAGTCGATCCGCGCAATCCGGGTGAGGGTGTGGCCGGTGGGGACGAACTCCTCACCTGCGGCGTCCAGGAACCGGACGCCGAGGGCTGCGGCAGCGCCCGTGCCGCCGTCCGTCGTGGCGCTCCCGCCTGCCCCGACGATGACTCTGCCCGCGCCAGCGGACACCGCGTCGAGGATCTGCTCACCGACACCGAACGTCGTGGCCCGTCCCGTGTCCTCGCGTCCGGAGGCGAGAGGGAGCCCGGCACATGAGGCTGTCTCGACCACCGCCACGTCCGGGTCGATCAGTCCGTAGTGGACGGGCACGCGTTCGCCGTAGAACACCCCGCAGACGGTCGCGGATCGCAAGGCGCCCCCTGCGGCGGCCACGAAGGCCTCGACGGTGCCTTCCCCGCCGTAGGCGATGGGCACCACGAGAACTTCGGCGTCGGTGACCGACGCGAGACCCGCGGCGATCGCGGAGCCCGCCTCCCGCGACGACAGGGCCCCCTTGAACGAGTCTGGGATGACGATGATGCGCTGCACGCGTGGATCTCCTGAGTCAGGTGACGGGGTCAGACGAGGACGAGGCCGAGGAGCCAGATGAACACGATGGAGGTGAGTCCCATCAGAAGCGTGACCATCGTCTGGGTGCGGTAGCCCTGCGAGGGCGTCATGCCGCTGAAGTTGGTGACCACCCAGAAGTACGAGTCGTTGGCGTGGGAGACGGTCATGGCGCCGGCCGCAATGGCCATGACCACGAGCGCGCTGGCCACCGGGGTCTCGAAGCCCAGTGCAGGCATCATCGGGAAGACCATGGCCGACGTGGTCGTGAGTGCCACTGTGGAGGAGCCCTGCGCGGTCTTCAGGACGGCGGAGACGAGGAAGGGGAAGAACAGTCCGATGACCGACAACTGTGCAGCGTTGCTCTCGATGAAGGTGACGAGGTCGGTGGCGGCGATGACGCGCCCCAGCACACCGCCGGCCGCCGTGATGAACAGGATGGGGCCGACAACCCGGAGGGTCTCCTCTGTCAGGTCGTAGAACGTCTCGCCACGGCGCACGCTGAACAGCAGGCCGACTGCGCAGAGGGTGCCGACGGCGAGGGCGATCATCGGCGTGCCGAGGAATCGGGCGAAGTCACCCGCGGGGCCGGTCCACTTCAGGACGGATGCGAGCGAGCCGAGAGCCATGAGCAGGATGGGGGCGATGATGGGCGCGAAGGAGGCAGCAGTCCCAGGCATCCGCCCGTAGGACCGGCGTAGCGCGTCGTAGGCCGCCTCGAGCTCGTCCGCGTCCTCCGTGCCGGTCTCCTCAGGGGAGGTCACCCGCTTGCCGATGTAGAGGGCGTACAGGTACGCGACGAGGAGTGCGGGGATCGAGACGAGGACGCCGAGGCCGATCACCAACAGAAGGTGGTCGCCGATGCCGAGGTTCTGGGCGGCTGCGATGGGCCCCGGGGTCGGTGGAATGAAGACGTGCGAGGTGTACAGGCCCGCGGCCAGGGCCACGGTCATCGCCACGGGTGACGCCCCGGTGCGACGGGCCAGGGCCTTGCGGATGGGGTTGAGAATGACGAATCCGGAGTCGCAGAACACGGGGATGGAGACCACCCAGCCCATGAGCTGCATAGCCAGGACGGGGTAGCGCTTGCCGACGACCCTCACCAGCGCATCGGCGATCCTGAAGGCACCGCCGGTGCGCTCCAAGATGAGTCCGATGAGCGTGCCCAGGATGATGACGATGCCGATCGAGGTGAAGATCCCGGAGAATCCCTCCCCGATCACGTCGGCGATGCCCTTGACGGGCGCTTCCCCTTCGGCGCCGGTCGACTTCACCAGCGGGATCCCACCGATGATCCCCAAGGCGAAGGCGACGACCATGATCGAGAGGAAGGGGTGGATCTTCCATCGGGAGATCATGACGATCATCAGGGCGATGGCGAGGATGAAGACGAGCAGAAACGGTATTCCAGTCATCGGAAGTCCTTTGTGCGGCAGGGGATTCCAGCCAGAGTAGGACCGATGGGACTTCAGCGGCGATGTTCTGACGAACAGGGTTCGGCCGTCTCAATGGCCCTCTGCATCCCGCAGGGTGCCTCCTGAGTTCCACCTCACCGACTGGTACCATAAGCAAGTACCACATCGCACCCGAGGAGGCCAGCATGTCCATCAGCGCCAGTGAAGCCCGCAAGACCCTGTTCCCGCTCATCGAGCGAGTGAATGCGGACCGCGACGCCGTGGAGATCGTCTCCCGCAAGGGGAATGCCGTCCTCATGCCCGCGGACGAGTACGCCGCCTGGCAGGAGACCGCCTACCTGTTCCGCTCCCCGGCCAACGCCCGCCGGCTGCTGGACGCCTACGAGCGCGCCCGCGCAGGGAGCGTCGAGGAGCACGCTCTGGACCGCATGGACGGGGACGCCTGAGTGCGCCTCGTGTGGGACCGCTCGGCCTGGGAGGACTACACGCACTGGCAGACCACGGACCGCAAGGTTCTCAACCGGATCAACACCCTCATTGACGCCGCCCTGCGTGATCCCTTCGAGGGGATCGGCAAGCCCGAGCAGCTGAAGTACGGCGCAGCCGGGGCATGGTCCCGACGCATCACGGAGGAGCACAGGCTCGTCTACCTCGTCGACGGCGAGGACCTGATCATCCTCCAGGCGAGGTATCACTACTGACATGCGCTTCACCCAGGCCGAGCTCCAGCAGTTCCGCGACCGCACCGTCCCCGACCTGCTGCCGGACCCGCTGCGGCTGCTGTTCATCGGCATCAACCCCGGCCTGTGGAGCGCCGCCACCGGTGCGCACTTCGCCCGCCGCGGCAACCGCTTCTACCCGGCCCTGCACCGCGCCGGGCTCACCCGACACCTGGTCGACGCCTCCGACGGCTACAAGGCCGAGGACCTCGCCGAGCTGCACGCCCGCGGCATCGGGATCTCCAACCTCGTCCCGCGTGCCACCGCCCGCGCCGACGAGCTCACCGCGGAGGATCTCGCCGCCGCCCCCGCCCGCCTGGACGCGCTCGTGGCAGCGCATGCGCCGGCCGTCGTCGCCGTGTTGGGGGTGACGGCCTACCGGCAGGCCTTCGGACGTCCGAAGGCGGCGCTGGGGGAGCAGCAGACGCCGTGGCCGGGCACGCGGCTGTTCGTGGCGCCGAACCCCAGCGGGCTCAACGCTCACGCCACCCTGGACTCGCTCGCCGCGGATTACCGCGCGGCCGGTGCCGCGGCGGGGCTCGTGGACTGAGTGCACCCGCCGTCCCTGCGGCCGCGCTGGACGCCCGCTGGGATCTCCGATCGGGTGGGCGCCGTGCGCACACGAGTCACCATCTCGCTCGTGGGCCTCGGCCTGAGCGCCGCGGCCCTCGGGCGCTGCCAGACGTAGACGTGGACCTCGACGTGCTCCACAGATACCACCGTGCGCAGCTGCGGGATCTCCGTGTCAGGCAACGCGTTCCAGGACCTGCCCTTCCCCGTCTCCGGGCCGATCCTCGGCAGCGTCGGCGAGCGATTCCGGCTCGAGACGGCGAGCGATGAGGGGACGGCCACCTTCTCCGCCGGCGGCACCGAGGGGGGCACCTACTCCTGCGGAGCGGGGCAGACGCTCCTGATCGGCGACAGCGCGCTGCTGTGCCGCGCCGTCGGCGAGAACTCGCTGGACTTCACGATCAGCCGGCCGCGCTGACGCCTCAGGCCCGTCAGAACAGCGGCCAGGGCACGGCCGGCGTCAGCCCGCTCGGGGCAGGGAAGATCCCGTCGTCGAGCAACTGGGCACAGCGTGCGGCAAGGGCTTCGACTTCCTCGGCACCCAGCAGCTCCGCCAGCCCCTGCCCCAGCTCACCGTCGAGCCCGTCGAGAACCCGGGCGACGCCGTCGCGCTCCTCCTCGCTCAGCGCCTCGCCCAGCCACCCCCAGAGCACGGTCCGCAGCTTGTCCTGCACATGGAACGTCAGCCCGTGGTCCACGCCGTGGCGGTGGCCGCCGGGCATGGCGAGGATGTGGGCGCCCTTGCGGTCGGCGTTGTTGACGAGCACGTCGAACACCGCCATGCGGCGCAGCGCCGCCGAGTCCTCGTGGGCCAGGACCAGCCGATTCCCGCCCTCGTCCTCACCCTCCAGGACCGTGAGCCATCCCGAGGCCGGCACTTCGTCCGCCGGGAACAGGTCCACGGCGTCCTGCTCAGGATCCTGCTCCTGCCAGAGCTGCACCATGCCCTTACCGAACGGGCCGTCGCGCAGCCAGGTGCGCGGCACAATGTCCCACCCCAGCGCCTCGGACACCAGGGACGCGGCCACCTCCCGGCGGGCCAGGGTTGCGGCGGGGAAGTCCCAGAGCGGGGCCTCGCCGGCCACCGGCTTGTAGACCACCGGGGTGTCACCGATCGCGCCGAGGAACGTGGCGTTGGACGCCGTCGTGATGCGGCCGGTGAGCGTCAGCTCCCCGGACATCAGCTCGCCGGCGGGCACGTCCGCGGCGCTCATCAGGAGTCGGGGAGAGTGCAGTCGTGGCCGTCGGGGTCGATGGGCTGGCCGCAGTCCGAGCAGATCGGGCGCCCGGCGTCCACGACCTCCCGGGTGCGGCGGGCGAACGCCCGGGCGGCACCGACGGGCATCCGCACGCGCACGGCCTCGGCGTCCGCCTCGAGCGCCGGGGCGGCGTCGTCGTCGGTCAGCGGGTGCGCGTCGATGAGCACCTGCGCGGTGGTGGGGTCCCAGCCCAGGCCGATGGCCCCCACCCGGAACCACTCCTGCACCGGGTCCAGCGGATCGTTGTCCACGAGTTCCACGGGCGTGCTGGCCGGGACGCTGTGCGGATTGCCCTCCAACGCCATCAGATCGTCGAGGATCTCGTCGAGCATCTCCGCCATCAGGGCCGACTGCTGCTTCTCCAGGGCCAGGCTCACCAGCCGGGGCCCGGTGCGCACCTGCAGGTAGAACGTGCGGGCTCCGGGACGCCCGAGCGTCCCGATCACGACCCGATCCGGCCAGTCGAACTCATGGGCGGGGGCAGGTGCATCACTCATGCCACGATCCTAGGCGTCCGCTCGTCCACCGCGCCGGGGCCGGTGCCCGCGCCGCCGCCCACCGGGGCGTCGTCGGACGGGCCGAGGGCCGAGAGCCAGGACAGGTCCCCGGCGTCGGTGTTGGTCGCCCAGACCCGCGGGCGGCTCGGCCCGTAGCTCACGATGGACACGGAGGCGGGTCCCACCTCGATCCGCTGGAACAGATCCAGGTGCGTGCCGAGCGCGTCGGCCAGGATCGACTTGATGACGTCCCCGTGGCTCACCGCCACCCACACCGCCCCGGGCCCGTGCTCGGCCTCGACGGCGGCGTCGTGCCGGCGGATCGCCGCCACCGCGCGGGCCTGCATGCCCGCCATGGACTCCCCGCCGGGGAAGACGACGGCGGACGGCTGGGTCTGCACCGTCGCCCACAGGGGCTCGGTGGCCAGGTCGCTGAGCGCGCGTCCCTGCCACTGGCCGTAGTCGCACTCGGTGAGGTCGTCGTCGACCAGCGAGGGCACCGTCTCCGGCTGGCGATCGAGGAGGGCGTGGGCCGTCTGCGCGCACCGCTCCAGGGGGCTGGCCACCACTGCGGCCACGGGCACGGCCGCGATCCGATCCCCGGTGCGGGCCACCTGCTCCCGTCCATGATCGTCCAGGCTGACCCCGGGGGTGCGGCCCGCCAACAGTCCGGTCGCGTTGGCCGTGGTGCGGCCGTGCCGCACGAGAAGTACCGTCGCCATGGCCTCAGCGTAGCGAGGGGATGCCCGCCTCTCGCGGACAAAGCCTCGCGGCCATGACGCAAAGGGTCAGTGACGCAACGCGAGCACGCCTATGCCCGGCAAGGCTGACGCCCGTCTGCAGGCCTCGAACGCCCGGAGCAGGCCCTCGAGGCCTAGGACGGCGCCCTGCTGCTGGTCACCCACGACCGCCGCATGCTCGAGGCCGTCCGACTCGACCGCCGCTGATACCCTCCCCCGGTAGTCAACCTCCTGCTCTCGGTGACGTTCGCGTGCGGCGTGGCGATCGCCGGGCTCCACGTGGTGAACCGGCGGTTCATCGCGCCGATGTACGACGTCGTCCTCAACCTGGCCGCGTTCCTCGCCGCCGTCGCCTCCTCCGTGCTCCTGGGGCACGTGCTGCCCGCGGTGTTCGCCGCGCTGGCCGTGCTCGCCTGGCTGATCCTGGCCGTCCGCACGGTGCGCGCCCGCCGCGCGGGGCACGAGCCCGCCGGCCAGCGCCCCGCCGGCGCCCGCCTCTAGGCTGGCGCCATGTCCTTCCTGATTCCTTCCGTCCCCGTCTCCTGCGGCTGCCTCCTCTTCGACGAGGCCGGCCGCCTGCTCGTGCTCAAGCCCACCTACAAGAAGGGGTGGACCATCCCCGGCGGGATCATGGAGGACGACGGCGAGACCCCCTGGGACGGCTGCCGCCGCGAGGTCCGGGAGGAGACGGGCCTGGAGGTGACCGCCGGGCGGCTCGTCGCCGTCGACACGCGGCCCAGCAAAGCCGACGGCCGGACCGGCCTGCGCTTCCTCTTCCGCGCCGTCCACCCGCTCACTGCCGCGGACGTCGCCGCCATCGGCCTGCAGGAGGACGAGGCCTCCGAGCATCGCTTCGTGACGCGCCAGGAGGCCCGGAAGCTCCTGCGCCCGGCGATCGCCCGCCGCGTCGACGCCGCCTGGGACGCCGCGCACTGCGTCTACCTGGAGGACGGGCGTCCCGCCGCGGGGGTGGATCAGCCGGCGGGCTGAGGCCCGGCCCCCGGCCGGACGAGCGGTGCCCGGCGGCGTCCCCGTCCTGGATGAGGGCCGCCGTCTGATCTGCGGAGGTGATCGTGGCGGCCCGGCCAGGAGAGTGGACGCGGGACGAGACGGTGCGCCCAGGCAACGGCGGGACGGTCCCACGGACGGCGCTGCCGTGGCAGCGGAAGAGGTCGAGGACCCTCCGGGGAGGATGCCCCGGCTCGGGTACCGTAGCGAAAGGATCCCACCCCCCAGACCTTCTGACAGGACCACCATGAACGACTCCCCGCTCGTCTCCAAGCTCTCCGCCGAGCTCCTCGGCACCTTCGTGCTCGTCTTCGGCGGCGCCGGTGCGGCCGTGTTCTCCGCCTCCGTGATCGACGACGCCACAGGCGTCAACATGGGCATCGGCTTCCTCGGCGTCGCCCTCGCCTTCGGCCTGACCGTGGTGGCCATGGCCTACGCCGTAGGCCACATCTCCGGCGGTCACTTCAACCCGGCCGTCACGCTGGGTGCGGCGCTCGCGGGTCGTCTGCCGTGGAAGCTCACTGTGCCGTACTGGATCGCCCAGCTCGTGGGCGGCGTGGCGGCCGGCGGCGTGCTGCTGGCGATCGCCTCCGGTCGTCCGGGCTACTCGCTTGCGGAGAACGGCCTGGCCACCAACGGCTATGGCGAACTCTCGCCCGCGGGCTACTCGATGGGCGCGGTGTTCCTGACCGAGGTGCTGCTGACCGCCGTGTTCCTCTACGTCATCCTCGGCGCCACGGACCGCCGTGCTCCGTCCGGCTTCGCGCCGCTGGCCATCGGCCTGACCCTCACGCTGATCCACCTGATCTCCATCCCCGTGTCGAACACCTCCGTGAACCCCGCTCGCTCCTTCGGCGTGGCCCTGTTCGCGGGCGGGGACGCCCTCGGCCAGGTCTGGCTGTTCTTCGTGGCCCCGTTGTTGGGCGCCGCGGTCGCCGGTCTCAGCTACCGCTTCGTCTTCCCCAACACCTCCCGGGTGACCGAGGAGCTGCCCGAGCCCGCCGCCGACGGGACGCGGGACGCCGTCTGATCCCTGTCATTCGGGCCCTGCCCTCACCGCCCCGTCTCTTCCCGCACCTCCTTGGAACGCAGCAGGCGCGGCGCCGTCGTCAGCGCCAGCCCGCCGAGGATGTTCAGGGGGATCACCCACCACACCCAACTGAGCCACTCGAGCCACCCCACGCCGTGCGCTCCGGACAGGATGGCTCCGATGATGAGGATCGAGTCCATCACCGAATGGAAGAGCGAACCGCCGGCGAGGACGATGGCTCCGGCGACGGACGCGACGATCATCGCCGTCGGGCTGTCCGTCCCGGCCTGCATCCGCGTCACGAGGGTGATCGCCACCCCGGCCAGGACCGCCAGGGCGGCGCCCTGCCAGCTGAAGCCGATGTCCAGGAAGTGGTGGGCGCTCTCGGCCAGGGTGCCGTGCAGGTCGGGGAACCCCGCCACCACGAGGGCGATCATCACGGTGCCGCCGAGGAGGTTCATCACGAGGGTCACCGCCCACAGACGCAGCAGCTCCATCCACGTGCCCCGGCCGGCGGCGATCGCGGTGATCGGGTAGTAGAACCCCTCCGTGAAGAGCTCGGAGTGGGCGAGGAACAGGCTGACCAGGCCGATGGAGAACGCGAGTCCGGCCAGAAGGTGGCTGCCCGTCTCGTGGAGCGTGAGCAGGTACGCGAGCAGGCCGATCGTGATCTCGACGCCGCCCAGGAACCCGGTGGTCGTCAGGACGGTGAGGGACCGATGCAGGCGTTCCGCGCCCTCGTCTGCCGCCGCCCTGTGGGCCGCCGGCCTGCCGGAGACGGACTGACCGGCATCGCTCCCTTCACGGTCATGTCCGTGGCACACTGGGCCGATGATGCATGACGAACGGCCCACGGGTCGGCTGGGCCTCGCCCTGGGCGGCGGAGGAGCGCGCGGGCTGTGCCACATCGGGGTCTGGCGGGTGCTCGAGGAGCTCGACATCCGCCCGGACGTGCTCGCGGGAACGAGCATGGGCGGCCTCCTCGGCGCGCTCATAGCCGCCGGTCATGACGCCGCCTCGCTCGAGAAGATCGAGCGGAGCGTGGACTGGCCGCGGCTCATCAACTGGGGCCTGACCGGCGGCATCCTCTCCAGCGAGAGGCTGCGGGCCTGGCTCCGCGAGCTGCTCCCGGACACCTTCGAGGAGCTGCAGATTCCCCTGGTGCTCACCGCGGCCGACGTCGTCGAGGGCCAGACCCGCTACCTGCACACCGGGGACCTCATCACCGCGATCCAGGCGACCACCGCCTACCCCGGCGCGCTGGAGCCGGTGACCGTGGGGGACTCCGTGCTGGTGGACGGCGGCATCCTCAACCAGATCCCGGTGGACGGGGTGCGCTTCCTGGGCGCGCAGCGGGTGATCGCCGTCGATGCCACCACGCTCGAGCCCCTGGAGCGGCCGGAGCCCGGGGCGCGCACCCGCACCCGCCGTTCGCCCGCCACGTCGCTGCGCCAGGCCATGCGGGCGATCGACGTCATGCAGGCCCAGCTCACCACCGTCCGGCTCTCGCTCTACCGGCCGGACGTGCTCATCAGCCCGCCGATCGAGGGGATGACGGTCGCGGACTTCCGCAGCTCCGGCGTCGCCATCGCGGCGGGAGAGGAGGCGACGCGCGCCCGGGCCGAGAAGCTCGTGGAGCTCAGTCGCGGCAGAATGGCCTGACGCCCGCCGCACTTCCGTCAGGAGCACCATGACCGCCACCCTTGTCGCCTCCGGCCTCGCCGGCGGCCACGGCCACCGCACGCTCTTCGAGGATCTGGACCTCACGGTCGCGCCCGGGGACGTCGTCGGCGTCGTGGGGGCCAACGGCGCGGGCAAGTCCACCCTGCTGCGCATCCTCGGCGGGGACCTCGCGCCGCAGGCCGGCACGGTCAGCCTGGCCCCGGCCGACGCGTTCGTGGGCTGGCTGCCGCAGGAGCGCGAGCGGGTGCCGGGGGAGACGGTCGCCGGGTACATCGCCCGCCGCACCGGCTGCGCCGAGGCCACTCGAGAGATGGACGCCTCCGCTTCGGGCCTGGCGGACCCGGACGTCACGGACGCCGCCGCAGACCGCTACAACACCGCCCTCACCCGCTGGCTGGCCTCCGGCGCCGCGGACCTGGAGGAGCGCATCCCCGCCGTCCTGGCCGACCTCGGCCTCGACCTCTCCGCCTCCCCGGAACAGGTCCTCATGACCTCCCTCTCCGGTGGGCAGGCCGCCCGCGTCGGCCTCGCCGCGCTGTTGCTCTCCCGCTTCGACGTCGTGCTCCTGGACGAGCCCACCAACGACCTGGACCTCGACGGTCTGACCCGCCTGGAGGCCTTCGTGCAGGAGCTGCGCGGCGGCGTCGTGCTGGTGAGCCACGACCGCGAGTTCCTGGCCCGCTGCGTCACCCGCGTCCTGGAGCTCGACCTCGCCCAGCGCACCAACCGCGTCTACGGCGGCGGCTACGAGGCCTACCTCGAGGAGCGGGCCACCCTGCGCCGCCAGGCCCGGGAGAAGTACGAGGAGTTCGCCGAGCAGAAGCAGGACCTCGTCTCCCGCGCCCGCATCCAGCGGGAGTGGTCCAGCCAGGGCGTGCGCAACGCGATGAAGAAGTCCCCGGACAACGACAAGCTGCGCCGCAGGGCCAACAGTGAGTCGAGCGAGAAGCAGGCCCAGAAGGTCCGGCAGATGGAGAGCCGCATCGCGCGCCTGGAGGAGGTGGAGGAGCCGCGCAAGGAGTGGAGGCTGGAGTTCACCATCGGTGCGGCGCCGCGCTCCAGCTCGGTGGTCGCCACCCTCAACGACGCCGTCTTCCGGCAGGGAGGCTTCACGCTCGGCCCGGTGTCCCTCCAGGTGAACGCGGGGGAGCGGATCGGCATCACCGGGCCCAACGGGGCCGGCAAGTCCACCCTGCTGCGCGCGCTGCTGGGCCGCCAGGCCCCGGACGAGGGCACGGCCGCCCTGGGGTCCAGCGTGCAGATCGGGGAGATCGACCAGGCGCGCTCGCTGCTGGCCGGGACCGTCCCGCTCGCCGCGGCCGTCGAGGCGCTCGTGCCCGAGATGGCCTCCGGGGAGGTGCGCACCCTGCTGGCCAAGTTCGGCCTCAAGGCCGACCACGTGAACCGCCCCGTGGACGAGCTCTCGCCCGGCGAGCGCACCCGGGCATCCCTGGCCCTGCTCCAGGCCCGCGGGGTGAACGTCCTGGTGCTCGACGAGCCCACCAACCACCTGGACCTGGAGGCCATCGAGCAGCTCGAACAGGCCCTGGAGACCTATGAGGGCGCCCTGCTGCTCGTCACCCACGACCGCCGCATGCTGGACACCGTCCGCACCGACCGTCGCTGGCAGGTCCAGGACGGGCGGGTGACGGAGCGCTGACGACCCGGGCACCGTCACCCTTGCCCGAGATTCGGTTGTGTACGACCATGAGAGTTCAGTCCCCACCGACGAAAGGGCCCCAGACATGTCCCGCATCCTGATGATCCTCACCTCGCACGACCAGCTGGGCGACACCGGCCGCAAGACCGGGTTCTGGCTCGAGGAGTTCGCCTCGCCCTACTATGTCTTCACGGACGCCGGCCACGAGGTCACCCTCGCCTCGCCCCGCGGCGGCCAGCCGCCCATCGACCCGACGAGCTCGAAGCCGGAGATGCAGACCGAGGCCACCCGCCGGTTCGACCAGGACGAGGAGGCCAAGGCCGCCCTGGCCCACACCACGCCCCTGGCGCAGGTGGACGTGGACGGGTTCGACGCCGTCTTCTACCCGGGCGGTCACGGCCCGCTGTGGGACCTGGTGTCCGACGCCGACTCCACGCGGATCATCCTCGACAGCGACGCGGCCGGGCGCCCGCTCGGCCTCGTCTGCCACGCGCCCGGGATCCTGCACCCGATCACCGCCGCCGACGGCACCCCGTTCGTGCGCGGCCGTCAGGTCACCGGGTTCACCAACGGCGAGGAGGAGGCCGCCCAGCTGACGGACGTCGTCCCGTTCCTCGTCGAGGACTCGCTGATCGCCGCCGGCGCGGACTACCGCAAGGGCCCGGACGGGGAGAGCTTCGTGGTCACGGACGGCACCCTGGTGACCGGCCAGAACCCGGCCTCCTCCGCCGACGCCGCCCGCCGCCTCCTGGACCTGCTCGCGCGCTGACCCTCCACCGAGCCCGCCGCCCCGACCCCGAGGAGACCACCATGAGCACCCCCACCCGCACGCGCGAGATCCACCTCGCCTCCCGCCCCCACGGCGCCCCGACGCCGGAGAACTTCCGCCTCACGGAGGTCGAGCTCCCCGAGCTCGCCGAGGGCCAGGTCCTCGTGCGCAACACCGTGATGTCCGTGGACCCGTACATGCGCGGCCGCATGAACGACGTCGAGTCCTACGTGCCTCCGTTCCAACTCGACGCCCCCCTCGACGGCGGCGCGGTGGGCACCGTGATCGCCTCGCGCCACGCGGACGTGCCGGAGGGCACGTCCGTGCTCCACGGCCGCGGCTGGCGCGAGCACGCCGTCCTCGACGGCGACACCGTCCAGGTCGTGGACACCTCCCAGTTCTCGGACAGCACCTACCTGGGCGTGCTGGGCATGACGGGTCTGACCGCCTACACCGGCCTCGTGCACGTGGCCGAGATGCAGGAGGGCGACGCCGTCTTCATCTCGGGCGCCGCGGGGGCCGTCGGCTCGGTCGCCGGCCAGATCGCCCGCCTGCTGGGCGCCTCGCGCGTGGTCGGCTCGGCGGGCACGCCCGAGAAGGTGGCGCGGGTGAAGGAGCTGGGCTTCGACGCCGCGTTCGACTACCACGACGGCTCGCCCACCGATCTGCTGGCCGAGGCGGCGCCGGAGGGCATCGACGTCTACTTCGACAACGTGGGCGGCGACCACCTCGAGGCCGCCATCGCCGCGATGCGGGTCGACGGCCGCGTGGCGATGTGCGGCGCGATCGCCCAGTACAACTCGACGGAGCCGCCGGCCGCCCCGCGCAACCTCGCCCTGGCGATCGGCAAGTGCCTGACCCTGCGCGGCTTCGTCCTGCAGAAGTACGCAGCGCAGGTCCGCCCCGAGTTCCTGGAGCGCGTGGGCCCGTGGGTCGCCGCCGGGAAGATCCAGTGGGACGAGACCGTCCGGGAGGGGCTGGAGAACGCACCCCAGGCGTTCATCGACCTGCTCGAGGGTGCCAACACGGGGAAGATGCTCGTCCGGCTGTGACGGGCGACGGCGCACTCGGGGGCGGCATGGACACCTTCCGGCATCAGGGCCTGACCTTCGACGTCCGCGACGGCGGGCCGGCCGAGGGGGAGGTGGTCCTGCTGCTGCACGGCTTCCCGCAGGACGCCACGTCCTGGAGGCATGTCGAACCGCTGCTGCACGCCGCGGGGCTGCGCACGCTCGCCCCGGATCAGCGCGGCTACTCCCCGGGGGCCGCTCCGCGGGCGACGGCGGCCTATCGCCTCCCGGCGCTCGTGGGGGACGCCGTCGCGCTGGCGGACGCGGCGGGGGCGCGGCGCGTCCACGTCGTCGGCCATGACTGGGGTGGCGCCGTCGCCTGGGCGCTGGCCACCGCCCACCCCGAGCGCGTCGCGTCCCTGACGGTCCTGTCCACGCCGCACCCGGCCGCCCTGGCCCGCGCCCTGCGCGGCCCGGACCAGCTGCGCCGCAGCTGGTACATCGCCGCCTTCCAGGCGCCGGCCCTCCCCGAACGAATCCTCGCCCGACGGCTGGGCTCCCTGCTGCAACGGGGGCAGGTCCCCGGGGCGGAGCACTACGCCCGCCGGTTCTCCACCCCGCAGAGCCTGCGCGGCCCGGTGAACTGGTATCGGGCGAACCCGGATCTGGTGACCACCACGCGCAGCGCGCCCGTGACGGTCCCCACCACGTACGTGTGGGGCACCCGGGACGCGGCCCTGGGGCCGCGGGCCGCCGAGCTCACGGCCGGGCAGGTGGCGGGGGAGTACCGGTTCGTGAAGCTCGACGCGGACCACTGGCTGCCCGAGCGTGAGGCGGATGCCGTCGCTCGGGCGATCCTGGACCGGGTGCGCTGACCCGCGCTCCGCGCGGGCCGCTCCCGCCGTCTCAGCGCGGCCCGGCGGCCTCGGTGATCCGGTTCAGCAGGTCCATGAGGACCTGGCGCTCGGTGGTGTCGAGGGGGATCCGGGTGAGGGCGTCCACCGGGACCGTCCGGGCGGACGCCCGCAGCGCTCGCCCCTCGTCCGTCAGCCGGACCAGCACGCGTCGCTCGTCGTGGACGTCGCGCTCCCGCGTGACGAGCCCCATGCCGGCCAGGCGCCGCACCAGGGGTGTGATCGTCCCGTTGTCCATGCCGAGCCGGTCCCGCAGCGCGCCGACTCCCAGCGCCCCGGCGTCCGGTGTCGACGCCTCCGTCTCGGCCGAGGCGTCACCCTCCGCCTGCCACAGGGTGAGCATCACGAGGTACTGAGGGTAGGTGAGGCCGAGGCGGGACAGCAGGGGGCCGTAGCCGCGCGTGACGGCGCGCGCCGCCCGGTGCAGGGCGAAGCAGAGCTGGTCCTCGAGGGCGAGGCTGGGGGTCGGCGCGGCATCCATGGAAGCGATTCTAGTGGTCGCTGGGGAGCGACTTGGTTGCGCGCGACCTAACAGGGTGGCAGGCTGGAGCCGACTCGTCCCGCACGGGGCGGGCGGATGAAAGGACCTCCTATGGAGACCATCTACACCGCCGAGGCGCTCAGCACCGGCGCCGGCCGCGACGGCCATGTCCGCACCACCGACGGGCGGGTCGACCTCGACCTCGCCGTGCCCACCGAAATGGGCGGCTCCGGCCAGGGCACCAACCCCGAGCAGCTGTTCGCCGCCGGCTACGCCGCGTGCTTCCACTCGGCCCTGCAGATGGTCGCCCGTGCCTCCCGTGCCGACATCACCGACTCCTCCGTCGGCGCGCGCGTGGGCATCGGCCGCCAGGGTGAGGGCTTCGGCCTGGAGGTCACCCTCGAGGTCGTGCTCCCCAATGTCCCCGCGGATCAGGCCCGCGCCCTCATGGAGCAGGCGCATCAGGTGTGCCCCTATTCGAACGCCACCCGGGGCAACATCGACGTCGTCCTCGAGCTCGGGGAGGCGTGATGACGAAGCACCGGCAGCCTGTCCCCCTCTCCCAGACCGCCGCCCGCCTCGGCCTCGGCGGGTTCATGACCGCCGCGGGGCTGTCCCACCTCACCGTGGCACGCCGTGAGTTCCGCGCCCAGGTGCCCTCGTGGGTCCCGCTCCCGGCGGACCTCGTGGTGCTCGGATCCGGCGTGGCCGAGATCGGCCTCGGGGCCGCTCTGCTGGCGCTCCCCGGGCAGCGCCGCCTGACCGGCACCGCCCTGGCGGCCTTCTACACCGCGATCTACCCCGGGAACATCGGGCAGTACGCCGAGCGCAAGGACGGCTTCGGGCTGGACACGGACGGTCGCCGCCTGGCGCGGCTCTTCGGCCAGCCCGCCCTCATCGCGGCCGCCCTGTGGGCCGCGGGAATCCCCGAGCGGGAGCAGGGCGGGCGCGGCTGACGCCGTCGCCGGTCCTGCGGCCCTGGGCCGGCTCCGGGCACGTGCCCGGAGCCGGCGTGATCTCACCCTGCCGCGAGGCGCGGCCCACTGTAGGGTGCCCCGTCGCAGGTGTCCCGCAGGTGTCCGGTCCGGCGGGCCGTCAGCCTTGACGCATCGTCCCGGTCTCGAGGAAGCGCTGGTGCCAGGACAGGGACTCGCCCAACAGGTGCGGGGTGTGCAGGCCGTCCGACCCGCGCATCGCGCGGTCGAAGTAGTCCCGCAGCTGCTCCCTGTAGTCCGGGTGCGCGCACGTGTCGATGATCGTGCGGGCGCGCTGCTTGGGGGAGAGGCCGCGCAGGTCGGCCAGCCCCTGCTCGGTGACCACCACGTGCACGTCGTGCTCGGTGTGGTCCACGTGCGAGACCATCGGCACGATGCAGGAGATGTCCCCGCCCTTGGCCGTGGAGGGGGTGAGGAAGAACGAGGTGAACGCGTTGCGGGCGAAGTCGCCGGAGCCGCCGAGGCCGTTCATCATCTTCGTGCCCATCAGGTGCGTGGAGTTCACGTTGCCGTACAGGTCGGCCTCGAGCATGCCGTTCATGGCGAGGATGCCGAGGCGACGCACGAGCTCGGGGTGGTTGGAGATCTCCTGGGTGCGCAGGATCAGCTTGTCCCGATACTTCGCGGCGTTGTCGTTGAACCGTTCGGCGGCCTCGGTGGACAGGGAGAACGCGGTCGCGGACGCGGTCGCCAGGGTGCCGGAGTCCAGGGCGTCGAGCATGCCGTCCTGCACCACCTCGGTGAACGCGGACAGGCCCGTGAACCGGGACTTCACCAGCTCGGACATCACCGCGTTCGCGATGTTGCCCACGCCCGACTGCAGCGGCAGCAGTCGCTCGTCGTACCGGCCCTGGGCCACCTCGTGCTCGAAGAACTCCACGAGGTGCTGGGCGATCGCGATCGAGTCCGCGTCGGCGGGCTTGAAGGGGGAGTTGCGGTCCGGGGCGTGGGTCTCGACGACGGCCACCACCTTGGCCGGATCGCACCGCAGGTACGTCTCACCGATGCGGTCCGCGGGGTGGGTGAGCATGATCGGCGTGCGGTGCGGGGGCAGCGCGGTGCCGTAGTAGACGTCATGCAGACCCTCGAGGTCCTCGCTCTGCCACGAGTTGACCTCGAGGATCACCTGATCCGCCAGGTCGATCCAGGACTTGTTGTTGCCCACGGAGGAGCTGGGGACGAGACGGCCGTCCTCGCGGATCCCGGACACCTCGATCACCGCGGTGGTCATGGGCCCGTAGAAGCCGTTCCACACGGTCTGCGCCAGGTGGGACAGGTGTGTGTCGATGTACTCGATCGCGCCCGCGTTGATCTTGGCGCGCATCGTCGGGTCCGACTGGAACGGGGTGCGCAGCGCGACGGCGTCCGCCTCGGCCAGCGCACCGTCCATCTCCGCGGAGGTGGACGCCCCCGTGTGGAGGTTGATGCGGAACTCCTCGCCGCGCGCGTGCAGCTCCTTGGCCCGCTCGGCCAGCGCCGTCGGCACGGCCTTCGGGTAGCCGGACCCCGTGAACCCGCTCATGCCCACGGTGGTGCCGTGCTGGATGAACGCCGCCGCCTCCGCGGCGGACATCACCTTCGACCGGAGGCCGGGGTGGTGGATGCGGGACGACATGGGTGAGGCCTCCGTGCGGGTGAGACGAGTCGAGCGAGAGCGCTGTGACGTGGAACAGCGATCAGCGTACCCGCGTCACGGGTGGCCGTGGGGATGATCACGCCGGAAGTCGCCGAGCCCGACCTGCGTGATCGACGACGGCGAACAGGGCTCGGCACTCCGGGTCGGCGCGCCTAGGCTCGGCGGCATGCGAGCACTCGTCCTCCAGTCCTACGGTGGCCGTGAGGCCATGGCCCTCACCGACGTCCCCGCCCCCACGGCCGGCGCCGGCGAGGTGCTGATCCGCACCCGCGCGGTCGGCCTCAACCCCGTCGACGCGATGCATCGCGAAGGCGACTTCAAGGCCATCGCCCCCGACGACTTCCCCACGGTCGCCGGCAACGAGCTCAGCGGCATCGTCGAGACCGTGGGCGCCGGGGTGACCGCGTTCGCCCCGGGTGACGCGGTGATCACCCGCGTGGACCCCTCCGGCCACGGGGCGTTCGCCGAGCTGGCCGCGGTGCGCGCGGACTGGGTGGCCGCCGCGCCCGCCCGCATGCCCCTGACGGACGCGGCCGGCCTGCCGCTCGCCGGCCTGACCGCCCAGCAGGCACTCGGCCCGGAGCACCTGGACCTGCAGCCCGGGGAGCGGTTGCTGATCACCGGGGCCGCCGGCGGCGTCGGGCTGATCGCCACGCGCTTGGCACACCTGCGCGGCGCGCACGTGACCGTGACCGCCTCCGCGGCGGGTGAGCCGTACGTCCGCGAGGCCGGCGCCGACGCGGTGATCGACTATCGCGCCCGCACCGTCGCAGAGGGGGGCGAACGCTTCGACAAGGTGTTCGACCTCATCGGCGGTGATCAGATGGCCGAGCTGCTCGGCTCGATCGAGCCCGGCGGCCGGCTGGTGACCATCGCGGGCCCGCCGAGCCCCGGCAGCCTTCGTGAGACCGCGCGCCCGTCGCGTCGGCCGCTGGCCGCCGTCGTCTCCCGGGTGGCCAGTGCGAAGGTGCGCCGGGCCGCGAAGAAGGCCGGGGTGACCTACGAGTTCTTCCTCATGCATCCGGACGGGGCGGGCCTGGCCGAGCTCGTTCGGCTCGTGGACGCCGGCGAGCTGGCCGTGACCGTGGACAGCCGCTACCCCCTGGCCGACTGGGAGCAGGCGTTCGAGCGTCTCGAATCCCACCATGCCAAGGGCAAGGTGCTGCTCGAGTTCTGACCGGCGGGCGCGTCGGCGCCGGCCTGCCCGGGCCGGCACCGCCTCGTATCCTGGCCTCGTGCACCCGTCTGTGAGCGAGCCCCTCACCCGACTGCCGGACGGCACCGTCAAGCAGCGCAACCCCTTCACCGGTACCGAGGTCTGGACCGTGCCCGGCCGCGGCCACCGCCCGCTCGGCCTCGTCCGGCCCGCCCCGCAGCCGCTCGACCCCGCCCAGCACGGCCGGCACTGCGCCTTCTGCGAGCACCGGATGCTGGAGACGCCGCCGGAGAAGTCACGCATCGTCTCCACGAGGGCCGACGACGGCGCCCCGGCCTGGCAGATCCTGCGGCATCCGGCCGCGGAGCGGCTCGAGGAGACGATCCCGGCCTTCCGCCGGGTCCCCAACCTCTTCGAGATCCTCAGCTACGACTACTGGCGTCTCAACCACGGCTACGAGCTCCCCCCGGACGCGTGCCGCCGCCGTGACGAGTACCTGGCCACCGAGGCCGGCCGCGCCCACGTGCGCGCCGTCGTCACCGCGAAGCTGCGCGCCTCCGGCCGCTCCGCCGAGGAGGCGGCGGCGATGTCCGAGGCGGAGCTGATCGGGGCGTCGGCCGCATTCTTCGGCGGCACGCACGACGTCGTGATCGCTCGGCGGCACTTCGTCGACGGCGCCGTGGACGACCACCAGCTGGCCTCCTCGGGCACCCTCACCCCGGATGAGCACCACGCGTTCATGGCCCTGACCGCCGACGCGATGCGGGACCTCTACGCGACCACGCCCGCCGTGCGGTACGTCTCCGTGTTCCAGAACTGGCTCAAGCCCGCCGGCGCCTCCTTCGACCACCTGCACAAGCAGCTCGTGGCCATCGACGAGGTCGGCGCGCAGAACGTCGCCGCCCTGGACCGGCTGCGCGAGGACCCGCAGGTGTTCAACCAGGCCGCGCTGGACGTGGCCGTGGCGCACGACCTGATGATCGCCGCGAACGAGCACGCCGTGATGTTCGCCGGCTTCGGTCACCGGTATCCGACGGTCGAGGTCTACTCCACGAGCCCGGTGGGGCAGCCGTGGCGGCAGACCGCGGCCGAGCTGCGCGCCGTCTCCGACCTGCTGCACGCCGCCCACGCGGCCACCGGCCCGGACGTCCCCTCCAACGAGGAGTGGCACACCCGCCCGCCCGGCGTCGCGGACCCGATGCCGTGGCGCGTGATGCTCAAGTGGCGCGTCTCCACACTCGCCGGCTTCGAGGGCGCCACCAAGATCAACGTCAACACCCTCAGCCCGTGGGACGTGCGGGACCGGGTGCTGGCGAGGCTGCGGGAGCTGTGGGCGGCGGGCGCGCTCGCGGACGGGATGCGGATCGGGGCCGACGCGCGGGTCCGGCCGGGCATGCTCCGGTACGCGGACTGAGCGGCGGGGCCCGTCCCTCCGCGCGGTCGGTAGCGTGGGCGTCATGGCCCTCCACCTGCAGCGCTACCGCGAGATCGCCCACGTCATGGCCCGCAACGGCCTCATGGCCACGGCCGTGCAGGCCGGGCTCTCCCGGTGGCTGCCCCTCGAGGAGGGGGAGCCGCACCTGGGCATCGACGCCGAGGCCCGCCCCGAGCTGTTCGTGCGCACGTTCGAGGAGCTGGGCGTCACCTTCGTGAAGCTCGGGCAGCTGATCTCGGCGCGCCCGGACGTGTTCCCCGAGGCCTACTGCGCGGCGTTCGCCCGCCTCACGGACAGCACGTCGGCGGTGCCCTTCGAGGCCGTCGCCCGGACGGTCGAGGAGGACCTCGGCGCCGACGTCGACACCCTGTTCGCCTGGTTCGACCGGGCGCCCCTGGCCACCGCCTCCATCGGTCAGGCCCACCGCGCGCGCCTGCATGACGGGCGCGCCGTCGTCGTGAAGGTCCGCAAGCCCGGTGTGGTGGAGCAGGTCCAGGCGGACCTGGAGATCCTGCGGACGCTGGCGGCCACGTGGTCGCGGGCCTCACGGACCTTCGCCGACCTGGACGTGCCGGCCATGGTGGACGAGTTCGACCGCTCGCTGCGCGCCGAGCTCGACTACGTGGTGGAGGCGCGGGCCTGCGAGGAGATCGCCGCCGGCTTCCGGGACACCCCGGGCGTGCGGTTCCCGTGGATCGAGTGGGACCTGACCACCTCGCGCGTGCTGACCATGCAGGAGCTCTCCGGGCTGCGCGTGGACGACCTGGCCGGACTCGACGCCGCCGGCATCGACCGGGAGGAGCTGGCGTACCGGGCCGCCGACGTGCTGCTGGCCATGGTGTTCGAGCACGGCGTGTTCCATGCGGACCCGCACCCGGGCAACCTGTTCATCGAGCCGGACGGGACCGTCGGGTTCATCGACTTCGGCTCCGTGGGGCGGATCTCCCCGTCCCTTCGACGCCGGTTCGCGGGCCTGGCCATGGCGCTGGCCCGGCAGGACACCGACGGGCTGGTGCGGGCCCTGCTGGACATCGCCCCGCCGCGCGGCCCGGTGGACCGCCGTCGGCTCCGGCTGGAGGTGGCCCGGATCGTCGGCCGCCTCGAGGGGCGCGAGCTCGAGGACATCCGCGTGGCGCAGCTGATCTCGGAGATCTTCGCCCTGGTGCGGCGCCACCGGCTGTCCCTGCCGCCCGAGCTCGTGCAGCTGCTGCGGATGCTGATCATCGTGGACGGCATCGGCCGCCGCCTGCACCCCGGCTTCGACTACACCCGCGTGCTCGACCCGTTCGCCCTGCGCCTCGTGGGGGAGCACCTCGACCCCCGGCGGGTGGCGGGCCGGATCGGCCGGGCCACGATCGCGGCGGCCGAGCTCGGCATCGACCTGCCGGAGTACGCCCGCAAGGTGATGGAACGCATCGACGACGGCGGGATCGACGTCACCGTCCGCGCGAGCGAGCTCGAGCCGCTCGTGACGCGCCTCGAGCGGACGGGCGACCGGGTGGTGGCCGCCATGGTGGTGGCCGCGATGATCACCGGCGGCACGAACGTGCTCGTGGCGTACAAGGACCGGCTCGGCCGCTTCGCCGGGCCGGTGGTGGCCGCCGGCGGCGCCGCCCTGACCGGCGGCAGCGCCTATCTGGCCTGGATCAGCCGCCCGCGGCGTCGCCCCCGCTGAGGGCCACGGGCGGGGTCAGTCGTCGGGATCATGCCCGCACCAGGCCGACCGCGGCGCAGGCCGTCTCGAAGTCGTCGAGGCCGAACGCCTGGATCGGGCTGACGACGCCGGCCTCGAGGGCCCGGCCTGCGGCGAGCTGCCGGGCGCCCCAGGCCATGAGGTCCCCGGTCAACGTGTAGGCGTTGGGGCCGCGCAGGTGCACGTCCGCGACGACGCGGCCGGCGGCGTCGCGCGCGATCGCCCCGACCCGGGAGCCCGTGCGGGCCCGGTCTGCGGCGTCGGGGCCACCCGGGTCCCCGGCCAAGGGCCGCAGCAGGGCCTGCACGCCGCGGGCGACGCCGGGGAGCCACCCCACCGCGCCGAGGGCGGCGGCGCCGATCTGCGTGGGCCGGGCCGGGAACCAGCCGTTGAAGACCTCGACCTCATCCAGGCCGGGCTGCATCCGCGGCAGGAACAGGGACTCCGTGCCGCCGAACAGCACGCCGCGGCGGTCCTGCCCGTCGACCCGGAAGACGGCCGACCGGCTGGCCGGGCCCGTCGTCGCCAGCCGCCCGCCGCGCCACGTGATCGTCCGCTCGGTGAGGGCGTCTACCATCGTCTGGCGCGTCCCGTGGCTGAGGTCGACGCGCGGGTCCAGCTCGCCGTCGGCGAAGTAGCCGATCTGCAGGGACCGTGCGCGTCCACCGGCCTGCGCCAGCGCGAGCCCGCCCGCGAGCATGCCCGGCGCGTAGTCGAAGCCGAGGGCGGGCAGCAGGGTGGCGCCCGTGCGTCGGGCGGTGGCGTCCAGGTCCGCCTTGAGGTCCTTCACGAAGCCGACCTCACCGGTCGAGTCCACGTAGTGCGCGCCCCGCTCCGCGGCGGCGCGGGCGACCGGTCGGCCGTAGCGTTCGAAGGGGCCGACCGTGGAGACCAGCACATCGCCCTCCGTGACCAGGGCCCTCAGCGAGGCGGGGTCCCCGGCGTCGGCGACGGCGACCTCCAGCCCGTCGTGCCGCCTCGCCGCGTGCTGGAGCGAGTCCCGGTTCCGGCCCGCCAGCACGGGCCGTGCGCCCTGGGCCACGAGGGCGTCCACGACGAGGGATCCGGCGTAGCCCGTCGCGCCGAGCACGATGATGCGGGGGGCGTCGGGGCGGTCGAGGTGCAGGGGAGAATCCGTCATGCCCTCCTACAGCTAGGCCGCGCACGCGGAGACCTCACGGGCTCGGCGACGCCGATCCGCGTGGACCCCATCTCGCGCTCCCGGACCGGCGGACCCGGACATGGCGAGCCTGGCCCGGCACCCGCCTGCAGGGGCAGACTCGGGGGATGACCCGTACCCCGCCCGCCGTCGCCCCGCCCGCCGCCGAGACCGGCGGCGAGAGCCTGCTGACCGTCCTGATCGCCCTCGGCGTGAACGCGGTGATCGCCGTCGTCAAGTCGATCGTGGGCGCGGTCACCGGCTCAGCCGCGATGGTGGCGGAGGCCGCGCACTCCTGGGCCGACGCCGGCAATGAGGTCTTCCTGCTGCTGGCGGAGCGTCGGGCCGGCCGAGCCCCCGACGCGCGGCACCCGCTGGGCTACGGGCGCGCGGCCTACGTGTGGTCGATGGTCGCGGCCTTCGGCCTGTTCGCGGTGGGCTCGGCGGTCTCGGTCTGGCACGGGATCACGGCCTGGTCCGCCCCCGAGGAGGAGGCGGAGTACACGATCGCGTACATCGTGCTCGCCGTCGCGTTCGTGCTCGAGGGCATCTCGTTCCTGAACGCGCATCGGCGCGTCCGCCGCGACGCGGAGCGGCGGCACATCAGCGATGCCACGTTCCTGCGCCAGACCTCGGACCCCACCCTGCGCGCCGTGTGGGTGGAGGACGCCTCGGCCCTGATCGGCCTGGCCATCGCGGCCGCCGCCCTCGCCCTGCACCAGCTCACCGGGGACCCCCGGTGGGACGCCGCCGGCTCGATCCTCGTGGGCGTGCTGCTCGGGGTCGTCGCGATCTTCCTGCTCTCGCGGAACATGGCGTTCCTCGTCGGCGAGGTCGCCGACCCGGTGATCCGGACCCGGGTGCTGCGCTGGCTGCTGGAGCGGCCCGAGGTGCTCTCCGTGAGCTACCTGCACCTCGAGTACGTCGGCCCGGAGAAGCTCTTCGTCGTCGGGGCCGTGGACCTGGCCGGGGACGAGCGGGAGAGCGAGGCCGCGGTCCTGCTCCAGCGCGTGGAGGACGCCCTCCTCGAACACCCGCGCGTGGCCGCCGTCGTGCTCTCCCTGTCCAACCCCGCCCACGCGCCCCTGGCCCCGGAATCGCAGAACACCCGCGTCTGAGCCCGCGCGGCCGGCGGGCGAGCGGCCTCAGTCGAGGCCGGGGCGGCGGCGCGTGCGCTTCACCTCGGAGCGACGGTGTTTGGCCTCCAGGCGGCGCCGCCGAGAGCCGCGCGTCGGCTTGGTAGCCCGCCGCGGCGTCGGCGGGGCCAGGGCCTCGCGCAGCAGCGCCGCGAGCCGCTCGCGGGCGGCCACCCGGTTGCGCCGCTGGGCCCGGTGCTCCGCCACGCTGACGGTGAGCACCGTGCCGGCCAGCCGGGGCGCCAGCCGTGCGAGGACGCGGGCGCGCTGGACGTCGTCGAGGGCGGAGGTGGCCGCCAGGTCCAGACTGAGCTGGACCCGCGAGTCCGCCGTGTTCACGCCTTGACCGCCCGGGCCGGAGGCGTGGGAGAAGCGCTCGACGAGTTCGCCCGCGGGGATGACCAGCCCGCGGGGTGCGCCGGGGCCGGGGGTGACGCGCACGTCGCCGGGGCGGGGCTCAGCCACGGGGCGCCGCCGTCCGTGGTCCGCGCAGGTCCGCGAGTGCGACGAGGAGCGCGAGCGCCATGCACCCCGCCACCAGGGTGAAGGCGGCCATGAACGCCCCGTCCCAGTCGGCACCGGAGGCGACGCCCAGGAACACCCCCACGATCACGGCGGTGCCGACGGCCGTGCCGACGCGCTGGCCGGTCTGCAGGACGCCGCCGGCCGTGCCGGAGTGCCGCGGCGGGACCTCGGCCAGGCTGAGGGTCTGGTTGGGGGAGACCACCAGCCCCTGCCCGGCACCCAGGATGGCGAGGGTGAGCAGCAGCCACCATGGACTCAGGCCGAACTCCCGGTTGGCCCACGCCACCCCAATGGAGCCCACGACGGCGAGCAGCGCCAGCGCGATGCCGAGGACGACGATCTTCCGGCCCGTGCGCAGCACCACGCGACCGGCCACGGTGGACATCACGCTCGACATGACCGCCGAGGGAAGGCCGATGAGTGCGGCGTGCAGCGCCGGGTAGCCCAGCCCGTTCTGCATGAACATGGCGATCACCACGAACATGCTGGTCGAGCCGGTGAAGTAGATGGCGATCAGCAGGGCGCCGCACGCGAAGCTGCGGGTCTGGAACAGGCGCAGGTCCACCATCGGGGCGCGGCCCCGTCGGGCGTACCGGGCCTCCCACCGCGTCCAGAGGGCGGCCAGGCCGATGCCGACGGGCACGAGCACGAACCGCCACGGCCCGAGCCCACGGTCCAGGAACGGGAGCATGACGGCCACGAGGGCGCCCGCCAGCAGGACGACGCCGACCGGGTCCAGGTCCGGACGCCGCGCCCGCTCGGGGACGGTGCGCGGCAGCCAGTGGCGGGCCACGACCAGGGCGCCGAGGGCGATCGGCACGTTCACCAGGAAGGTCGCGCGCCAGCCGAGGTCGCCGCCGAGCCACGCGATGAGCCCGCCGCTGAGCAGCGGCCCCACCGCCACGGACACCCCGACGACGGCACCGAGCGCCCCGAACGCCCGGGCGCGGGAGGCGCCGGAGAACTCGCCCTGGATGAAGCCGGTGACCTGCGGGTTGAGCAGGCCCGCGCCCACGCCCATGACCAGGCGCGCGAGCACGAGCAGGACGCCCGTGGGCGCCAGGCCGGACAGGAGCGCACCCAGCGCGAACACGCCGAGGCCCACCATGAACAGCCGGCGTCGTCCGAAGAGGTCACCCGCCCGGCCCGCCGGCACGAGCACCATGCCGAACACGAGGGTGTAGCCGGAGATGGCCCACTGCAGCTCCGCGTCGCTGGCGTCCAGGCCCCGCTGCAGGGCGGGCAGGGCCACGTTGATGCTGGACACGGCCAGCAGGGACATGAAGATCGGGATGAGGAGCACCGCGAGGATGCGCTGCTGGTGCGGGGTGAAGACCGAGGACGCGGCGCCGTCGGACGGACGCGGGGCGACGGGCATGCGGTCTCCTTCACAAGGGTGTCTCGGGCGCTCTCCAGGATCGGCCCTCGTCCCGCATCGTGCCAGGTCCGAGGGTCCTCGGCCCGGTGCGGCGCACGGGGGCCATGACCGCGGCCGACGCGCTGCCGCCCCTCACTTCGCGTCCGCGTATGACCCCACGCTGGAGACGGTGAGCGGGAAGTCCACGGGGGCGGGACCGAACAGCAGGCGGCCGGCGGCGCTCGCGGACTCCGCCACGACTGTCCGCACGGCCTCGGCCTCCGCGGCCGGGCCGTGCAGGACGACCTCGTCGTGGACGAAGAACACGAGTTCCGTGTGCATGCCGGCCGAGCGCAGTCGACGGCGGATCTCGCCCATCCAGCACAGCGCCCACTCGGCTGCGGTGCCCTGCACCACGAAGTTCCGGGTGAAGCGGCCCTGGGAGCGTCGCCGTCGCCGGGCCGCGGACTCGGCGGCCTGGGTGCCGACGTCGGACACGGACTCCTGCCACTTCCGCCCCGGTGCGGGGGACCAGCGGCCCAGCCACGTGGACACCTGGCCGCCGCCCTCGCCGACGGAGGCCGCCCGCTCGAGCAGGCCGATCGCTCGGGGGTAGAGCCGGCGCAGGTGCGGCATGAGCGCCGCGGAGTCGCCCGTCGTCGAGCCGTACATCGCACCCAGCAGGGCGATCTTCGCGCGCCCGCGGTCGGCCAGCGCGGTGCCGGCCGCCCGGCCCTGCTCCGCCACCTCCCGGTACAGGTCGGGCGTGGTCCCGGCACGGGCCAGCGCCTCGTCGGCGGCCATCGCGGCGAGGATGCGCGGCTCCACCTGGGAGGCGTCGGCCACGGTCAGCGTCCACCCGGGGTCTGCGCGGACGGCGTCGCGCACCCCGGCCGGGACCTGCATGGCCCCACCGCCGTGGGCGGCCCACCGCCCGGTCACCACGCCGCCGACCAGGTAGGCGGCGTGGAACCGGCCGTCGTCGCCGATCCACTGGTCCAGCCAGTGCCAGCCATTGGCCGTCCACAGCCGGGCCAGGGCCTTGTACTCCAGCAGCGGCGCGAGCAGCGCGGCCCGCGCCTCGCGTTCCGCGCCGCCGGCGTCGATCCAGTGCTTCAGGTCCCACTGCCGCGTGGACTCCACGGCCACGCCTGCCGTCTGCAGCGCCCGCAGCAGGCTGGGCTGCGAGTCGGGGCTCAGCCCGGGGGAGCCCAGGACGTCGGCGATGCGTTCGGCCAGGGCCTGCAGGCGGGCGGGACGCTCGCCCGGTGCAGGCCGGGGGCCGAGCTGCTCGGTGAGGAGCGCCTCGTGCACGCCCCTGTCCCACGGCAGACCCGCCGCCCGGATCTCCGCGGCCACGAGTGCGCCCTGCGACTCCGCCGCCGCGAGCAGCCGCAGCCGGTGCGGGTGGGCCGAGCCCTCGACGGCGGCCCGCTGCGCGGCCAGCTCGGCCGCGAGCACGGTGACGTCCGGAGCAGGGCCGGTCTCGTCCGGCAGGTCGAAGAAGGACTCCTGACCGGCGGGCACCCGCGCGGGGCGCTCGGGCTCCGTGGGGTCGGCGACCTCGAGCTGCGCCACGGGCGTGTAACGCACCCCGCTGCCCGGCGCCGTCGCCGCGTGCCGCAGGATCCGCTGGACGAGGGCCAAATCCCAGCACCGATCCACCCGCACTCCCGCCGCCAGCCAGGCGGCGTACTCCGTCCCGACGTCGGCGAGCACCCAGCGGACCGTGCTCGGGTCCACGCCCAGGCGGGCGGGCAGACCGGCCACGAGCCCGGCCACGGACCCGGCGGGGCAGGATCCCAGGGGAGTGGCGTCGTCCCCGTCCACGGCCCACCAGGCGCCGGGGCTGCCGACGGAGGCGGGGGCGGGGCCCAGGACGACGAACATGGTCCTCATTCTGCCCCGCCGCCTCACCGTGGGCGGGGCGAGGGGCTGTGCGACTTGCACGCTCGCCGAGCGAAGAACACACTGTGCGGACGCACCGGCGCGCAGCGGGCCGTCGGGCGCCACCCAGAGAGGACCCACCATGACAGCGACCCGGTCCGGCGGCGCCGCGACGTCTCGCCTCAACGCCAAGGTGGTCGGCATCTCGGTCGCCGCCGCGCTCGGCGGTTTCCTGTTCGGCTTCGACACCTCTGTCATCAACGGCGCCGTGGACGCCCTCGCCGGGGAGTTCGGCCTCGGCGCCGGTCTCACGGGTTTCGCCGTCTCCTCGGCGCTGATCGGCTGCGCACTCGGCGCCTGGTTCGCCGGGCCGATCGCCAACCGCCGCGGCCGCGTGCCCGTGATGGTGATCGCCGCGATGCTGTTCCTGGTCTCTGCCATCGGCTCGGGTCTGGCGTTCGGCGTGGTCGACCTGATCGTCTGGCGCATGGTCGGCGGCCTGGGCGTGGGCGCCGCGTCCGTGATCGCTCCGGCGTACATCGCGGAGGTCAGCCCGGCCCATGTGCGCGGTCGCCTCGGCTCGCTCCAGCAGCTGGCGATCGTCCTGGGCATCTTCGCCGCGCTCCTCACGGGCGCGCTCTTCGCGACGATGGCCGGGGGAGCGGCGCAGCCGTTCTGGCTCGGCGTCGACGCCTGGCGCTGGATGTTCCTGGCCGAGGCCGTCCCGGCGGTGCTGTACGGCCTGTTCGCCCTGAAGCTGCCGGAGTCCCCGCGCTACCTGGTCGCCCGCGGCCGCACGGACGAGGCGGCCGAGGTCCTGCACGAGTTCACCGGTGTGGACCGGGTGAACCTGATGATCGAGGACATCCGGCGCTCGCTGGACTCGGAGCGCCGCGAGTCGCTGGCGGACCTGCGTGGACCGGCGGCGGGCCTGCAGCCGATCGTGTGGATCGGCATCCTGCTCTCCGTCTTCCAGCAGGCCGTGGGCATCAACGTGATCTTCTACTACTCCACCACCCTGTGGCGCTCGGTGGGCTTCGGGGAGTCGGACGCCCTCACGGTCACCGTGATCACCTCGGTCACGAACATCGCCGTCACCCTCATCGCGATCGCCCTGGTGGACCGCGTCGGCCGTCGCCCCATGCTGATCGCCGGCTCCGCCGGCATGACGGTCAGCCTCGGCCTGATGGCACTGGCCTTCTCCTTCGCGCAGACCGGCGGCGGCGAGTCCGTGTCCCTGCCGCAGCCGTGGTCCACCGTGGCGCTGGTGGCCGCGAACGCCTTCGTGGTGTTCTTCGGCGCCACCTGGGGTCCGCTGGTCTGGGTGCTGCTGGGCGAGATGTTCCCGAACCGCATCCGCGCCGGCGCGCTCGCCGTGGCCGCCGCCGCGCAGTGGGCGGCGAACTTCACCGTCTCCACCACGTTCCCGTGGCTGGCGGACATCGGCCTGACCCTCGCCTACGGCCTGTACGCGGTCATGGCGGCGCTGTCCCTGGCCTTCGTGGTGGCCTTCGTCCCCGAGACCAAGGGCAAGACGCTCGAGGAGATGAGCGACGTCGTCGTGCGCTCCCCGGGGCAGCGGCGCGCGGTGCGCGCCGAGGCGGAGCGGGACCTGCGCGGCTGACACCGCCCGTCCCGACGACGGCCCCCTCCCTGAGCTGCAGACAGGGAGGGGGCCGTGGTGTGTGCGGGGCGGGTCAGCCGGCGTCGGCGCCGGTGGCGGCCTCCTCGTCGTCGCGGCGCTCCAGGCCCTCGTCCGCGGAGCCCTCGATGAGACGGTCTCCGGCGATCTTGTCGACGATCATCGCGATGGCGGCGTCGCCGGTCACGTTGGTGGCGGTGCCGAAGGAGTCGATGGCGATGTACGTGGCGACCATGAGCGCGACCTGCGGCTCGGTGAAGCCGAGCATCGAGGACAGCAGGCCCGAGGCCGCCACGATCGCGCCGCCGGGCACGCCGGGCGCCGCGACCATGGTGACGCCCAGCATGAAGATGAAGCCCACGAACACCGGGATGTCGATCGACTGGCCCGAGAGGAACAGCACGGCGATGGAGAACGAGACGATCTTCACCGTGGAGCCGGCCAGGTGGATCGTCGCGCACAGCGGCACGACGAACGAGGCGATCGGCCGGCGCACGCCGAGCAGCAGGGTCTGGCGCAGGGTCACCGGGATGGTCGCCGCCGAGGACGAGGTGCCCAGGGCCGTCGCGTAGGCCGGCAGCATCGTCTTCAGGGCCGTGAACGGGTTGCGGCCCGTGATCGCGCCCGCGACGACGTACTGGATGAGCAGCAGCACCACGGTGAGGCCGAAGACCAGCAGGATCACGCCGAGGAACGTGGTGATGACCTTGAAGACCTCGCCGGCGGCGGTCATGTTCAGGAACACGCCGAAGATGTAGACGGGCAGCAGCGGCACGATCAGACCCATGACGACCCGCTCGATGATCGATCGCAGCTGGTCGAAGCCCTCGTGCAGGGCGCCGCGCGGCAGCATCGTCAGGCCGATGCCGAGCACGAACGCGAGCAGCAGGGCCGTCATCACGCCGAAGGGCGGGTCCATCTGCACCTCGAACAGCGGGCCGAGCAGCGCGTCCTCGGGGTTGGCCATCGCCTCGAAGGACCCGGGCGTGAGGATCAGCGGGAAGACGAGCAGGCAGACCAGCAGGGCGCCGAAGCCGCCGAACAGGGTGGAGCCGTAGGCGATGCCGCCGGTCAGTGCCAGCAGCTTCCCCGCGCCCCGGCCGATGTCGCCGATGGCGGGGGCGACGAGCGCCAGGATCAGCACCGGGACGATGAAGCCCAGGAAGTTCGAGAACAGGCCGTTGAAGGTGGCGAAGGCCTGCACGAGCCAGGTCGGCGCGACCAGGCCGACGAGGACGCCGGCCACGATCGCGAGGAGGATGCGGGGCAGCAGGCCGAAGCGGCGGCGGGGCGCGACGACGGCGCCCCCGGAGTCGGGGCCGGACGCGTCGAGGGCGTCGGAGTGGGAGCGAGACATGGCCGACACGCTAGCGCAGGCCGTCCTACCCGTCGCCTGGGCGTCGGGCCGTCCGCGGCGGCGTCGGCGGCCCCCGTCGTGGTGCAGAACACAGGGAGCGCCACCGTCTCGGGTAGCGTGCAAGAGCATGCTCGCCCCACCCGGACCGAAGGAGACGACGATGACGGTCCCGCCCCGCCCCGCAGACGCCCGGGCCGCCCAGGGGCGCGCTGCCGGCGTGGAGGCCGCATGAGTGAGTTCCTCGCCTCACGCTGGCCGGACATCCTCTTCCGGGCGTGGCAGCACGGGTGGCTCGTGCTGCAGGCGCTGGCCATCGCCACCGTGCTCGCCATCGCGCTGGCCGTGATCGCCACGCGGATCAAGGGCCTGACCCCGATCGCGAACGCCTTCACGGCCGTCGGGCTGACCCTGCCCTCCTTCGCGCTCATCGGCGTCCTGATCCCCCTGGTGGGCATCGGGACCGTCCCCGCCGTCGTGGTGGTGGTCTTCTACGCCCTGCTGCCCATCCTCCGCAACGCGCTCGTGGGTCTGCGCGGCGTGGACCCGGAGGTGCTGGAGGCCGCCCGGGGGATGGGCTTGGGGCCGGTGGCGCTGTTCACCCGGGTGCGTCTCCCGCTGGCCTGGCCCGTGATCCTCACCGGCATCCGGGTCGCGGGCCAGCTCGGCATGGGCGTCGCCGCGGTCGCGGCCTACGTCCTGGGGCCTGGACTGGGCTCGTACATCTTCACGGGGCTGGTCTCCCTGGGCGGCGCCAACGCGTTGAACTACGCCCTCGTGGGCACCCTCGGCATCGTCGTCGTCGCCCTCGTCCTGGACGGGCTGCTCGTGCTGCTCGGCCGGCTCACCATCTCGAAGGGACTGCGCGCATGAGCACCGACCGTGACGCCGGGGCCGAGATCCGTCTCGAGTCCCTGACGAAGCTCTATCCGGGGCAGGACCGTCCCGCCGTGGACGCCCTGGACCTCGTCATCCCCGCGGGGGAGACGGTGGTGTTCGTCGGTCCGTCCGGCTGCGGCAAGACCACCTCGCTGAAGATGATCAACCGCCTCATCGAGCCCACCTCCGGGCGGATCCTGATCGGCGGGGAGGACATCACACGCCGTGACCCCACCCGGCTGCGCCGTCAGATCGGCTACGTCGTGCAGGGCGGCGGCATGATGCCCCACCTGTCCGTCGCCGAGAACGTCGGCCTGGTGCCGCGCCTGCTCAAGTGGGACCGCCGGCGCATCGCCGACCGCGTGGACGAGCTGCTCGACCTCGTCGGCCTGGACCCGGCGATCTATCGAGACCGTTTCCCGCGCGAGCTGTCCGGCGGACAGCAGCAGCGCGTCGGCGTGGCCCGGGGCCTCGCGGCGGATCCTCCCGTGCTGCTCATGGACGAGCCCTTCGGCGCCGTGGACCCCCTCACCCGCCAGCGCCTGCAGCAGGAGATGCTCGACATCCAGGCCAGGGTGGGCAAGACCATCGTGATGGTCACCCACGACGTGGACGAGGCCGTGCTCCTGGGCGACCGGATCCTGGTGCTCGAACCCGGCGCGCACGTGGCCCAGTACGCCACCCCCGAAGAGGTCCTGGCGCGGCCGGCCACCGAGTTCGTGGCCGACTTCGTGGGGTCGGGGGCGGGGCTCAAGCGGCTGGGGCTGCGGTCGGTCGACTCGCTGCCGCTGCGCCCGATCGCACAGCACCCGACGGGCACGCTGCCGGGCGGGCCCGTGCTCGACGCGGCCACCCCGATCAGCGAGGCCCTCGCCGTGCTGGTCACGGCCCCGGCGGAGGAGATCGCCGTGGTCCGTGGTGGCACGGTCATCGGTCTGCTCGACTATGCGACACTGCGCGCGCACGCCCGCGCCGCCGACGAGCAGGCTCGGCCATGATCGCCCGGCTGCGTGCGGCCTCCGCCGAGGACCGCCTGCTCCTGATCGGCCTGCCGCTGCTGGTGGCCGCCCTGCTGATCGGGTGGACCGTCTGGGTGCGCGGAGCCGCCCTCGACGACGTCGAGGCCCGGCTGCTGACCTGGCCCACCGTCCTGCGCCTCACCGCCGAGCACCTGGCCCTCGTCGGCGTGTCCACCGTTCTGGTCGTGGCGACGGCCATCCCGCTCGGCGTGCTGCTGAGCCGCCCCGCCGCCCGGCGGTTCACCCCCGTCGCCATGGGGCTGGCCAACGCCGGCCAGGCCGCTCCCGTGATCGGTGTGATCGTCCTGCTCGCCATGGCGTGGGGGTTCGGCTTCCGGGTCGCCGTCCTGGCCCTGTCCCTCTACGCGTTCCTGCCCGTGCTGGCCAACACGCTGGCCGGGCTGCGGGGCGTCGACCCCACCGTCGTCGAGGCGGCCCGCGGCATGGGCATGTCGCCGCTGCAGACCCTGCTCCGGGTGGAGCTGCCCTTGGCCCTGCCCGTGATCATGGCGGGTCTGCGGACCGCCCTGGTGCTGCTGGTGGGTACCGGGGCGTTCGCGACGTTCATCGACGCCGGCGGCCTCGGCCTGCTCATCCAGACCGGGATCGTCCTGTTCCGCTTCCCGCTGCTCGTCTCGGGGGCGATCCTCGTGGCCGCCCTCGCCCTGATGATCGAGTGGATCGGCCGCCTCGTCGAGACGCTGGCCACGCCGAGGGGGCTCGCATGACCACCCCGCGCGCGACCACCCCGTCCCGCCGCCGCGGCCGGACCCCCGCTCGTGCCGCGCTCGCCGCGCTCGGCCTGGCGGCCTCCCTGGTCCTGTCCGGGTGCGGGCTGAGCACCGCCGGCGGCTACCTGCCCTCGGGCACGCCCGCCGGCGACGTCGCCGGGATCGACCTCGAGGGCGCCCACGTGGCGGTGGGCTCCAAGAACTTCAACGAGGGCGTCGTGCTCGGCAAGATCACCGCGATCCTGCTGCGCTCCGCGGGGGCCGACGTCGAGGATCTGACCAACATGCCGGGTTCGCTCAGTGCGCGCCAGGCCCAGGTCGCAGGCGTCGTGGACGTCGAGTGGGACTACACGGGGACGGCCTGGATCACGTACCTGGGCCACACCGATCCGATCCCGGACGCCCAGGCGCAGTGGGCCGCGGTCCGGGACGAGGACGCGCAGCAGGGCCTGGTGTGGCTGCCGCCGGCCGAACTCGACAACACCTACACCTTCTCCGTGCGCCAGGACCGGGCGGAGGAGCTCGGCCTGGAGACCCTGGCGGACATCAAGGACCTCCCCACGGAGGACCAGTCCTTCTGCGTGAGCGCCGAATTCGCCGCCCGCAACGACGGGTTCCTGCCCATGCTCGAGGCCTATGGGATCGAACGGCCCACCGGATCCCGGCTGCGCCAGATGGACCTCGGGGCGGTGTTCGCCGCGGTGGCGGACGGGTCGTGCACCTTCGGGGAGGCGTACGCCACGGACGGGCGGATCGCCGCGCTGGACCTGACGACCCTGCAGGACCCGCTGAGCTTCTTCCCGAAGTACAACGCGGCCCCCATCGTGCGCGAGGAGGTCCTGGCCGAGCACCCCGAGATCGCCGACCTGCTGGCGCCCGTGACCGCGCGCCTGGACAACGCGACGGCCGCGCGCCTGAACGCCCGGGTGGACGTCGACGGCGAGGAGCCCACCCAGGTCGCGTGGGACTGGCTCCGCGAGGAGGGCCTGATCACAGACTGACGGCCCGCCGACGCCGCCGGCACGGCGGATCAGGCAGCCGTCAGCGTGCGCGAGTAGACCGTCCGGCCGACGGCGTTGATCAGACGCACCCGGAACTCGCGGCCGTCCTCGGGGATCTCGACGTGGCCGAAGTACTGGTGCTCGCCGGAGCGCGGCGAGCCCATGACCGGCCCGTGCGCCTCGAAGTCCAGGCGCGGGCCGAAGGTGCCGTCCAGCGTGTTCGGGCCGGACGATCCGGCGTTGATGGGGCCGGCCACGAACTCCCAGAACGGCTCGAAGTCGGTGAACGCCGCGCGGTCGGGGGAGTAGTGGTGCGCCGCGCAGTAGTGGACGTCGCCGGTGAGGAACACGACGTTCTTCACGCCGTGGTCCTTGATCGCCTTCAGGAGGCGGGCGATCTCCAGCTCGCGGCCCAGCGGGGCGCCGTCGTCGCCGTTGGACAGGGACTCCTGCCCCGTGCCGTCGGGGACGATCAGGCCCAGAGGCAGGTCGTTGGCGATGACCTTCCACGTGGCGGTCGACGCGCGCAGCCCACGGATGAGCCACTGCAGCTGCTCCTCGCCCAGGATCGGGGTCTCGTGGGTCTCGAGCCCCGGGGTGTTCTCGCCCTTGTGGGTGCGCATGTCCAGGGCGAACACGTCGAGGGTCGCGCCGCGGGGGATCCTGCGGTAGATGCGGGCGGGCTCGAAGCCCGAGCCGCGGCGCAGGGCTGTGGAGTCGGCGATCGGCATGTACTCCTGCCACGCGCGGCGGGCGCGGGCGGCCAGCGTGTCCACGTCACGGACCTGGGTGTAGCGCGGGTCTTCGAGGACCTCACCCGGCCACCAGTTGTTGGTCGTCTCGTGGTCGTCCCACTGGGCGATGACGGGGACGTCCGCGTACAGGGCGCGGAGGTTGTCGTCCATCATGTTGTAGCGGTGGCGGCCGCGGAACTCGTTCAGCGTCTCGGCGACCTTGGACGTCTCCTCCGTGACGAGGTTGCGCCAGGTGGGCTCGCCGGCCACCTCGAGGGTCTCCGGGATGGGGTTGTCCGCGTAGATCGTGTCGCCGGAGTGCAGGAAGAAGTCGGGCATCGTGGCGTGCATCGCCGCGTAGCCGCGCATGCCGCCGATCTCCGGGTTGATGCCGTAGCCCTGCCCCGCGGTGTCCGCGGTCCACACGAAGGACTGGGCGGCGGAGGTCTTCCGGCCGAACCGCGCGCCGGGCGCCGTCGTGAAGCGGGCCACGGCCGACTCGCCCAGGCGGCCGGCCTCGTCCTCGAACGCGTACGTCACCTCGAAGCGGGTGTCGGAGGGCAGCGTGTCCGCGAGGATCTTCGCGGTGTGGTCGGTGGCCCCGTCGACCCAGCCGGAGCGCAGGGTCAGCCCGCGAGCGAAGCGGCCGCGCAGCACCTTCCCGTCCTCGTCGACCGCGCGCAGCGTGGCGTGCAGGCGCGAACGGCCGGACGAGCGCGCCCACAGCACGGCCGAGTTCGAGGTGACGTCGCCGGTGGCGACGCCGGACGGCAGCGTCAGACGGGACGCGACCAGGCCACCGGGGGTGTGGCGGGCCGGACGGGCGGCGGCGGGGCCGGCGAGGGCGGCGGGGGCGAGTACGGCGGCGGACGCCGCGGCGAGCACCGAACGGCGGGAGGCGGAGTGGGACAGGGGTGCGGTGGTCTGCTTCACGGGGCCAGGGTGGGGCACGCAGGCGAGGGACATGTGGCCTCGGGCTGACCCCCGGGTGAACGTCCGACGCCGGCCCCCGGCGGCAGCGGGGTCGACCGGCCCGGGGCCGCTCAGCGCAGGGCGGTGACCGTCCGGACGGCGTCGACGATCGCGTCCGCCGCGGCGTCGAGCAGCGGGGCGTCGGCGTCCGGGCCGAACGTGCAGCGCAGGGCCGTGCGGGCCTCGTCCTCGCTGAGGCCCAGCGCGAGCAGGGCCGGGGACGGCTCGGCGTCGTGGGCCGAGCACGCGGACCCCGCCGAGGCCAGCACGCCCCGGCGGGCCGCCTCCTCCAGCACCGACTCGCCGTTCACGCCGGGCAGCACGAACGAGGCGTGACGCGGCAGCCGCCGCGCGGGATGGCCGGTCAGCCGCGCGTCGGGCACGAGCGCCCGGACGCCGTCGAGCACGCGCGCCGCGAACCGGTCCCGCAGCCCGGACCACGCGTCCGCGGCCGCGGTGCGCTCCGCCTCGGCCTCCTCGAAGGCCGCCGCGAACCCGGCGGCACCGGCCACGTTCTGCGTCCCGGACCGCCGGCCCCGCTCCTGGCCGCCGCCGGGCACGAGCGGTTCCAGGGCGTGACCCGGGCGCACCCACAGCGCGCCGACCCCCTTGGGCCCGCCGACCTTGTGCCCGGACAGCGCCACGAGATCCGCCCCGAGGGCGCGCACGTCCACCGGGATCTGCCCCGCGGCCTGCACCGCGTCCACGTGCAGCGGCACGCCCGCCTCCCGGGCGACGGCGGCCAGCTCGGCCACCGGCTGCACCGTGCCCACCTCGTTGTGGGCCAGGTGCACGCTGACCAGCGCGGTGTCCGGGCGCAGGCGGGCGGCGAGGTCGTCCGCACAGGTCAGGCCGTCACGGTCCAGCGCGAGGTGCTCGACCTCGACGCCGTGCAGCCGGGCCAGCTGGTCACAGGACTGCCGCACCGCGCTGTGCTCGATCCCCGTGGTCAGCACGTGGTTCGCCGGGCGGCCGGCGAGGATCCGGGCGCGCACCGTGCCGAGCACGGCGAGCGCGTCGGCCTCCGTGCCGCCCGAGGTGAACACGACCTGCCCGGCCCGGGCGCCGATCGCGCGGGCCACCCGCGCGCGGGCGTCCTCGAGCAGGGCCGCCGCCGCCCGGCCGGCCTCGTGCGCCGAGGACGGGTTGCCGTAGACGCCGGTGAGGGCGGGCCACATCGCCTCCAGCGCGCTGCGCCGGACGGGCGCGGTGGCCGCGTGGTCCAGGTCGAGGGTGGTGCTCATCGGCGCGGCGAGACCTCCTCGACCACGGCGTCCAGGCCCAGGTCCAGGGACTGGACGGTATGGGTCAGCGCTCCCACCGAGATCACGTCCACGCCCGTGGCCGCGATCGCCCCGATCGTCTCGAGGCTCACCCCGCCGGAGGCCTCGACGACGGCGCGGCCCGCCACGAGCTCGACGCCGGCCCGCAGCTCGGCCGGCGAGAAGTTGTCCAGCATGATCGTGTCGACCCCGGCGGCGAGCACCGCCGGGATCTGCTCGAGCCGGTCGACCTCCACCTCCACGTGGGTGGTGTGCGGCAGGCGGGCCATCCCGGCGCGCAGGGCCGCGGTGAGGGCCTCGCCCGGGTCGCCGGCACCGCCGAACCCCAGCGCGGCCAGGTGGTTGTCCTTGAGCATCACGGCATCCGAGAGGCTGAAGCGGTGGTTGTGCCCGCCTCCGTCCCGCACCGCCTGCCGTTCGAGCACGCGCAGACCCGGGGTGGTCTTGCGGGTGTCCACCACCCGCGCGTGCCCGCCGCCGGCGCGCACGGCGGCCACGTGGGCGGCCGTCGTCGTGGCGATCCCGGACAGGCGCTGGACGAGGTTCAGCGCCACGCGCTCGGCGCGCAGCACCGAGCGGGCGGGGCCCGCGACCTCGGCGACGACGGCGCCGGGGGACAGGTCGGCGCCGTCGGCCAGGTGCAGGGTGACGGACACGGCCGGGTCGACGAGCCGGAAGGCGGCCTCGAGGGCGTTCGTGCCGGAGAGCACCCCGGCCTCGCGGGCCACCACGCGCGCGGTGATCCGGGCCTGCTCCGGGACGAAGGCCTCCGAGGAGACATCACCCCAGGGCGCGTCCTCGGCGAGCGCGGCGGCCACGATCCGCTCCACGTCCGGCTGCGGGGCCGGCGTCGCCGGGGCGCGGTCGGCCGGGGTCACGTCCCGGCCCCGGCGGACTGCGCGGCCGACTGCTTCGGCGCGACGGCCAGCATCCGCTCGAGCGCGGTGCGGGCCGGGTCGGCCACGGACGCGGGCACGGTGATCCGGTTGACCACGCGGCCGGCCACGAGCTCCTCGAGCACCCACGCGAGGTAGCCGGGGTGGATGCGGTACATCGTGGAGCACGGGCAGATCACGGGGTCGAGGCAGAAGATCGTGTGCTCGGGGTGCTGGGCGGCCAGGCGCTGCACGAGGTTGATCTCGGTGCCGATCGCGAAGGTCGAGCCGGCCGGCGCCGCCTGGATGGCCTTGACGATGAAGTCGGTGGACCCGGAGGAGTCCGCGGCCTCCACCACGGGCAGGGGGCACTCGGGGTGCACGATCACCTGGACGTCCGGGTGCTCGGCGCGGGCCTGCTCGATCTGCGCGACCGTGAAGCGGCGGTGCACCGAGCAGAAGCCGTGCCACAGCAGGACCTTCGCGTCCCGCAGGGCGTCCTCGGAGTTCCCGCCCAGCGGCAGGCGGGGATTCCACGTCGGCATCTGCTCGAGTGGGATCCCCCTGGCGCGGCCCGTGTTCCGGCCCAGGTGCTGGTCCGGGAAGAACAGGACGCGCTGGGCACGCTCGAACGCCCAGTCCAGCACGGCCGAGGCGTTGGAGGACGTGCACACGATGCCGCCGCGCTCGCCGACGAAGCCCTTGAGGGCCGCGGAGGAGTTCATGTAGGTCACGGGCAGCAGGGGCACGCGCCCGTCGTCGTCCGGCTCGGTGCCGTAGACCGCCTCGAGCTGCTCCCACGCGTCCTCGACCGAGTCCAGGTCGGCCATGTCCGCCATGGAGCAGCCGGCGGCGAGGTTGGGCAGGATGACGGCCTGGTCCGGGGTGGAGAGCAGGTCCGCGGTCTCCGCCATGAAGTGCACGCCGCAGAACACGATCGCCTCCGCCTCGGGCCGGCCCTGGGAGGCCCGCGCGAGCTGGAAGGAGTCGCCCACGAAGTCGGCGTGCTGGACGACCTCGTCGCGCTGGTAGAAGTGGCCCAGCACGACGACGCGTTCGCCGAGTGTCTGCCGCGCGGCGCTGATCCGGGCGTGGAGCTCCTCGTCGGAGGCCCGCTGGTACTCCTCGGGGATGCGGCCCTGCACGGGGGCGTCGGCCGGGACGACGTCGTCCTGCGATGCGCCGGGGCCGTAGGCGGGCAGGCCGGCGTCGAACGCCCAGGGGCCGCGGGTCAGGTCGGGGGAACACGAGGAGCCGCGCGCGGCGTCCTTGTCGATCAGGGTCAGGGTGCGGGCCACCGAGGCGGTGGTTCCGGTCGGGGTGGTCATGGGTGACTCCTGGGTCGGGGCTGGTGGGTCAGCGGCGGGCGTCCGGCCCGGCGGGATCGGGGTCGGTCCCGGGCCCGGCGGGCCGGTACCGGTAGAGCTTGGGCGGGCGGTGCGGGGTGCCGCCGCGGACCTCGCCGGTCTCCTCGAGGGCCCCGGCGGCGAGGGTGGCGCGGCGGAAGTTGGCGGCGTCGAGGCCGCGGCCGAGGACGGCCTCGTGCACGGCGCGCAGCTCGGCGAGGGTGAAGGAGGGCCCCAGCAGCGCGTGCCCGACGCCGGCTCGCGGCAGGTCCGCGCGCAGGCGCGCCACGGCCGCCGCCAGGATCTGCGCGTGGTCGAACGCCAGCGCGGGCGGCGCGTCGGCCCGGTGCCAGCGCACATGGACCCCGATGGGCAGCCCGGCCACGTCCGGGTCCGGGCTGGACGCTGGGGCGGCGCCGTCGTCGTCCAGGGCGGGGCTGAGCGCCCAGTGGGCCACCGTGAGGACGCGTCCGGTGGGGGAACGGTCCACGGCGCCGAACGCCGCCAGCTGCTCGAGGCGACGGACGGGACCGGGCACGCACTCGGCGGCCACGCGTGCGGCGACGTCGGCCAGCTCCTCGTCCGCGCCGAGCCACGCGCCCGGCAGCGCCCACCGGTCCAGGAACGGCTCGCGCATCCGCGGGACGAGGGCGACACAGAGGCGGGGCACGCCGTGCGGGTCCGGGCGCACGCCGAAGACGGCCGTGGACACGGCCACGCTGACGCGGGCCTCAGCGACCGGCATGGGACCTCCCGGGGCGGACTGGCGGGGCTGTTCTGGTCAGTATGACACTGTTCGCGCCCATCTCAGAGGGTCGAGATGACTGTAAGGCGGGGGAGGCGCCGGCGCGGTCCCGCGCTAGCTGTAGGAGGGCATGACGTTGTTGACTCGGGCCGGGGCCAACGAGGCCGGAGGGGCGTCCCCGCAGGAGGTATGAGGCCGATGGTAGTTGTAGTGGTTCACCCACACCGCCAGGGCCTCACGCCGAGCCTGCTCTGAGGTGTAGGGGCGGGCGTAGAGGACCTCATCGACCATCAGCCGGTTGTACCTCTCCACCTTCCCGTTATGGCGCGGGGTGTAGGGCCGGATCCGGTGATGCCGGCCCCCGAGCGAGACCACCTTGGCGGTGAAGTCCACGGCCCGGTAGTTGTTCCCGTTGTCCGTGACCACCCGGTCCACGGTGATGCCGTG